>DAHWUG010000010.1 GCA_027334715.1 Nanobdellota archaeon
GCTTAAATCTGATTTTAACCCAAACGAATTATTTTAATTTTTTTAATTATAAAAGTCCCGACAAGTTAACAATATACCATTCAAGATGTGGGGAAGCTATTTAGGAGCAATATTAGGATTTTTATTATTTCAATTTGAAAATGGGTGGCTTACTTCTATTATACAAATGCCAAATGTATTTTTAGATTTTAAAGACTGGTTATTCTATAATTTTTCATTTTATATCTGGTGGGTAATAATAGGTTTCCTTATCGGTTGGAGTATTCATAGTTTATTCAGAAAATTCAAGAGGTATTTTTAATGCCATTCAAACAACTAAGAAGAAAGCATTTCAATTACTGTGCTAAATGCAGAAGAAGGACACTGCATATAGTCACACCACACTATATTTTATGCAAACGGTGCGGAACACTGTATAAAAGAAGAAAACAATAATTCTAACAAAATATATTAAAATGGGCCTAGATTTCATTGAAAACTAAGCATTAGAGGTACTCTGGTGCATTAGAGGTTGGTGGAGAGATTAAAAAAATTAGATTAAATCTTCTTCAAGTATTTCCAAAATTTG
>DAHWUG010000001.1:0-11793 GCA_027334715.1 Nanobdellota archaeon
CCCCTATTTCTTATAGAAATGTTTAAAAAGAAAAATATAATTTTTTAATTTATATTATTTATTTAAAAAAATTTATATTATATATTATATATATTAATTATATTATCCTTAATTTATTATATTTTATTAATATTTAACCAAATTAATACTATTTATTATTCTTAATCAACTTTTTTAAAGGAATATGACATTTTAAATCAACAAAACGAAGAAAAAATCATTTTCCACATGAAATTGAGGCGTTCTTCTTTATCAGTAGTCATAAGTGTTTATAAAAAGAATTAAATTTTTTCCGTTACAAAATATTTTATATATAACTTTTCCACAAGAAACATACGTGTGGGGTATAAGAAAAGAAAACAAACAAAGAAATCAAAAAAATGAAAGCAGAATTAGACAAAATATTTGAATCATTCGATGGAAACCGGATTTTCAAAGACAAATCCATTCTACAGAGCAATTACAGGCCTGAAGAAATTCCACATAGAGAAGAGCAAATAAAACAAGTTGCTTCAATACTTGCACCAGTATTAAGGGGGGAGAGAACAAGCAATCTTTTTCTTTACGGAAAAACAGGAACAGGAAAAACACTTTCAATTCTTTATGTAAGAGACGAACTTTTGAAAAGGGCTAAGAAAGACAGCGATTTTAATTTAAGAATAGAATACTTAAACTGCAAGCTGAAAAAAGTTTCTGACACAGAATACAGGATTCTTGCAGAAATGATAAAAAAACTTGGGGGAGAAGTGCCTAATACGGGGCTTCCAACAGAAACAGTTTACAGCAAGTTTATAGAAATGATTGACAAAGAAAAGCAGTTTCTTGTGTTTATTCTGGATGAAATAGATCAAGCTGTGAAAAAGATTTCAAGCGATTTTCTCTACAATTTAACAAGACTTAACTCTGAACTATCAAAATCACAAATTTGCATTGTTGGGATAAGCAATGACCTTACATTTCTAGACAATCTTGACCCAAGGGTAAGAAGCTCGCTTTCAGAAGAGGAAATCGTTTTTCCGCCGTATAATGCCCTTCAGCTCCAGGAAATTCTCAATAAAAGATCTGAATCGGCATTCAAAGAAAAAGTTGTTCAGGAAGGTGTTATTGCAAAATGCGCCGCTTTTGCAGCAAGAGAGCACGGAGATGCGAGGCGTGCTTTGGATTTGCTGAGAATTGCTGGTGAGATTGCAGAAAGGGACAATTCAAAAAAGATAATGATGAAATACCTTGATGAGGCAAATACTAAAATAGAAAGGGACAAAATTCTTGATGTAATAAAGACAGAACCCAAACAGTTTCAATATGTCCTTCATTCTATAATAAACTTATCTGAAAAAAACAATAGCAATCCTGTTTTTACAGGAGATGTTTACAGCTTTTACGAGGAAGTTTGCCTGAAAAACAAGGCAGAAATACTGACACAAAGGCGTGTTTCAGACATTATACAGGAATTTGACATGCTTGGCATAATTAATGTAAGGGTTGTTTCAAAGGGGAGAGGGGGAAGAATGAGGGAAATTAAACTTGCAATCGCAAAGCCAATAGTTGAGAAGGCAAAGGAAATTATTGAAGAGTCTTTGAGATACAATTAATTTTATACTAACAAAATAAAATGGACACAAAAGAAATCCTAAAATTTTGTATAGATAGGGGCTTGCTTTTGGATCCGGAAGTCCTGAGCATATTCAGCGAAGTTGCAGATAATGAATCTGTTAAACTCATCATAGACCGAATTCAGAGGTATACTCAAAAAAGAATTATAACAAAAGACATTCTTGAAAAAAACAAAGAACAGGTAAGCGAATTCTTTCTTGAGCTGCCAAAAGAAAACCAAGCAAAATTGGAAATGCTTAAAATAAAACTGGGCTTGCAGATAGAAATTTCAAAAGAAAGTGCACTTATTTCCCAAAATCCTGTCAATAATTATGTTATAGTAAATCCTGGCGAATTAGATAAACAATCAAAGGTTGTTGTACTGTCAAAAACACCATCTTTCAAGAAAAAGATAGAAGTTGATGACTTTGTCAAGACGATGAGAAACAGGATTCTGGAAATGAAAGAAATGTTGCAAGAGCATCCTGACCTTGAAGGGCTTATTTCAATAAACAAACTTTCGAAAACAAGGCAGAAAGTCTCAATAATCGGGATGATTTCTGACAAAAGAATAACAAAAAACAAAAACATTATTTTTGAGGTTGAAGATCTTACAGGAAAAATAAAGGTTCTTGTCAGCCAGGGAAAAGAGGAACTTTATAAAAAAGCGGATGAAATCTCGCTTGATAGCGTAATCGGCTTCACAGGTTTTGGAGACAGAGAAATATTTTTTGCAAATGATGTCATTTTTCCAGATATATTCCTTCCAGAAAGAAAACATTCCCCCTTTGAAGAAAGTGCTTTGTTTATTGGAGACATACATTATGGAAGCAAACTTTTTATGGAAGACAGCTTTCTGAAATTCATAGATTATTTGAATGGCAAAGGAGGAAAGCCTGCAGAGGCGGAGAAAATAAAATATCTTTTCATAAATGGAGATGCTGTTGCAGGCGTTGGTGTTTATCCTGGGCAGCAAAAGGATCTAAAAATTGAAGATTTAGAGGCACAATTTCAGGGACTTGCAGAAATATTAAGCAAAATAAGGCGTAGCATCAAAATTATTATTTCTCCAGGAAACCATGATGGTGTCAGGCTGATGGAACCCCAGCCAATGCTCGATGAGAAATATTCCTGGCCATTGTACAATCTGAAAAATGTAACTTTAACGGGAAATCCATCTTATGTTAATATTGGTTCGGGAAAAAACTTTTCTGGATTTGATATCTTGACTTATCACGGCTTTTCTTATCCTTTTTATGCAAATAACATTCCAAGCCTTATGAAAAAATCCCTTAATGAACCTGAAAAAATAATGACATATCTTCTTAAAAACAGGCATCTCGCGCCCACTTATTCATCAATTCAAATGTGCCCATCTGAAAAAGATGAGATGATAATCAAAAAAATTCCAGATATATTTGTTTCAGGGCATATACACAAATGTGCTGTTACCTATTACAATAATGTTATGATTATTTCTGGATCTGGGTGGGAAGAAGAAACAGAATACCAGAAAAGAAAAGGTATTTCCCTAGACTTCTGCAAGGTCCCTTCACTTAACCTTAAGACAAGGGAAGTTAAAATCCTTGATTTTGACATTAAAGAAGAGCATGAAAGGCTGATGCATAAGAAGGAAGTGAAAATCTAAAATGAAAATTGCGTTTGATTTAGACGGAGTTATTTTTGATTTTAATACACCTTTCCTTAAATTTTATAACAGAAGGCATAAAACTGAATTTTGTACAGGAAATGTAACATGCTATAATTATGCAGAAATAATTGAAAAGACAGGAATATCTGATGAAAAATTTAGAAAAGATATGAATGATTTTTATAACACACTGTCTTTTAGGAATTTGCCCATAATAACCGGAGCTGAAAAAGTCATTACAAATTTAAGAAAGAACCATTTTTTAGGATGTATTACCTCAAGACCGGATTCTACCTCGGGAATTACTACAAATTCTTTAAATTCTAATTTTCCAAATATTTTTTCAGAAGTCCATTTCACGGGCTATTATAATGGAAATGGAAAAAAAAGAGAAAAATCAGATGTTTGTATTCAGAGAGGTTATGGTGTTATGATTGAAGATGCTGTAAAATATGCCAATGATTGTGCTGAACAGGGAATTAGGACTATTCTTATCACAAGACCGTGGAATATAATGGAGAAACTTCACCCAAAAGTAGAAAGAGTTGAGGAATTGCAGCAGTTAGTACAGTTATTACAATAAAAAATGAACACCCAACAATACTTTAAAAATATAGAATCGGAAACAAAAAAAATTTATAAGGTTGCAGAAGAAGCAAGAGCAAAAGGGCTTGACCCGCAGGATAAGGTTGAAATTCCGCTTGCAAGAAGTCTTGCTGAAAAGGTAGTTGGCTTAATCTCAACACTTTATCCACAGATGATGGATTCTGGAATTGTTGAAAGAATGATTGAACTTGAAAAAAAATATGGAAAACTTGACCCTGCTGTATGTTTACAAATTGCAGAAGAAATTTCAAAACAGAAATTCTGCAAGTTTGCCAGCCTGAAGGAATCAATAGAAGCGGGAGCAAGAATAGGGGTTGCATACATAACTCTTGGAGTTGTTTCAAGCCCAATAGAAGGATTGACTGAAATAAAAATATGCAAAACAAGAGATGGAAAAGAGTATCTTAGCCCTTATTATTCAGGACCAATAAGAAGTGCGGGAGGTTCAGGAGCTGCCTTTTCATTGGTTATTGTTGATTATCTGCGTGAACTCTTTGGATATTCTAAATATGACCCCACGGAAGATGAAATAAAAAGAAGTTCTGTTGAATTGCATGATTACCATGAAAGAGTTACCAATCTTCAGTATATGCCGACAGATGAAGAAGCTAAATTCCTTGCAAAACACATTCCAATTCAAATAAATGGCGAGCCTTCTGAAACAATTGAGGTATCAAACTACAAAAATCTTGAAAGAATAGAAACAAACTTAGTTAGGGGTGGTTTCTGCCTTGTCATGGGAGAAGGTATTGCCCAAAAAGCAAAAAAAATTGCAAGATACATTTCTTCACTTAAGAAAAAAGGTTTCAAGTTAAGTGACTGGGGATTTTTGGATGAATATGTTAAGCTTCATGAAAAAAGAGATCTGGGAAAAACAGATGCTTCTCCGACATATATTCAGGATTTAGTTGCTGGCAGGCCTGTTTTTGGGCACCCTTCTGAATCAGGGGCATTTAGGTTCAGATATGGAAGAGGAAGAGTTTCCGGCTTTAGCGCAACATCAATTCATCCTGCAACAATGGAAATAACAGATGAATTTATTGCAATAGGGACGCAGCTAAAACTCGAGAAGCCAACAAAGGGGTGCATTGTCACGGTTTGCGATTCAATAGACGGACCAATTGTCAAGCTTTACAATGGCTCTGTGAAAAAAATAACCACAAGAGAAGAAGCAAAGAGATTATATCCAGATGTTGAGGAAATAATCTATCTTGGAGACCTTCTTTTTCCTTTTAGTGATGTTGCAAACAGAAATGCCAATCTTTTGAAACCAGGATATGTTGAAGAATTTTGGAAGCTTGAATTAAGGGAAAAAAATCCCGAACTTGAAAGGAAAATTGATCCTTTCAAAGTTGATTTTGAGGAAGCTCTTGAAATAAGCAACAATGAGAAAATATCACTTCATCCAAAGTATATATTCTATTGGACAGAAATCTCAAAAGAGCAGATTCTTAATTTGATAGACTGGCTTAAGCAGGGAAAAACAAACAAAAAAATAATTCTCCCTTTCACAAAATCAGATCAAGAGAAATTCAGCCAAGGAAAAAGAGCACTTGAGCTCCTTGGAGTTGAACATGACTTTTTAATAGAAAATATTATAATCAACCAAGAGAATAGCAAGGCATTGTTCGCAAATCTTGGAATTGAATTTAATATAATCGGTGAAGAAAAGGAATTGAAACAGACTATTGATGATTATTCTGAAAAAATAAAAAGGACAACTTCTGAGAATCAAAATTTTGGTGTTTTGGAGATCATTAATTCTGTATCTGAATTTAATATAAGAAACAAGGCAGGAGATTTCATTGGTGCAAGGATGGGCAGACCTGAAAAAGCAAAGCTAAGAAAGCTTACCGGAAGCCCTAATGTGCTTTTTCCTGTAGGGGAAGAAGGCGGGAGATTAAGAAGTTTTCAGTCAGCTGTAGAAAATGGAAGAGTTTCAAGCGTTTTTCCCATTTATCACTGCGAAAAATGCAATAAGGAAACAATTTACAGAACATGCGAGACCTGTGGTGAAAAAAGCAAAAAAAGATTTTATTGTGCAGAGTGTGGGGCCATCAAAACTGAGAAATGTGAGCAGCATAAAAATTCTTTTTCATATTCAAACAATTCAATAGACATGAATCATTATTTTGAGAGTGCAAAAGAAAAGCTTGGGCTGTCAAGCGGAGAAATACCCCCCTTAATCAAGGGGGTAAGGGGAACAATGTCAGAGGGGCATATTGTTGAAAATTTGAGCAAGGGAATTTTAAGGGCAATGTTTGACTTGCAGGTAAACAAAGATGGGACAATAAGATTCGATGCAACAGAAATGCCGTTAGTTGCTTTCAAGCCAAAGGAAATAGGTGTTAATGTTGAGAAACTAAGGGAGATTGGCTATGACAAAGATATCAATGGTGAAGAACTTGTTAATGATAATCAGATTTTAGAATTAATGCCGCATGATATTCTTCTTCCAAGCTCCCCTGAATCACCTGATGGAAGAGCTGATGATATTTTTATGAGAATATGCCATTTTGTAGATGATATGCTTGTAAAACTTTACAGGATGGAGCCAATTTACAATGTAAGAAAGAGAGAAGATCTTGTCGGAAAAATTGGCGTATGTATTGCCCCCCATAACTGCGCAGGTGTTGTATGCAGAATTATTGGATTCTCAAACACCCTGGGAATGTTTGCAAGTCCTTTCATGCATGCTGCAATCAGAAGAGACTGCGATGGCGATGAGGCAGCCATAATGCTTTTAGGAGATGTCCTGATAAATTTCTCAAGGGAATTTCTTCCACAACATAGAGGAGGAAACCAGGATTCCCCCCTTGTCCTTAATGCAAAGATTGACGCGGGAGAAGTTGATGATCAGATAATGGATTTTGAACTTGTTAAAGAGTACCCTATTGAGCTATACAGGCTTGCAGAAGAAAGAAAACACTCTTCTGAAATTTCTATAAAGGATGTCAGAAAAGTTTTGAAAGATGGAGAAGATCCATTTCAAAACATTTTTTTTACGCACAATACTGAAAACTTCAATGAAGGCGTTACATGCTCAAGCTACAAATTTCTTGAGACAATGCAGGATAAGGTTAACCATCAAATGGAACTTGTTGAGAAAATAAGAGCCGCAAACACCAGTGAAACAGCAAGGCTCATAATTGAAAGGCATTTCTTAAGGGATATGAGGGGTAACTTGAGAAAGTTTTCAATGCAGGAATTTAGATGCGTTGCATGCAATGAAATAATGAGAAGACCACCCTTAACCGGAGTTTGCCCGAAATGTGGCGGAAGAATAATTTTTACAACAAATGAAGGAGGAATAAAGAAATATTTAGAACCTGCCCTGAATCTGGCAAAAAAGTACAATCTTTCTTCTTATATAAAGCAGTCTTTAGAACTGACAAAAAGGCACATTGACTCTCTTTTTGGAAAAGAAATTGAGTCACAGGAAAATTTAGGGAGATGGTTCTGAGAACTTATTCTTAATTTTACATTGTCAGATAAATAATTATTGTAGGCAACAAAAGGCATCCCATCATTCCTGTCCTTCTTACACCAAGAGAAATGCAGTAAATTCCAGTGAATGTTGCAATTATGAATGCAAAAAAACCCAGAAATCCAGAAATTAAAAATACAACAACCACAAGAATGAACAAGGTTATGAGTGAAAGTTTAGTATAATTTATTTTGTTTATTTTTCCGGAGAAAAAAGCGGAAAGTTTTTCTGCCAGAAAAAAAGAGATTATTCCAGAAATTAGAACAATAAAAAGAATCAAAGCAAGAACATTTCCGGAAACAGTCCCAATTAACCCATGTATTGCGGCAGCTGCGCCTGTTCTTGTTTTTGATATTGCATAAAGAGAAATAAAAGAAAAACTCATCACAAGAACATTTGTTGCACCCAGCAGAACAAGGAATCCTCTTTTGTCTGTTTTTGATATTGTATTCCCTAAAATTGCAGCTTGCCCGCTTCCCAATCCCGGAAGAAAACCGCATAAAGGGGATGCAATCAGAGAAGACAAAATGGGCTTTTTCATGTCTGTTCTTTCTTTTTCCAGCGTTTGTTTTGGAATTTTGGTTTTTGTCTTTATCGAAAGAAGAAGGTTTGATGCGCCAAACAATCCAGTTAGCAAAGGAAGAAGGGGTTCATTAAGAGCATGCATGTTCAAGATTATATATCCAAGAATCCCTGTAAGGGCATAAACAACAATAGATGAGAATTTTTTTCTTTCTGAAAAAATCATAATTAAAGATACCCCAATTAGTATGTATGGAATGAATTTCTGGACAAGCGGGTAAACTTTTTCCACGATAAAGATTATTGGAAATGCAAGAAGAACAGTGAGCATAACGGCCACCAGACCACCATATGCAGTGAGCATAACTGCCGCATGGCCCTTCCCTTCCTTAAGAAGCTCGTGGCCAGGAAGCACAGAAAGAACTGCATCAGAATCCGGGCACCCAAGAAAAACAGAAGGAATGAAATCAAGAAAGGTATGGGTTATTGCCATTGAGGTTATAAAAACAATTAAAGGTATGGGGGATATGAAAAAGAGAAAAGAAGCTGAAGCAGAAACAAGGAGAGCACCTACCAGATTTATATGAATTCCAGGCATCAAGCCTGTTATTATTCCCGCACACGTACCTAAAAATAGAAAGATAATTATCTCAATAAGCATAAAATAAAAAGGTTTAATAATTCTTAATTTTTTGTGTGATAATGGATACTAGTTTGAGCATTGACGAAAAATTCGAGCTGATAAAGAGAAATACGGAGGAAATAATAACAGAGGAAGAGTTGATGAATCTACTAAAAAAGAAAAAAGAGCCTGTTATTTACTGGGGAACTGCCCCTACAGGAAAACCCCACGTAGGATATTTTTTGCCTGCATTGAAGATAGCTGATTTTCTTAAAGCTGGATTTAAGGTTAAAATTTTTCTGGCTGATTTACATGCAGCATTAGACAACGTTCCTTGGATTATTCTTGAAAAAAGATATGAGTATTACAAAAAAATAATTCCTTTGCTTATCCAAGCAATAGGTGTTGATATTAAAAAACTTCAGATTGTTAGGGGAAGTGAGCTTGAATTAAAACCAGAGTATATGTATGATATACTTCAGATGTCTTCTCAAGTTTCTGTTCATGATTCCCATAAGGCAGCATCCGATGTTGTTAAAATGGGGGATAATCCAAAACTTTCCGGGATAATATACCCCCTCATGCAGGCTGTAGATGAACAATATCTTGAAGTTGACGCACAGCTTGGCGGGACAGACCAAAGGAAAATAATGGTTCTTGCCCGTGAATACCTTCCTAAAATAGGATATAATAGAAGAATAGAAATAATGAATCCTTTAATTCCTGGCTTGATTGGAAAAAAAATGTCTGCCTCTGACCCAAAATCAAAGATAGATTTGCTTGATGATGAAAAAACAGTGAAATTGAAAATACAAGGTGCAGAATGTATTGCAGGTAACCCTGATAATGGCTTGATGGCTTTCCTTAAGTATGTTATCATGACAATAAAAAAAGACAAGAACGAAAACTTTGTAATAAAAAGAAAAAAAGAGCATGGTGGAGATAAGATTTATTATTCTTATGAAGAAATTGAGAAAGATTTTATTGACCAAAAAATTCACCCTCTTGACCTAAAAAACAGCGTTGCTGATGAGATTACATCTCTTTTACAGCCAATATACAAGCACAGGACAGAGCTTGAAAAACTTACAGAAAAAGCATATTCTTAACTTTTAGTGGGTCTTGAACTCTACAACATCCAAATCTTTCAACTCATGATTCAAACCAACAATTTGCCCTGGAAATTTTGAACTAGGCCCCCAAATTCTTGTTTCCTTAATCTTTGTCATTGTTTTGAATATTTTTTCCGCAACATTCTTAACACTTGTGTTTGAATTGAAAATAAAAGGCTTTTCCGATTTTTCCTTTCCTGGCTCTTTCGTGAAAATTCTTATTTTTCCGAAGCTTTTGAAAATATTTTCCTTAAGCTGTTCCAAACCCTCTTCAGTTTCTGTATTTATTATCAGGGGTTCAATTCTCCTTGTTTTCATTGTTGCTTCAAGCTTCCTCAAATCTGTGTTTTTGTCTATTACATTAAAGACAATTATTCTTTTTCCTACTGAGCTCTGCAATTCTTTTTCTATTTCGCTTATTTGTTCAAGGGTGTTCACAAGAATAATTATTGAGTCAGCACTGTTAACAAGACCCCTGTCATAAAATTCTGATTTTACAGAGGGCACCTCTATAATTTGAATGTTAACCCCAGAATACTTCATAATCCCTATAACAGAGGACTTTGTAGTAAATGGGTATGGACTTTTTTCAGGAACAGCATTTGTAAGAAGAGATAAAAGAGTTGATTTTCCAGAATTTGTCAAACCGACAATTACTGCCTGCATGTCTTCTTTTTTTATTCCTTGCTTTCCTTTTCCTGACTTTTTTGTTTTTTCCTGCTGCTCAAGAAATTTTTTAAGTCTTGCTCTTAATTGTGCCCTTAAATTTTCCCCCCCTTTATGCTTTGGAGCCGCAGAAATCATTTTCTTAAGTTTCTCTATTTTTTCTTCCAGTGTTTGGGCCATTAAGTATTCTTTTTGAGCAGCCATGTATTCCGGATGTGCATTTATGGGCATTTTAAGGTACAACTTTTAAATACAAAGAACTTAAAAATTTAATGAAGAAAGAATTATACCAAAAAATAATTTCCAAGAAAGAGTTTTCCCAGCTTCCAGAGGAAGATGTTGAAAAAGCATTTTCACATTTTGAAAAAAGGCAGACAAGTGAAGAAGAAAAAATAAGGCTTACACGTGAACTTTTGCACAGGGTTTTTGGTGCTTTTCTTAGCAAAAAACTGCTTAGCCTGAAAAATAAGGGAGAGGAATGGATTTTAAGGAAACATCTTTCAACAAGAGAAAGGCTTGGATTTTACAAAGAGATTTATAAAAAAATATTGAATGGTTTTGGCAAAAAGGTCAGTATCATTGATTTAGGTGCAGGTGTTAATGGCTTTTCATATAAAATATTCAAAAAAATAGGTTTTGATGTAGATTATACTAGCATTGAGGCGATAGGTCAGCTAATTACCCAAATGAATGAATATTTTAGAAAAAACAAGTTAAATGCCAAGGCAATTCATATGAGCCTGTTTGATTTGGATAAGTTAAAAGAAATCATCAGCAAGACACCGGAGCAGAGAGTTATTTTTTTGTTCAAGATTGTTGATTCTTTAGAAATGCTTGACAGAAATTACTCAAAAACCCTCATTTCAGAGATTTCACCACTTGCCGAAGTAGTAGTTATCAGTTTTGCCACAGAAAGCATGATAAAAAGAAAGAAATTCGCCGCTAAAAGAACATGGCTTCTTGAATTTATTAAGAAGAACTTTGAAATTATAGGCAATTTTGAAATGGGGCATGAGAGATATGTCATCTTCAGAAAGTAAAATTTATATACAACCTTTATTTTTACTAGATTATGGCTCAGCAAAATACAATGCAACCTGCAGGGCAGAATGTTCAGCAAAAAATTCAACCCCAAATGCCCCAGCCTAATCCACAACAGCCAATACAAGCAGAGCAGCCAATGCCAGAACAAAAGAAGAGTGGATGGAAAAAATGGCTTGTAATCACCTTAATTGTTATACTGGTTTTAGGACTTGGATTTTATTTTAAGATAGTATAAATAATTTTTTATTAATTTTTAAGATATTATTAATCTTTAAATAGTGGAATATATTTTTTTAATAATGAACCCAAAATTTTACAGAAAAATACTAAAAAATGGAATGACTGTCCTGCTTGAAAAAAGGGAACTTCCTATTGTAAGCGTTGCATTTGCAGTAAAGTGCGGAGGAGTGAACGAATCTGAAGAAGAAAAAGGAATATCTCATTTTATTGAGCATCTTCTCTACAAGGGCACCCCCAAAAGAAACGCGCA
>DAHWUG010000001.1:11803-208099 GCA_027334715.1 Nanobdellota archaeon
AGATGATTGCAGAGGAAATTGAAAAAAATGGAGGCATACTTAATGGGTTTACAGATGAAGAAGTAACAGCCTACTGGTGCAAAATGCCATCTTCAAAATTGAACATTGCCCTTGAAGTCCTGGGGGACATGGTAAAAAATCCTCTTTTTGACGAAAAAGAAATTGAAAAAGAGAGAAAAGTTATATTTGAAGAGATAAAAATGTATAATGACAGCCCGCATTTGCATTCTGTTGATGAAATACATAAAACCCTTTATAAAAAGCCGTTTGGCTCCCCCCTAATAGGAACCGAAAAAACACTTCATGCGGCTACAAGGGAAAAAATAATCAGGAGATTTAACAGGGTATACAAGCCAAATAATATGATTCTCTGCGTTGTTGGCGATGCTGATTTCAGTAAGATTATTTCCTTTGCAGAAAAAAACTTTAGCAATACCAGGGGGGAAGTTCCAAAGTTTAGAATTCTGAAAAAAACTGAATCAAAAACCGAGAAAAGAAAAGGCATTGACCAGGCAAACATAGTCTTAGCATATCACGTGCCTCTTGCCAATGATAAAAAAAGCCATTCAGCCTTTGTTTTAAACACCCTAATGGCAGGAGGAATGTCTTCAAGGCTTTTCCGTGAAATAAGGGAGAAAAGAAACCTTGCCTATGCTGTTCAAGGAGAATCACATTTCTCCAAAAGCTTCGCATACAATATTATTTACATAGGAACAAAAAAAGAAAACATTGACCAGATAAAAACAATAATTCTGGAAGAATTTAAAAAAATTTCAAGAGATATTCCAGAAAAAGAATTTTTGCAGGTTAAGGAGCAGATTATAGGAAATAACCAGATTTCACTGGAAGATTCCAATAATCAATTAGGCAACCTTCTCCTTAATGAGATAAATGGCAATGCAAAAGAAGCTTATGCTCTTGAAAAAAAGATAAGGGATGTGAAAATGAGGGATGTAAAAAAGCTTGCAGGAAAAGTCAAGGGGAAGAATTACAGCTTTTTTGCGCTTGTTCCTGAATGATAAACTTATAAATAACTTTTTCTCATCAAGAGAATGTTTGTTGTAAAGGTTCCTGGAATAAATGGGCTTGGAAAAACAATTGGCTGTGAAAAAGCCGGAAATGCCATTTTAAATTCTTTAAAGGAAATTCATGTTAATGAACAGGGAAAGCAAATTGATACCAAACTGCTTGATTTAGAAGAGATACATCTTGATAACAATAATCCTGAAATTACAAACAAGCTTATCTATAAAAATGCCCTTGAAATTTTTCAGGAAAAACAGAAAACAATATTTCTTGGGGGAGACCACTCAATAAGCTTTTCTCTTGGGAGAGCTTTTTTAGAACAATGCAGGAATTCCGGCAGCGAGCCTTGCTTAATTATCTTTGACTCAAGACCAAACTGCACAAACCTAAAATCAGATTTTTCAAATAATACAAATTGGCTCAGAAATCTTGTTGAAAATGGTTTTCCCGGAAAAAATGTACTAACAGTTGGTGTAAGAACACTTGAGAATCAGGAAATAGAATTCTTGAATAAAAACAAAATAAGAAACATCAGCATTAATCAATTGCTGAATAATCTTGATGACACATGCGATACAATAATGGAGTTTTCTCATGGAAAAGAGCTCTACTTTTCTTTGGATATTGGTGTTGTTGATCCTGCCTTTGCGCCCGCGTCAACTTTTTCCGATCCGGGCGGGTTAAGTTCCAGACAAATTATTTATCTCATCCAGAGAATAAACAAGATAAAAAACCTGAAAGCGGCAGACATTGTTGAAATAAACCCTGAAAATCAGGGAAGCAAGGAAACAGTTGCGCTTGGGGCAAAAATCCTATCTGAATTAGTATAATTTATAAATTTCAGTTATTTTTTTTATTCATGAACAAAAAACTTTTAATGCTTATATTCTCAGACCTTTTTATACTAAGCGGATTTGGATTAATCAGCCCTATTTTTGCAGTATACCTTAATACCAGCCTTATAGGAGGAAGTTTAGTTGCAATAGGATTGGCAACAACAATTTTTCTTGTTGTCAAATCCGCAGTTCAGCTACCATTATCAAAATATTTTATTGACAAACATGACCATAAAGCGGTGTTTATTGTAATTGGGACAATTCTGATTGTAAGCGTGCCTTTCATTTATATGTTTGCTAAAAATATTACCACAATCTACATTGCACAGGCAATTTATGGCCTTGGCGCAGCGCTTGACTACCCTGCATGGTTTAGCCTTTTTGTACTTTACATGGACAAAAAACACAGGGGGTATGAATACACTGTTTACACAACTTTAATAGGTGTAGGAACAGCAATTGCAGCTTATTTTGGAGCGCAAATAGCTGCTTTGCTCGGCTTTAAAACACTTTTCTTAATTGTTGGAATTGCTTCATTTGTGGGACTATTATTCTTAATTGCTCTTTATCAAATGGAACTGCACAAAGCTCGCTCAGGATTTTTCCCAGACCACCCATTCAATAAACTGACTAAAAAATGGGTCTTATAAGAGCATTTATCTCCATAGACATTCCTGAAAATTTATTGAAAGAAATTGAAAAAGTCCAGAAAAAACTGCCCTGTTTTGAAGGAAAACTGACTGAACCGAAAAATTTGCATCTGACTCTGAAATTTCTTGGGGAAATAGATGAAGAAAAGATTGTTGAAGTAAAAAGAAGGCTTAGAGAAATTAAATACGGGAAATTTGAAGCAAAAATATCCGAGATTGGTTTTTTCCCATCTTCTTATATCAAGATACTATGGGTCAAATTGGACAACTGTCAGAATATCCAAAGAATTATTGACGAAAAACTAGAATGCATTTTCAAAAAAGAAGAAAAGTTTATGAGCCATGTAACAATTGCACGCGTCAAATATGTCAAAAACAAGAAATATTTTTTAGAGGAACTGAAAAAAACAGAAATTCCAGATGGACTAAAATTCAAAGTAAAAAGTTTTGAACTTAAAAAATCAATTTTAAAAAAAACAGGGCCTATTTATGAAACAATTGAAGAATATGAATTAGAACAATGAGAAAAATTAATACCTGCTGTTTATTATCCTGACAAAATTATCTGCTTTCTTTCCAAGTTCTTTTCTCAACTCTTCTTCAGGCAAGTTCATTATTTCCCTTATTGTCTTGAATTTTTTAAGGAGCTTCTTTGCTGTTTTTGGACCTATTCCTGGAAATCCTTCAAGAATATACTGCATTTGCTCTTTTTTGTCATGAAATTTCTTTGTGACATTCAATGGAGCTTCTCTTGGCTTCTTTTTTGCAAGAACAGAAATGAATCTTGCTGTGTCCTCATAATTTTTAGTGAAAACTATCGGTGTTTTGTAATTAAGAAGAATTGAAAGAAGAAAGCCACGCACAGAATTTGGATGCATACCAATATTTTCTTCCGGCATATTATCTGAATAAAGATCCTGCTCATCAATTCCTTCAACAATCAACAAGCGGGATTCATATTGCTTTAATTCTTCCAATTGGCTTACAAGCCTCCCATTTTTCATGGAGTTTATGAAATCAGAGACAGTTTTTCTTTCTATTGCGACCCCCGCAACAATATAATCTGCAACTTTTAACTCTTTAATATCAGAATCAACACCAAGAGATACGAGCTCGGGAATAATAAGAGAACTTTTTTCCCTATAATCTGCCTGTATTCTTGGCCTTTCAGCTATTTTTTCTTTCTGTGTATTTTTCAGGAAAATGTTGAATATTTCTTTCATTTTTTGTTTATTTCAATGTTTTCTGGAAATTCAACTTATTTTTTTCATTCAGGCCTTTGCGCACAGAGTCTATTGCAGTGTCCATTTTTTTTTCCTTTGCCCTTGAACTATAAAAATAAGCCTCATCCCTTGTTTTGCTTGTTATAAGCATTATAACTTTTCCTTTCATTAGTCTTGCTGTTCTTCCTGCTCTTTGGATAGCCCTTATTGCAGACGGAACAGGTTCATAAAAAATAACAACATTAACCTCTGGAATGTCAAGACCTTCTTCACCTATGCTTGTTGCACAGATTACATTAATTTTTCTCTCTGAAAAGTCTTCTATTATTTTTTTCTGCTCTTTCTGGGTTAATCCCGATACCCCCTCCTTGCTAATTTTTTTTGCCTGTCCAACAAAAACTTTGGCCTTTACTTCAGAAATACTATTCAATGTTTTGCAAAGTATTTTCGCTGTTTCTCTGAACTGGGAGAAAACAATTATTTTGGCTTTCTCATTTTCCCTGAACTCTTTCTCGACAATTTCCCGAAGAGCATGGATTTTTGGATGCTCCTGGTTTTTAGTCAGGAGCTCTTCAGAATTAATTAAGGCAAAATTAAACTCTGGTTTTGAAACAAGTCTCATTACTCCTTTATTCTCTTTTTTTGCAGCCTGACTGTAAAGTTCTTTCATGTATTTGTTAAATCCATACATTGTCTGTGTTTCCAAAAGCTCCATAGCATGCTGAAGCTTTACTGCCTGTGCACATGCACTTGAAGCCAAAAGTGTATTGAAATTCTTGTTTCCCTGGGAAATCATGAACATTAACTTTTTCTGGAGTTTTATCAGCTCTGTTTTTGTAGGAAACCCGAAAAAAACTTTCCTGTTTCTCAGCTCATCAATATATGAATGGAAAAGCCTGAGAAGAGATGCGTTTATTTCCTGAAATTTTTTAGGCAAATCGAGAATTACCTTTTCAAACTCAAGCTCCTGAAGGTACGGGGCAACATCTTGACTGTGCCTGTTTCTCAGCTCAACTTCTTCTATTGAAAGATTTTTGCAAATGTCCCTTATTTTCTGAGCTTCGCTTCCTGGAGAAGCTGTTAATCCAAGGATTCTTGGATTTTTTGCGGTTTCCATATATTTTCTTGCCAGATAATTATAAGAATAATTTTGAACGCATCTGTGCGCTTCATCTTCTATAAGAAGGCAGACATTTTCCAAATCATAAAGACTTTTGCTTACATCGTTTGCGACACATTGGGGAGTTGAGAAAATGATATCTGCATAACCCCAAATTTTCTGCCTGTTTTCGGGAGAGATTTCTCCGGTGAACAGCTCAAGAGAACCAAAAAGCTCAGGGAGATTGCTTTTAAAATATAAAAGATGCTGCTCTGCAAGAGGTTTTGTGGGAGCAAGAAAAACAACTTTTTCCCCCGGAAATTTTTTTATCCTTTCAATTGAAAGCATCAATGCAATAAGTGTTTTTCCAAGACCAGTAGGAAGGACAACTAAGCAATTTTTTTTAACGCAAGTCTCAAAAATCTTTTGCTGATACTCCCTCGGTGAGACATTAGATAAAAATTCCATTTTGAGAAAGAGAATTCAGCCGTTAAATACTTTATTAACCAAAAATTAAGTCAAGAAGAATACATAGCCAATACCAATCAAGACAAGCGTTGCAAGGAAGCTCCACAATACTGTATTTCCAAAGAAAATCTTGTTTCCATCAAGGTCTGAAAATGGAAGAATGTTGAAGAAAGCATAGAATACGCTTAACCTTGCAAATGTCGAAAATCCAGTTAGATAACCAACAACAGCTGCCACAATAGTTATGAAAATGCCAGCTGCAGCAATTAATCCTATATGATATTCTGTCATTTCAGAAAAAGAATACAGTCCATGTCTTTTTGCTGCCCTTGAAACCTTTGGCTTTACATCAAAGACAGTTATAGCCATCCAAAAGATGTTTCCGAGCGTTATTACTGAAATTACTATTGGAAGAATTATTCCCAAAGGTATATTCATGTAAGAAAATTCCCCCTTTCTATATCCTGATTTTTGGAAAGTCCATATTTTTGTCTCTGCCTCAGAATCAAGATAGTAAGCTGCAATCTTTTTTGCAGCAACATTCAGCAAAATTATGACAAAAACAGCTAGGAGAATCTCAAGAAGTGACTGAAATTTCAAAAAGTTTATTGTAACAGCAAGAACTACTGTAGCAAGAATGATTGTTCCGATTTCTCTCTTTCCTAACATAGTTATAACACGAAATATTTTCTTATAAAGTTTGTTATTTTGCATTTTTTTCGGGCTTTTTCCTGTTTTTTGACGAATTTTCTAATATACAGTAAAACGTAGAAAAGTATTTAAATAACTCTTATTAATTTTTTATATGCGAGTAAGAAAAATAACAGAGGTTATAGGCCTTAGGGCTTTCACAGATTCTGGTGAATTCTTTGGAGAAGTAGAAGAAGCAAACTTAAAAGATAACAGAATAGATGGTTGGAGGATAAAAGTTGGAGGAAATGTTGTTTCTTTGGTTGGCGGAGCAAGGGGGGTTATAATCCCGCATCAGTTTGTCAAAGCAATAAGCGACGTTTTCATCATAAATAAGACAGCTATGCCTACTTCTGGCGGAATGGAATCTATGACAGAAGTAGAAGAAGTCCCTGAAGACTTGGTATAATTCTTATGGAAAAAAAGAATAAGACAAGAACTTAAGGGAAGATATTTTTTAATTAAACATTTCTTTTAATTGAGTAATCTGATTATTAACATGGCTTATTTAATGTTCTAACCACAAAATTTTCTGCAAAACCATAAATATTTTTATCATAAAAATATTTAAATAGAGATCTTCACTTTATAACTTATAAGGATTTAATATTAAATGACAACGACAACAATACTACAAAGTTCTATTTTTACCGACTTTGCCTTTCCCTTCCTTTTAATATTCTTCATACTTTTCGGAATTCTTGAAAAGACAAAAGTTTTTGGTGACGACAAACACACACTTAATGCGATGATTTCCTTTGTTGTCGGCCTGATTTTTGTGGCAGCTGTTTTTCCAAAGGTAATTGTTGGCAACCTGATACTTTTCCTTACTGTTGCAATTGTTGTTGTCTTCATAGCACTTTTGCTTTGGGGATTTATTTCCGGAGAAGCGCCCAAGGTTCCGGCAAAACTTCAGGCATTAATAGGAATTGTGGTTGCAATCGCAGTTGTTATTGCCTTACTTTGGGCAATAGGGATTGCAACAAATATATTTGACTTTTTATTCAATTCAAGCTGGAGCTCAAGCTTTTGGACAAATTTTGCGTTTATTGCTGTCGTAATTATTGGAATGGCTGTTGCAATCGGTGGAAGCAAGAGTAAGTAATAATACCCTAAACAATTTCTATATCACATTCTAGAAAACTATTTAAATAAGATTTGATAAATTGTAATATGTTCGTTCATATTTTGAGCATGCAGTTTGCAGGTTTTTTCGGAGGTGATATCGGAAATCTTCTTGCTACAGCGGAACAAGCAGGAGTTTTCAGCTATGTACTGCCTTTCTTGTTAATTTTCGCGATTGTTTTTGGGATTTTGTCTAGAGTGAATATTTTTGGTGAGAACAAAGGGCTTAATGCAGTCATTGCACTTGTTGTAGGACTTCTTTCATTGCAGTTCCAGCTTGTTCCTTTATTTTTCTCCCAAATATTTCCAAATTTAGGAGTTGGTCTTTCCGTAATTTTGATTATGTTAATTTTACTAGGGCTATTTATGCCAGCAGATAAACCAAACTCAATGAATTACATCCTTCTTAGTGTAGCAGCAATAGTCTTTGTTATAATTGTTGCAAATTCATTTTCTAGCACAGGGTATTATGGATTTTCAGACATTATGTATTTTATTTATGCACATTTGTCCGGAATAGTAATAACCCTTATAGTACTAATTGCAATAGGTGCTGTTATAGGTTCAAGCGGACCAAAAGCAAAACCATACACTGCAGTATACCAAAAATCCCCATAAATTAATTATCTTCTGGAAATTTTTCTTATTGTCTTTTTTGATTTTTGGACAAGAACATTGCCCTGGCTGTTTTTATTAGGGACTGTTTGCTGCGCAGGAATTTTCTGCCTGAATGCAGAAGTTTCTCTTTCCTCTGCCCTATCTGCAAGATTATTAACAACTTTCCCGAATGAATCCTGCATCATCCCCATTTCTTTCTTTATTGATTCAAGACCATCACCATAACTTTCAACCTTGTCAAAAATTGATGCCTGAAGACTGTCAATTATACTCTCTATTTTTTTCAGCCTTTCTGAAATGTAATTAACTTTCGATTCCGTAAGAACTTTAAATTCATTCATTTCATCAATCTTTTTCTGTATTGGCTTATTTTTTTCCGAAAAAACCTGTTCTGCAACTTCCATCATTGTGTCTGTATCAGGAGCTGCCATTGGCAGGTACCCGTAACTTTGTTGCGACTGCTCCTGCTGCATTTCAGGATACTGCTGATACTGCTGTTGCTGGGGGTAATAAACTTCTTGTGATCCATACATTTCTTCTCCGGGAATTTCCTTTGTTATCATTGCTGGCATAGTCATTACTGGTATCCCATACCCTGTTCCTGGTTTTGGAGGAATAAGGTCTTCATCATTTATGTTTCCCTCTGTTGGAAGTCTGTCCGGTTCATCTTCATTGTCAAGAATTGAATGTTCCATTCCCTCTGTAGATTCATTTTGATTATCAATGCTTGAAACAGCACTTTTTATCTGTGCTCTGCTCATAGCGTCTGTAATATCTGCTGGGGAAGTACCTTGTTCTGTAAGCTTTTGAATTATGTCAGAATCAGAAACGCCCTTATTTTTTAATTCAACCACCTGGTCCAAAACACTCATTTTTGTTTTTATTCTCCTCTTTTTATTCTTTTTCCTATCTTCTATTATTTAATTAGTCATTTAATTTTTTTAAATCTTTTTTTCTTACAAATTCCAAAGGCTGAAACATTTTTGCCTGTTTTGTAAGCAATTCAAGATCTTCTTTTCTGGCAAAATTTGAAAATTCGGCAGATGCACTTTCAAGAAATCCTACAAGCCTTTCCATATTTCTTTTTATTTCCCCTATCTCCTTTTTTATTTCAAGAATGTCCGAAGATGTTTTTTCCTTTGTTTCAATAAGATTCTGGCCTATAAGAAGGATTCTTTCCCTAAGCATTTTTTGCTTTTCTTCCATATCCCTGAAGCGCATGATTATATCTGCAAAAAAAGAATCATTATTTTGCTGGATTTCTGCCATATTTAGAAGAGCATGAAGCGGTTTAAATTTGTTGTGTTTACCGATATATTCATCTACAATATACAAAGAATTTTAAACATCTCAGGCTTTTTTTTGAAATGGCTGAACAAGAGGCGAAAATAGGCAGTTATGAGTCAAAAAGAGAAGGTGGAGAGGACATTCTTTACATAAATTACCTTGGCGCCCCATTTGTGCCCAATATTGCCGACCTTCCCGATGTTATGGCAAAAACAATTGATGCACTTATAGAAAATCCAAATGTTTCAAGAGTTGTTTTTGTCCAGCAGAAGAATTACAATTATAATCTGGAAGAGACATCAATGCTTCTTGAAATTGCGCAGCTTTACAATTACTTTTCAAAGCAAGAAAGACTGCTTTCCAGAGAAAAAATAGGCGGGGTCGAACAATTTTTCCCGCAAAGATATAATGAGCTTTTTACTTTCATCATGATGCTAAAGCAGGACCCACTTGCAGCTTATTTTGAAATGAAAAAAATCCTGATAAATGCAAGAATACTCCTCGATAACATAGGAACAAGGTATAAAATTGACCAGGCAGGATACATAAGCCTTATTGAAAGAATCGTTTCCCTGCTTGAGAACACTGTTTTGATACAAAAAGCAATGCCCTGGCTTTCTGATTACAGAAAAGGAGACAGGGAAATCTATGGAAGAATTTTCAGCCCTGATGTAATCCCTAATTTTACATTCACAAGACTTATTTCTGATCTGCCTGAAGATGCAGAGATTGTTGACCAGTATGAAATTTCCGGAGATGGTTATGATGTTTCATTGGTAACTATTCTGAAGAAAATAGATGAGTCAAAATTAATTTATCATGTGATTCCCCCAGAAAATACCTTAAGCGAAGATCATTCCGACTTATTGAACACTGCAAGAAAGGTTCTTATTGAGCATCAGCCAAAAGCAGAAGAATTTACAGACACAGAAAGGACAAGGCAGGTTTTTTTCAATATCTCAAAAGATCTGCTTCAGGACTTAAGTCAAAGCAAGAAAATAAATGTAAATTATTCTGACTTGAACAAGCTTGCAACAATTCTTGTCAGGCATACAATTGGATTCGGATTGATTGAGGTTTTGCTTCAGGATAAGAAATTGCAGGATATCTCATTAAATGCGCCGATTTCAATGACTCCTATTTTTGTAAGGCATCAGGATTATGATGAATGCATTTCAAACATTTTGCCAAGCCAGGAAGATACTGACTCATGGGCTGCAAAGTTTAGGCTTGTTTCAGGAAGGCCCTTAGACGAGGCAAATCCAATACTTGACACCCAGCTTGAGATAGGGAAGATAAGGGCAAGAATTGCAATAATACAGAGGCCATTGAGCCCTGATGGACTGGCTTATGCAATAAGACGTCACAGAGAAGAACCATGGACACTTCCTCTTTTTGTTCAAAACAAGATGATGAACTCTTTTACAGCAGGTCTTATGAGCTTTTTAATTGACGGTTCAAGGACAATGCTTATTGCAGGAACGAGGAGCAGCGGAAAAACAAGTATACTTGGCAGTTTAATGTTGGAGATAATACCAAAATATAGGATTATTGTAATTGAGGATTCTCTGGAACTTCCTGTTGAATCACTAAAAGACTTGAAATATGATATCTTGAGAATGAAAGTAAGAAGCGCATTGTTAAAAACAACAACAGAAGTTTCTGCAGATGATGGAATCAGGACAAGTCTAAGACTTGGGGACAGCTGTCTGATAATTGGAGAAGTAAGGAGTTTGGAAGCACAAGCACTTTATGAAGCAATGCGTGTAGGTGCTTTGGCAAATGTTGTCGCAGGTACAATTCACGGTGCAAGTCCCTATGCTGTTTTTGACAGGGTTGTAAATGACCTTAATGTTCCAACAACTAGCTTTAAGGCAACAGATATAATAGCTGTTGCAAATCCGATAAAAACTCCTGATGGTTTGCACCAGTTCAAGAGGCTTGTGCAACTTTCTGAAGTAAGAAAAGAATGGAACAAAGACCCTCTTGATGAAAAAGGATTTGTTGATTTACTTAAATACAATGTAGAAAAAGACGAGCTGGAGCCGACAGAGGACTTGATAAACGGCGACAGCGAAATTGTCAAGGACATTGCCTCAAATGTTAAAGGATGGGCTGGAAACTGGGATGCTGTTTATGACAATATTCTTTTGAGGGCAAAAATCAAGCAGGAGATAGTTGATGTTGCAGAAAAAACAAAAAATTATAAAATTTTGGAAGCTGGCTTTAACACAGAAGCAAATCATGCATTTCACAGAATTTCAGATGAAATCAGAGAGGAAATTGGACTGCCTTTGGGAGAAAGGGTTTTTTCAGATTGGCAGAAATGGCTAAATCAAAAAGTTAAAGGGAAGAAAATCTAAAATGAAAGGCCAACATTCTGAATTAGTCAAAGAGCATTTTGATATTAAATACAAAGGTTATGACAAATTAATAAAAAAGCTCATTCCTAATTATGAAAGAATGCATAGCTTAATACTAAAAAACTTGCGTTTTAATAAAGGTATAAAAATTAAAGTTCTTGACTTAGGTATTGGAACCGGAAAAACTTCTTTGGAAATTTTTTTAAAATTTCCAAATGCTAAAATTGATGGTGTGGATATTTCTAAAAACATGATTAAACAAGGCAAGCAAAGACTTAGAAATTATCTTTCTAGGCTGAGTTTTATAGAACAAGATGTAGCAAAGCTTAGTTTACAGGGGAAGTATGATACTGCTGTTTCTGTATTATGCATACATCACCTAAATTCCAAACAAAAACAGATATTATTTTCTAAAGTTTTTGATTTATTAAAGTGGAATGGAATATTTATTATAGCTGACATCGTAAAATTTGATTCCAAAAAAGAAACAGCAAAAAATGAAAGTAAATGGAAACATTTTTTAATAAAAAATTTAGGGAAAAAAGAAGGGCAATATTGGTTTGATAATTACCTTGAAGAAGACTTGCCAAGCTCTGTTCGAAACCAATTAACATGGCTAAAAAAAGCTTATTTTAAAGAAGAGAAAGAAATTTTTGAACATATGAATTATTCAGTATTTTACGGAAAGAAAACTATAAACTTCTAAAGATTTATTAATTGTTTTTAATTATAGATATCATTGATAAAAAGTGGTGAAAAATGCCCCCTCCAAAAGATATAGATGAAATTATTGAAAAATACAAAGGAAAGATAGAGAGTCAGCTGGACACTTATGAAGAAAGGGATGTTGATTACACTCAGGAATATGTAAAATTCAAGAAAGAAATGTCTCCCGAGATTTCAAGATATGAGCGCTGGGCAAAAAGCCTTGGAAACATAATCAAACTGAAAATTTCCGAAAAAGATTCTGTAGTTGTCAAAAGAAATCTTAACATTGCACATCTTGACATTGAACCTCAGCAGTCAGTCACCCTTAGTGCTATGGCTTTCCTAAGCGTTCTTTTTCTTGGAGTTTTGATTTCTGTCGCATGGTTTCTCATATCCGGCTCTTTCCCAATTTTATTTTTCTTGCTTGTTATGATGTTCTGTTTTTTTGTGTTTTATTTTGTAAGCGGATATCCTGCAAGACTTGCAAATTCCTGGAGACTGAAAGCAAGCAGCCAAATGGTTCCTGCAATACTTTACATAGTTGTTTACATGAGGCATACATCAAACCTTGAAAGAGCTGTTGCATTTGCATCAGATCATCTTGAATATCCTCTTGCCCTTGACTTCAAGAAAATTTTTTATGATGTTCAAATCGGAAAATTTGCAACAATAAAAGACAGTCTTGACAATTATCTTGAAACATGGAGAGACTACTCAATTGAGTTCATAGAATCATTTCATCTTATAGAGAACAGCCTGTTTGAGCCAGATGATGCAATGAGAATTCAGACATTGGAGAAATCATTGAGTGTTGTTCTTGATGGGGTTTATGAAAAAATGCTTAAATTTACTTATGAGGTAAAAAATCCCTTGACAAATGTTTACATGCTAGGAGTTGTTTTGCCAACTCTTGGTTTAGCTCTTTTGCCCCTGGCTTCTGCAATGTTAGGTGGAATGCTGACATGGGTTCATGTTTTTATCCTTTTTGATTTGATAATTCCATTTTTAGTTCTTTATCTGACAGATAAAGTTTTATTTTTAAGGCCGGGCGGAAACGGAGATTCAAGCCTTCTTGAGAAAAATCCATTATATTATAAATACAAAAACAAAAAGCCTTATTTCAAGGCATTTTTCATTGCTTTCCCCTTTTTATTAATTGGATTATTGCCCTTCATTTTCCAGTTCACTCCCTTACCTCAGGCATTTGGCATGCCAAAAGATTTTACTTTTTCGCAGATTGGGCTTGGAATTCTGGGCGGAAATGCTAATTTCTTTGACTTCAGGACAAACGATGCAGGGGGGTTAGTCGGGCCATTTGGCGTAGGAGCCCTGCTTTTGAGCATATTGATCCCATTGAGCATTGCATTGTTCTTTTCAATTGTATATAAAGAGAAGACAAAAGAGCTTATAGTTGAAAGAAAGAAAACAAACCAGCTTGAAGCTGAATTTAATAATTCATTATTCCAGCTTGGAAATACAATAGGAAATGGAACACCTCCCGAAATAGCATTTGGTAAAGTTGCAGAAGCTTCAAAAGGTCTGATTACAGAGGATTTCTTCAACAGAGTTAATTACAACATAAGGCAAATGGGCATGAGTATTGAAAAAGCACTTTTTGACTCAAAAAGAGGCGCTGTAATATACTATCCATCTAACTTAATTTCGACAAGCATGAAAATACTTGCTGAATCTTCCAAAAAAGGGCTGCAGATTGCAGCTTTGAGCTTAATGAGCATTTCAGAATATGTAAAAAACATGAACAAAGTAACTGCAAGGCTTAAAGACCTTTTGGCAGAAGTTATTTCTGACATGAAATCAAACATGTCTTTCCTTGCTCCCTTGCTTTCAGGAGTTGTTGTTGGACTTGCTGCCATGATAACATCTATTTTAGTCAAGATGGACATAATAAAATCTCTTGGAGGAAGTGTAGTAGCAAGCTTGGGAACTTTGGCAAATATAGTCAGCATATTTCAGGTCTCTGACATGATTCCCCCATATTTTCTGCAAGTAATCATTGGAATTTATCTTATTGAGATTGTTTTTATTTTAACCCGCGCTCTTGTTGTGATTGATTCCGGAGAAGACAAGCTTGAAAAAACAAGCAAGACGGGAAAAAATCTTACAAGTGCTATTCTTCTTTATGCAATAACTGCATTTTTGTCAATAATTGTCTTATTTGTTCTTGTGTCAATAGTTGTTGTCAGTAGTTAGGAACTACTTAAGAAAAAAACATTTATTAACTATTGTTAATTTTATCGGGTATGCATGAAAAAAGGAGAAAAAAGGAAAAAAAAGGAATTGTTTCTGACTATTTACCTTGGCTACTAATAGCCATTGCAATTCTGGTGATTCTTATGATAGCAATATTTGTGCTTAAAAACCAAGGAACATCTCTTATTGATAAATTAAAGGGGCTTTTTGGATAAAATGCTAACAGAAGAGCAGCTGATAAAAATTATTCTGGGGGTTTTGGTTTTTGTAGCAGTTATTGTTGGAGTTTATCTTATCTTCAAGAACAATATTCTTGATTTTTTTAATAATCTTGGCGGCAACGCAGGACAAACAGGAGGATTAATCTTGTCCTTGCTGAAATAAAATGGACAAAAATGGATTTCTTCTTGCAGAAGAAACTCTGAAGATAGTAATTGCCGTGATTGCAATAGGATTCCTGGCCTATTTTCTTGTTTCACTTTATTTTTCTGCGAAGACATCATCACAATCAGAACAAGCTAAATCAACTTTGCCGTTTATCATGAATGCAATAAACTCCTCAAACCAGAGTGTGGATATTTACAATCCAAAAGGATGGTTAATATCAATATGGCCCCATTCAGTAACATCAGGAATAGGACCATTTAAATCAACTAACATAGAAATGCCAAACTTATGCAAAAATACAGGGTTGCAAACATGCATTTGCATATGTAGCTCAGACAGTGCAAGTAGTTGTGACAGTAGCGGAACTTGCATGGACAATCTTGGTTTTGGGGTAAAAGGAACTTTGATCAAAATAAACAATCCTCCTATCACAGTTAACATTGACCAAAAAAATAAAATAATAAGCTTACAATAAAAATGGATCTAGATGAGATGATTAAATATGTAATATGGATTTTTTTTGCGATTATCGCACTTTTAGGAATTTATTTTCTCCTGAAAAACATAGGAATAATGTAAAAATGAAAATGATAAAAAGAAAAGACGGGGAATTAACAACACAGCAAATTGTCATCCTTATTGTCCTTATTGTAAGTTTTGTCATAATCCTTTTTTTATTGTTCAGGTTGAACCTTGGTGGAACAACAAGCGAGGAGATTTGTCATAATTCAGTTGTATTGAAAGGACAGTCGAGCATTACTTCAGGGTCATTGAACTGTAAGACAGATTATCTTTGCATTTCCGGAGGTGGAAAATGTCAGAGCTTTTCCGCATCAAATACAATGAAGGTACAACAAGGAAATAAAACACAAGTAATGAAAATTTTGGCAGATGAAATGTCTGCATGCTGGTATGAGTTTGGGGAAGGTCAAATTAATTATGCAAGCAGCACAATTACTGGAAATAAAGCATGTGCCTTATGCTCAATTGTGAACTTTGACACAAGCTTAAAGAACACTAATATATCCTATGAGAATTTTTACAATTACTTAAGGACCACTAAAAAAACAGATTCACAGACTTACCTTCAATATCTTTATTCTACAAGTAATTTAACAGATTTCAATAAATTTTACTTATCAGGATACCTCAATAATAACATAGACCCAAGTAAAGAATACTTTATCCTAACTGGCATATCAAAAAAGCCTGTTTGGGGATTTTTTGGAAGCACCCAGATTCCTGTAACAATTATGGAAAAAACAACCCAAAATTACAACACAATAGGATGCGATGAATTTTTGACAAAAGCCTAAAATGATAAGAGGAAAAAGACAAAAAAAGAGGAATTTTTTTAACTATAATTTTCATCCAAAAAATTCTAAAGGGAATATCCTTACTGAAAATGTGATTTTTATTGTCCTTAACATTGTTTTTATTTCTATTCTCTTGGTTTTTATTTTTGTAAAATCAGGAAGTGCTGCTGTTCTTGAGGAAAAATACGCAAAGGAAATTGCCCTTCTAATTGATGAATCCCAACCAGGAATGACTATACATCTAAACATGCAGGATGCAATAGGCATCGCAAAAGGGAATAATATTGCCACTGCAGCAATAGTAAGAATAAATAAAAATGTGGTTACTGTAAAGCTGAGAGGCAATGGTGGTTATAGCTATTCTTTTTTCAATGATGTCCAATTTGGTGATGGAAAATCAAATTATCATCCGGATAACACAAACACCGGATTTGTTTTTATAATTGGGGGATAAAATGAAAAATAAAAAAGGAGCAGACAAAATACTTTCAGTGTACTGGTTTTTTATCCTCTTTTTAGTTGCAGCAGCCATAGTTTATATGGTAGCTTCTTTTTACGGAAAGCCTTATGATATAAGGGGCATTGAAGCGGGAATACTTGCAGACAGAGCAGCAGACTGCGTTTCTTATGCAGGTTACTTAAGGGATGGAGTTTTAAATTCTGATTTTCAACAAAACCTGCTTTCAAGATGCAATCTTAATTTTAATACAGAAGATGCATACAACTGGAATCAGCAAGGCCAATATTTTTTGGACATAAGCATTTACGATTTTAACTCTTATCCTAATTCGAATGCACTGCTTGAAGCTTCTGCAGGAAATCCCGATCTGAAGGATTTTTGCGGAGCTAAAGGAAATACAAACCCACTTTGCCTGCAACGGGAGTTTTACACTATAGACAAAAGTGGTAAGCAGTATGTAGTAAGAATAACATCTGTTGTAAGAAAAACCGAAAAAAATGTACAATAAAATAAGAAAAACTAAGAAAGCGCAAATAGGGGAAACAATGACATGGGTATTTGCAACAATAATAATTATAGTCATACTTGTTATTTCAATATTTATTGCATCCCACTATTTGGGAAAAATAAAGCTGATTACAATGCCCACTTCTGGCCAGAGCTATGACCTTCCTATTGCGAAATCTTTTTATTCATATCTTTTAACAAAAAATGAATCAGGACAGACTGTTTATTCCCAGATTGAAAAAGACAAGAATCTTAATGATTTCGATGGCAATCTTTCCCTTGACTTATTCAATGGTCAAGAAAAAATTAAGACCTATCAGGGGTCAGGTATAAATTCCCCTCTTGTGTGGCTTGGTGCAATAAAAATATCATCTCAAAATCCAAATGGGATAGGGGTGGAAAACAAGTATTTTGGACCTCAAGATTTTGGCATTACTTCAAATAATCTTCAATTTTATGAACTAATAAAAATAAATGAAAATGAGTCAGTCAGTCTTGTAGTTTCATCCTCTTCAAACGTAAAATGACAAAACTGATTAATAATAAAAAAGGAGATATACCGGTGACAATTCTTGTACTTGGTGTTGTTTTGATATGCATCCTTACTATCGCAAGCTTTTTTTTCGCATCATATCATGTAAATAAGAATTTTGATATAAGGATAATAAAAGAAATAAGTCTTGCAAAAGAGAAAATAGACTTTTATCAAAATGTAGGTGTTAGCAGAGACCAGGCAGACTCTTTTGTTGGAGTAAAAACAGACACTCAGGGAAAAAGATATCTTTATTACAATTGGAGCTCTATATCTGTAAGATACAACCTCCCTTGACAATAACATTTTTAAACAAAATAAACCTAAATTAAATATGGAAAGCAAAAGGGGCCAGGAGCTTAGCACCAATGCAATTATTATGATTGTCATTGGAATAATTGTGCTTGTTGTTCTTATTCTTGGCTTTACAATAGGCTGGGACAAGCTTCTTCCATTCTTTTCAACAAACAACGTGCAAAACATACAAACAACATGCAGTTCTGCATGCGCCACAGGAAATCAGTATGATTACTGCTCTTTACCAAGAACTTTGAAAGCATCTGACCTGCCTGGAAATCCTTCTAATGGCCAAGTTGTAGGAAATTGTACATTCTTTGCAACTAATCCCAACTATCAGAAGTATGGAATAGGTGTATGTGACACAATAACCTGCAGTTCTTAATTCTTATCTGAAATATTTTTAAAGAAACTTCCTCTTAAAGTGTAATGGATTATGGATTTTCTGAAAGAAGGAACAAAAGAAAGAGCAAGAAAAAGGAAAACAGAAAGCATCCTTACAGAAAAGGCGGTGGGCATAGGTCAATGGAAAAGAAATAATGAAGAATTTTAATATAAAGCCGAATGAATAAATTTTACTCGTGCATTTTATAAATTAGAATTACAATATCCTCTTATGATAGAAATAATCTTCCTTTTTATACTGGGTCTTTTTTGGATTATTTTTGCAACTGTTCAGGATGTAAGAACAAAGGAAATAGCAAACTGGCTTAATTTTTCTCTTATAATCTTTGTTCTTGGATTCAGGTTCTTTTATTCCCTTTTTTCTGCAGGCAATTTCAGCTTTTTTTATCAGGGCCTTATAGGGCTTGTAATCTTCTCTGTTCTGGGAAATTTGTTTTATTACGGAAGAATGTTTGCAGGAGGAGATGCAAAACTTCTTATTGCCCTTGGTCCCCTAATCCCCCTTTCTGATGTTTTTTCAGTAAACTTTGGAAATTTTGTCATGTTCCTTCTTGTCTTCCTTTTTGCAGGAGCTCTTTATAGCATAACTGTCAGCGTGAGCCTTGGCATAAAAAACAGAAAGAAATTTGGAAAAGAGTTTAAGAATCAATTCAAAGAAAATAGAAAAATAATTATTTCTTTTTTAGTTCTTAGCATAATACTTATCATTTTAAGCTATTTAGACGGATTATTTTTGTACCTGGGAATACTGACTTTTATCCTGCCTTATCTTTACATTTATGCTAAAAGTGTCGACGAAATTTCAATGATAAAGAATGTTTCAGTTTCTGCGCTTAAAGAGGGGGACTGGCTTTATCATAATATTAAAATTGGCTCCAAAACAATAAAGGCAACATGGGATGGATTGAACATGAGAGAAATAAATTTGCTCAGAAAAAAACGCAAGAATGGGAGAGTCAGGATCAGGGCAGGAGTTTTTTTCACGCCTGTTTTCTTCATAAGCTACCTTGTCTTCTTTTATTTTTGGTATATTGGATTAAGGTATTCTTTTTGGTAGCCAGATTTTTTTCATTTCCCCTACATTTTTTTTATGCAGCTTCTCCCCTTCAGGCTTTTTATCTACACTTTTTTCTTTTTTCTCTGAAAATGATTTCTTCCTAAGCACTTTTTGCAGCTCTTCAAGTTCTTCTTTTTCTGCAGGCTTCCTTTCAGTTGACTTTTTCCCATGGTATACAGGGATTACATTTATTATTTCATGGCCGAAGATATTTGAGTAAGAGAGATCAACACTTTCCGGCTTTAATCTTGTTTTTATCAGAGAAGAAACTTTTTTTGCCAAGTTCATAACTTGTGGAGACAAATTTTTATCAGATGCTATATGCTCTTTTGGAATGATTATCACATGCCCACGTGAAAAAGGATTTATCTCAAGCACTGCAATTGCCTTAGAATTTTCAGATATTTTATAGGACTCTATATCCCCCAAAACAATTGAACAAAAAACACATTCTGTCGAGGACGCAGTTTCTTTAATATCACCCCCTCTTTGCTTCAAAAGATTATTTTTTACCAGAAAAGCCTCAAGTTGCTCTGAGTCCATGCCTTGAATCTGGGATATTGCGAATTCTTTTCTGTCTTCTGGAAAAGAGCGCTCTATCTGCTCAACCAACCTTTGCTTTATTGATTCTACCTGTTCTTCTGTCAGCATTAATCATTTAATACAGAAATATTTTTAAACTCTCTCTATTGAGCATGCCATCACTTGGAGCCTGGTATTATGTTATGGGGATAGTCGCACTAGCCTATAATATTCTTGGAGTATTTTATACACATATTGCCTTAGGTCTTTATATTGGCCAGACACCTGCACTAAGCTTATTCGCAGATTTGTGTATGTGGCTTTCTGCTACCCACTACTTTTTTAAAGAACACAAAGAAGAGAAAATACTTCGGCAAACAACTGGAATTAGATATTAATTTTTATCTTTTAACCTTTATCCTATCGCCCTTCTTATGTCAACAACCTGAACAGAGCTTACATTGGGAATTTTCCTCAATTCCTCTTCCAAGTCATCAAGCTCTTTGTCTTCAGGCCATCCAAACAAAATTATCCATGCTTTCAATCCGAACGCAATCGGTTGTATTTCAAAATTGGGATTTTGAATGTTTTGCGCCCCCAGAATTTTTTCCACATTTACCTTTATTTCATCAATATTTGTGTCTGGAGAGTCAGGCATTACCTTTATTTTAACAGCTATAACACTCATGTTTTAGTCTAATTGGATTTGTTTATAAATGTAATTGTAGCCTATTTTAACTAACATAAAAATATCATAATACTTAAAAACCTTGGCTATTTTTCGCTGATATGGTTCAAGGGAATGGAAATTATGAAAGAATTCTTGAAAAAATCTCAAGATCTTCAGGCTTGGAAAAAGCAGAAATTGAACGGAGAATTGAGGCAAAAAAAGCAAAACTTTCCGGATTGATAAGCATGGAAGGCGCTGCACAGGTTGTTGCTGCAGAACTGGGAATTTCTTTTGAAAATGAAAAACTGAAAATTAACGAGCTTCTTCCCGGAATGAGAAAAGTTAATACAATTGGGAAAGTCATGAATATTTCTCCTGTAAGAACATTTACAACAAAGAAAGGGGAAGCGAGCAAGGTTGTTAATTTCTGGATTGCAGACGAAACCTCAAACATAAAAGTTGTTCTTTGGGACACAAATCTTATATTACTTATTGAAACAGGAAAAATCGGAGTTGACACTGTTATTGAGATTACGAATGGGAGCATGCGTGACAATGAAATACATCTTGGAAGTTTTTCACAGCTTAAGCCAAGTGCGGAAGTTATTGAAAATGCCAAAACAGAAAAAGTCTTCAGGCATAAAAATATAATTGATTTAAAACCAGGTGAAAATACCGATTTGAGAGCTTTTGTTTTGCAGGTTTTTGAGCCAAGGTTTTTCAATGTGTGCCCTGAATGCAGCAAAAAAGTAACACAGGAAGGAGAGGTCTTTATATGCGAGAAGCATGGAAAAGTCATTCCTGAAAAAAGAGCTGTTTCAAGCATTGTGATAGATGATGGAACAGATTCCGTAAGGGCTGTTTTATTCAATGAGGCATTATCAAAGCTTGGTTTCTCCCAATTGGATGATACTGACAAATTTTCAGCAGAGAAGGGGAATATTATTGGAAAAGAAATGGTTTTTACAGGAAATGTACGAAATAACGCCTTTTTCAACAACCATGAGATGATAGTTGATGACATAAAAGAGGTCAATCCAGATGAGCTTATAATGGAGCTTGAGAAGAACTAAAATTTTACTGGCTATTGCAAGATATATCTGATATTGAAATAATCTTTATAAACAACTCATTTCTTTGGTGGTTATGGCCACAAAATCAGGAGAAACTGATATAATAAAAGATGCTGTTTCTGGGGAGAATAAAGAGGCCAAGCTTACGGATTTACCAGGCGTTGGGCCTGCTGTTGCTGCAAAACTTGAATCTGCAGGCATTTATGACCTAATGTCAATAGCTGTAATGACTCCTACAGATCTTTCAGAGATTTCCGGAGTAAGCCCCGCTGTTGCCCGTAAAATCATCCAGGCTGCAAGAAAAATGCTTGACTTAGGATTTGTTGAAGGGACAGAATATGCAAAAAAAAGGGAGAATATAAGCTATATAAGTACAGGAAGCAAAAGCTTTGATGAACTTTTAGGAGGAAGAGGAATTGAATCAAGAGCAATAACAGAGGCATTTGGTGCTTTTGGCTCAGGAAAGACCCAGGTTGGATCAACTATCAGCGTCAATGTTCAATTGCCTGTTGAAAATGGAGGAGCAAACGGAAAATGCGTGTTCATAGATACAGAAGGAACATTCAGGCCTTCAAGAATAAAGCAGATTGCGGAAAAAAGAGGATTGAATCCCGAACAAGTTTTAAAGAACATTTTTGTTGCACGTGCATTTAATTCAGACCATCAGATTCTTTTATTGGACAAAATCTCAGAAATGATAAAGGCAGGAGAGCCAATAAAACTGCTTATTGTAGACTCTTTGACAGCCCATTTTCGCGCTGAATTTACAGGAAGAGGACAACTAGCAGACAGGCAGCAGAAACTTAACAGATACATTCACAATTTGATGAAGCTTGCAGAGACTTACAATCTTGCAGTTTATGTAACAAACCAGGTCATGGCAAATCCCGCACAAATGTTTGGAGATCCAACAACCGCTATCGGAGGGCATATTGTGGGCCATGCTTCAACTTACCGGGTTTATCTGAGAAGAGGAAAAAAAGATTCAAGGGTTGCAAAACTTATTGATTCACCAAATCTTCCCGACAATGAATGCATTTTCTTTGTGAGCGATGCAGGTATTGTTGACGGGAAAACAGAAGAATAAAAAAATGATAGATGATAAATTACCTTTGGAAGAAATAAGTGCCCAACATTTTTTTGAATTCAGAAAGAAATTTTTAGACCTGGAAATTTTAGGTAATGAAGCATTAATCCAAATAAAATCCCAGTTTGATTTGGATCCAATAACAACTAAGACAGTTAGAACTAACTGTGATGAGATGCATGCTCACAGTTATTCTTGCCTTGACTTTGACAATAGAATTTCTGCTGTTGTATTAAGGTTGATTGATGAAATTGAGATGTATCGAGAAAGATTAGATGAAATAAGGAAGAAAGCTGATTATTCTAGTTACTAAAATATTTATTTTTTACTGACCTTTTCTTCCTTGAAAGCATATTTTGCAATCAGAAAAATTACAAATGCAATTATAATGAAATTAATTATTGCACCAAGCAATGCTCCCCAGCCGATTACTATTGTTCCGAGCCTTAATGTTGCTGTTTGCCATGTTCCTCCCGGAATAAAGAAAGTTATTATTGGCATGACTAAATTAGCTACTAATGAATTGACCAATGCTACAGTAGCCAGTCCCATAACTATCCCAACAGCTATTCCCATAACTTTGTATTCTTCAAGAAATTCCTTGAATTCCTTAAGTATCTTTATCATAACTTATCTAAGAATTTCATCTTTATAAAATTTTATAAACTGGTTTTTTTATGCTACTTTAACAAATACTTTGTATAAGAATATCCTTTATTTTGTTACTGGTGATTTGAAAACAACTGCAATTGCGGGGTTTGAAGAATCAGGACTGATCTTGATTTCAAGGATTGCCTTAATTGCCCCTGCATTTACTGGGTTTGCTTACCTCATTACTGGAAACTCTAAATGAATCGTCCAGGAAATTGCAGACCATGCCAAATTCGTTTTGATTGGAACAATTGTATCATGGATGCCTTACATAATTTTTATAACTTATTTTACACCAAAAATAGGTGTAAACAAAGCCATTTTAAATTATTGCCTATTTTTGGTTGTTGCTGCAGCATTCTCTTACATTTACTTTAAGATATAAAATCAATTGAAACGCCCCCACGAAGATTCGAACTCCGATTGCCTCGACCGCAACGAGGTGTTCTATCCGTTGAACTATAGGGGCCTTGGAAACTATATTTATTAACTAAAATACCTGATTATAAAATTATTGCTATTTCCAGGGAAATTTTAACCATTGCTTTATATAAATTATTAAAAACTCCCAACTGCTTTCCTAAAAATGGAAATAATTGCTGATTTGCAGATTCATTCAAAATATGCAAGAGCTACAAGCAAGGATATTACTCTAGAAAATCTTGAGAAATATGCACGAATGAAAGGCCTGAACCTGCTTGGTGTCGGGGATTTTCAGCATCCTTTAAGAAGAAAAGAGATTGATGAAAAGCTTACAGAAGATGACAAGGGAATTTTGAGAACTGCTAGCGGCTTCCCCTTTCTTTGGCAGACAGAAGTTAGTCTTATGTATAAACAAAATGATAAAAGAAGGGCAATTCATCTGCTTATTTTCGCGCCTAACCGAAAAACTGCAGATGAGATAACTGCATTTTTGGGAAGCAAAGGCCGTTTGGATTATGACGGAAGGCCAATATTTGGGATGACTGCAAGGGACCTTGTTTTTGAAATGAAAAAAATAAATGACAAGATTGAAATAATTCCCGCACACTGCATGACTCCTTGGTTCGGATTGTTTGGCAGCAAGAGCGGATTTGACAGCCTGAAAGAATGCTTTTTGGACCAGACAGACAAAGTTTACGCAATTGAATCAGGAATGAGTGCTGACCCTGCTATGCTATGGAGATTTGATGAAGTTTCAAAAGGAATAAATGTTGTAAGTTTTTCCGATGCACATAGTTTCTGGCCATGGAGAATTGGAAGAGAAGCAACCATATTTGACATTCCTGAACTGTCATATGACAATATAATGAAAGCAATAAGGACTGGAGAAGGACTAAAAGCAACAATTGAAACGCCCCCTGAATATGGGAAATATCACTGGGACGGTCACAGGCTCTGCAATTTTTCATGCTCTCCTGAGGAAACCAAGAAACTTAACGGAATTTGTCCTGTGTGCAAAAAGCCGTTGATTATTGGAGTTGACAACAGGGTCGAAGAAGTTGCTAAGTTTCCTGCAGGACACAGGGGGAAAAGCTCAAAACCATTTTATAAACTGCTCCCTTTGCATGAGGTTATTGTCCTTTGGAATGACTCAAGGCTTGAAAGCCCGAAAACGTGGGTTGCTTACAATGAACTTATAAAAAAATTCGGGAATGAGCTTAACATTTTGCTTAGAGTTTCCAAAGAAAGCCTTCTGGGGAAAAATGTTGATACAAAACTAGTTGAATTAATTTTGCTGAATAGGGAAGCAAAAATAAAAGTTGCTCCAGGTTATGATGGGGAATACGGAAAGGCTTTGATTGAAGAGAAACAAGAAACTTTAATTTAAGAAATATTTTAACGCCCAAAACTCAACATTAACTCTTAAATGATTTACGATTTTTTATTTTAAACCCTTCACTGATGAGAAATTTTTCTAAATCGCAAGTTTTTTTAATGGCACTTCTGCCCCCAGATTTTACAATTTTTACTACAACAGTATAATCTACTCTCTTTTTCCCATCTTTACTTTCTGACATCGGTCCCCCATTTATTTCAAATTTATACTGGCAATTTTCATCAGAGCCGAGTCCTATCTTTTCATTGATATCTAAATGAGAATCATATCTAACCATTCTTTCATCTAATGCAAAATTTTCAAAGCATATTTCTCTTAATTGTCTATCTTTTGTACCCAGAGTTTGGTATGGAACCCAATCAGGACTTCCATGATGAGAATCATCAACATACTCTGTTTTTGATGAAAAATCTCTAAAATATTTTAATTTAACTATTCCCATAAAATCATTTGAAAAAAATTGTTTATAATATTAATTATTCCCAAATATATGCTTTTCTTTTACTTTAACAAATTTATAATGCGCATCAAATGTCTTGTTTTTGCATTTGTCGCAAACATCTTTTAAAGTGTAAGAATTGCAGGTTTTACACTTTTTAAGTTTCATTTTAGATGGCTAATCAGGCAGCTATGTGAATAAGGTACTCCTTAAGTCTTGGATGGAATGATGTAGAGAAAAGATCTTCCAGTTCATTTGCCTTTACCCATTTAAGCTCTTTAATCTTCTCGCCTGCTTTTGGCTTTCCCTTTATTGCCTCGCATAAAAAGTAGATAGCAAGAAAATTCCTTTTTTCCTCATAGGTCTTTGAAAATACAGCCCCAAGATTTTTGACTTCCAAGCCCGTTTGTGCCCGAATCCTGTCCTTTAGAGCTTTGTTTATTTCCCCATCTGCAGTAAGCCTCCCTCCCGGAAAAACCCATTTTAAGCCGGGTATATATGGATCATTTTCCCTTTTACCCACAAGTATTTTTCTTTCCTTAGGATCAAATATTATTCCTAGAACAATAACCTGAAAATTATTTATTTCCTTTTCTTTTTTCATATTCTTCAAAAAAAATTTATCTTTTTAAGGTTTGTGGATCATTGTTCAATTGCACACAAGTGTGAAATTAAAATAAATAGTAGTTATTTACTTCTTTGTAATACTAAAAAATATATCTTTTGACTTACTCTTTTTTTCAATTGTTTCAAGAATTTCCCTTAGTTTTTGGTCAGCTTCCTTTATGTCGTGGTCTTCTCTTTTTAAGGAATACTTTCCAGCAGAAAGGTACTTTATTTCCGTGCCTTCTATTTTTCCCAAAATTTCTTTTATGATTTCAACACCTTTAGGCGCCGTGCTTCTAAGAATTATCTCTTTTTTTACAACACCCTTTTTCTGCTTTTGCTGGGAGTTTATTATTTCAAGTATTTTTCTTGCATCTTCAGAACCAACCAATTTCTCAAGCTCTTTTGGATTTGTTTTTGCTTCCTGAAGAAAATCAAAAACTTTTTCCTTTTTTGTTATTTCATCCAGAACATTATCTGCCCTGTTTCCTATCGCACTTCTTATTATGCTTTCATAACTTTTTTCAAGCTTGTCTTTTTCCCTTAATTCTTTTTGCTCTTTCTGCGAAACACGCCTCAATGAAAGGTCAATTCTGTCGCCAGAAATCCTGAGAATCTTACATACAATCTTTTTTTTAGGAACAACATAATCTCTTATGTTTCTTATTCTTCCAGGAGCAATCTCGCTGAAAACTATAGAACCTTCACCGTTGTCTTCTATTGTGACAAAAACAGTAGTGCCGACTATCCTGTCTACTGTGCAAAGTACAGTATCTCCAACTTCCAATGCCATGATTTATGTAAAAATAAGGGAGTTTTAAAGGTTATGTAAAATTATAATCTTCTTAACTTTTTCATTACTTTTCTTACTTCATCTAAATTTGAACCATCATACCTTATGACCTGAGGGTGAGTAAAGTTAGCATTAGACTTGTTTGCTGGCATTATTACCCTTGCTCTGCCCCTCCAGGTAAGCCATCTTTCAATGTATTTTGGGAAATCATCAACTAAAACTCTTCCATATACTAATCCTTTATCTCTGGTAATTGTCAAATCAACGTTCTGTCCAAGATTTTTGTCAATCCATTTCTTCTTGCCTGACCAAGCATATGGATTGCTTCTAGGACCCTGTGTTAATATCATAATTTTATAACCTAACTCTCTTGCAATTTCAAGTACATCCCATCCCAACTGGAATTTAGGTAAGCTTTCCCACCATTCTTCAGATCTTCTTATCATATCTGCCCTTTTTCTTATATATCCTGGTGCATCATCTGTTACAGGCATATCCCAAACAGGTTCACCCGTAGATCTTAGTTCTTCTAATTTTCTTAATAATGCTTCATCATAACCGCATAAAGTTCCATCCATATCAAAAAGTGCGATATCTTCTACTCTTGGCATAAAAGAAGCATAAAATTATATTTTTTAATTATAATGGTGTTGCAGAACAATTAAATCTTAACCAATTCTATCTCGCAACTTTCCTTTAAGGCGTTTATGAATTCTGATTCTTTGCTTTGGCTTACAATGCAACCAGCTGCAAACTCATGCCCTCCGACTTCACCACCAGTTTTCTTAATGATTGTATCAAGAATTTCCCGGACATTTCTTCCCTTTCTCCCAACACCACGCGCAGAGACCTTTATCTTGTCCTCGTAATAAGCCATTGTTACAATCACTGTTCCCTCTTCATACAGGGAGGAATTGGAAAGTATACTTGCTATTGTCCCAATGATTGTGTCTTTTACACTGTCTCTTGCATTTATTATCAAAAATCCCTTTCCCTGTATTTTCTCAACTTTACCAGAGGGATTCTTAACAAAATCAAGCCCAGCGATTAAGTGTTGCTTGTATTTTGCATGTATTGCTTCTGCTTTTTTTCTTGCTCCTGGAACTTCCATGCAAAACTGGAGAGCAATTTCTGGCTCGTCAAGCCTTGAGCATGCATTTATCATTGCACTTAATTCTCTTGCGTCTTCTAGCTTGTTGAAAAATTTTAACAGAAAAATATCTCCCACAAGCTCTTTGTTTTTTGTATTTGGATTTCTTAGCATTATTGAAGTAACAAGCTTTTTCATTTCATCCTCATTTAAATCAATGAGACTTTTATATTTCCCATTAACGGGCTCGATTCCAGAATGGCGAAGCAATTCCTTTATGCCGTCAGGATTTCCTGTAATTCCAGGAATATATGGGTCTGAATTATATTCAAGAACCTTATTTACAGGGCGAGTGTAAGGATAAATTAGTAATCCGCGCCTCCTTTTTATTTCACCATCTTCAAGAATTCCGTTGTTGAGCTTGTCAATGTTTGCTTCCATCAAGTCGCCAATCATTCCAAGGACAGCGAGTTTTGCAAGCTCCCTGTTCTCATTGCCGATTTTTTTGCAAAAAAGATAAACAAGGCCGGATGAGCTTATATTCTCCTTTCCATAAAGAATAGGATTCACCATTGTTACATTTTCAGGAATTTCCTGCACAATTTCATGATGGTCTATGATGAAAACTTCCTTAATTCCAGCTTCTTTTATGTAATTGAGCATTCCCGATGCAAGGTCAAGAAAAATAACCGGCTTGTTTTTTTCCAAACCAAATACAAACTCCTTTTCAAGTCTTTTTAAAATTCTGACTGAAAATTTTCTGTCCATCCTTTTCATTGCCTGGACCATTATTGCTGCAGAAGAAATACCATCCGTATCAAAGTGGCTTACAACAAGAACTTCCCTGTTTTTTGGAATTGCAAGAAGTTTTTCAACAGCATTATTCATGCTTTCATCAAATTCATTATTACCCCTTTTTTCCATTTTAAAAATAAAATTTGCCACTATTTAAGCAAAATTGTGATAATGTTCCTGCTTTCTAAGAAGGGAGAATATTCTTTCCCTTTCCCTCATTGCTCTTTTGTCTTGAGCATTCCTTTCCCTGTGTTTTGTAATCCTTTCCAGCTTTTCCCTTATATTCTTCACATCCGGCTGCTGGTAAATCTCCTTTTCCTTGAGAATTCTTGATATTTTTCCGTGCTCTTTAGGATGAATCCCTTCATGCCTTAAAGCCTCGCCTATTTTTTCAGCTGTCAGGCCTTTTTTCGCAAGTTCAACAATTTTTTCCCCATATTCTTTCTCTGTTAATTCCTTTTTTTCTTCCTTTCCTGTTTCAGGAGACTCATTTTTGACAGATTCAGATTCTTTTTTCTCAGATTTCTCTGCTTTTTCTTTTGGCATCTGATTAGATGAAGAAGTTCGTTTTTAAAGTTTTTTGTATATTCAAAAGTAAAAATTGTGCATGAATGTAAAAGATATTTAAATACAAAAAACTTATCTGCCTTATGGGTAAAACCATAGGCATTGTAAGCCTTAAAGGAGGTGTTGGCAAGACAACAATGGTTACAGCACTTGCTGGGGCATTTTTCAGACTTGGAAAAAAAGTTCTTATCGTAGATGGTAATCTTTCAATGCCCAATTTGGGGCTTCACCTTAATATAATTGATCCAAAAACGACAGTTCATGATGTTCTAAATAAGGAAGCAGGAGTAAAGGAAGCAATACACCCTTATCCTGGTTTTGACATCCTTCCCGCATCTTTGTTTACAAATGCAAAAGTAAACCCCTTTTTGCTAAAAAACAACTTAAGAGAGATAAAAAGAAAATATGATGTTATTGTTATTGACTCTTCGCCAGCTTTAAATGATGAAACCCTTGCAGTGATGCTTGCATCTGATGAGATCTTTGTTGTTTCAACACCAGATCATCCGACCATGAGCACAAGTCTTAAAGCTGCAAAGATTGCAAAACAGAGGGGAACTCCTATTTCTGGAATAATACTTAACAAGGTTCATAAAAAAAAATTTGAGCTTCCATTAAAAACAATCGAAAATACTTTAGAAATGCCCATACTTGCAGTCGTACCTTATGATACTAATGTGCTAAAATCTCTTTCTTTTATGGAACCATTCACAATTCATAATCCTTTTTCAGAGGGGAGCGAAGAAGTAATGAAATTTGCCGCAATGCTTGTAGGAGAGAAATATTCTGGAAGAAGTTTTATGAATTTTTTTAGGACAATTGTTCCTGCAAAACAAGATATAAACAGGGAAATATTTTATGAAGGATTCTTTAAATAAAAATAGCCCTGCCAGGATTCGAACCTGGGTCTAAGGCGCCAAAGGCCTTCATACTTGACCGCTATACTACAGGGCTTTTTTTCCGAAAAAGGTTCAATCAGAGATTGAACAAAGATTTACTTTGTAAATCTTTCCACAAAGCTGTTAAAACTTGACCAGCTTATGGCTATAGCCAGAAAACAAAGCATTAATTTATAAGGGTTTTGATTAATCAGTAAGAATCCTTGTAACGACCACGAGACTCAACTTTCTTAAGCTGTTGCAGAACTAATTTTGAGCTTTTTGATTCAGAGTATCCATGCAAAACAGAATCAAATAGTTCTTTCCAATACATGAAATGCCTTGCTTCCAGTGCTTGTTTTAGAAGATGAATGTCGACCGCCTTGTCTTCTGTTTTGTGGCTGTGGAATCCAAGGCCAAAATCAATAAAAAAAACTTCATTGTCTTTCAAAATCATGTTACTTGTTGTCAAATCCCCGTGAATTATATCTGCATCATGAAACTTTGCAATGTTTTCTCCAATCTTTTTGCAGATTTCTTTTTGTTTTCCAAGAAGAAAACTATCAAGGTTGTCTGAAAGTTTTTTTCCATTGATAAATTCCATTGTTATTTCTTTTGTTTTTTCATCAACTTTCTTAATTTTTGGTATGCTTGCAACTTTTCCTGCTTTTTCAATTAATTTTGCTTCAGATCTTGTTCTTAATTTTCTTATTTCCTCATCAATTTCAGGAAGCCTGTAAGATTTTTTTATTCTCTTTTTTATCACCTCATTGTTATTAAGTAAAATAAGCGCTTCTGCACCCTGCTGAATAATTTTTTCATTTGCCATTTTGTTTAGTTTTTATCTAATGGTCCCATAAATAAATTAGAAAAACAAGCGCAATAAGAAGCCCGAAATCTATCAGTAAGCAAAATTCACAGAGAGCTTTTATTACAAAAGCCTGAAGAATCAGAAAATACAAGGAGATTATGGAACCTACTATGACTGCTAAATGTATGATATTTCTAGTGTGCTTGCTTGGATTATTTATGTGAAACAAAGTCAGCAGAATCATAAAAGAGAAAATAAAAACACCATACACTGAATTTTTTACACCAAATAATGAGCCATAAGCAGAGCCATTGATTATTGAACAGCCCTGACCTGGCTTGCATATTCCTGTAAGATTATCTGTTGTAAGAATTAATGAGCTTATTAGTCCGATAACAAAAATCAAGAGGAATATCTTGTATTTCATTTTATGAATTTTAAGATTTCAGGAAGTTCAGTTACTCCTGTATCTTCTGAGAAATGTCCTTTATCCTTTAAAATTATTACTCTTGCTCCTAAACTATTCTCAAAAATGCTTTTATTAGAGTTTACAAATCCGTAAGGCTCATTACTTGATAAAAAAACAGTAAGGCTGTAAATTTTTTGCCTGATCTTACCGAAATCAATTGGTGTATTTATCCAAGGTTTTGCAATATCTTTTTCATCTTCTTCCAAATTATCAAGCTTAAACCACCCGGCTATAAAAATGCAGCTTACCTTTCCATTAAAATCTTCTTTTTCTAAATATCTCATTATTGTCTGACAACCAATGCTGTGACCAATAAGTAAAGTCTTATTATCCAGTTTTCCAATGCTTTTTTCCAGGAAAGAAATCCAAGATTCTATTTTTGGTTCTTCAGGATTTGCCATTTTTGGCTGAATTACTTTATACCCTTTTTTTCCAATTTTTTTCTTAACCATTGATGCATAGGTTCATCTGGAGAACCACCCCAACCATGAATAAGAATTGCTCTTTTCATTAAAACCTTATTTTTTTTATTTTGCCAAATTTTTTTGCCAGTTTCTGCATCTGCCTCTGGTCAAGACCTTTTGACATATCCATTCCGCTGCCCGACTTTACCATTTCATTAAGGAGCCTATACTGTTTTAACAAAGAACGCACATCGCTTCCATGAACGCCCGCTCCCTGCGCAACTCTTGAAATTCTGGATGTCTGTTTTTCAAGAAGTTCCGGATTTTCCTTTTCTTCCCTTGTCATTGATTTAAGAATGTGCTCCCATTTTGCCAGTTTTGCTTCCTGGCTTTCAAGGACATTGTCCGGAATTTTTGCTGAACCAAATCCGGGAATCATTGATTTTATTTTTTCAAATCCACCCAGTGAATTCATTGAACGAACCTGCTCTATGACATCTTCAAGGCTGAGTTTTCCTTCTGCAATCTGTTGTTGCATTTTTTCCTGCTTTTTTTCATCTGTTACAGAACGAATTTTTTCCATAAGAGCTTCCAAATCTCCCATTCCAAGAAGCCTTGAAAGGAAAGAAGATGGATTGAATTCTTCAATGTCATTTATTTTCTCGCCTGTTGTTATAAAATAAACAGGAGCCTTTGTCTCTGCGCATGCAGTTAGAGCTCCGCCGCCCTTTGCAGTTGAATCCATTCTTGTTATTATAACTCCCGAAATCTTCAAAGCTTGAAGAAACTCCTGAGCCTGCTTTTTAGCTGCCTGGCCGATATCTGCAGGCATTACAAGTATTGTTTCTGTCGGTCTGATTTCCCTATCGAGCGCTTTTATTTCTTCAATAAGCTCTTTGTCCAGAGTGTGTCTTCCAGCTGTATCAATAACAACAACATTGTAATCTTTCAATTGTTTTTCACAACTTTTCCAGAGATTTACTGCATTTTTTTCTTTCATGTCAACAAAACAGTTAAGATGATTTCTTTCTGCAAGCTGCTTTAATTGTTCTGGTGCTGCAGGGCGATAAACATCAAGGCCCACAAGAGCTGCCTTGTTCCCCCTTTTTGCATAATAATTTCCAAGTTTTGCAATTGTTGTCGTCTTTCCTGCTCCATACAAACCAAGAAGCATAATTCTGTTTTGGGTTTTTTTAAGTTCAAGAGGTTTGTATTCCCCCAAAATCCTTGCAAGTTCATCATGAAGCAACTTGATTATGTGCTCTTTTTTTTCAATGCCTTTTATTCTTTCATCCATGGCAGTTTTTCTTATCTTTTCGCTGAGCTCTTTTACAAGAAGAACATTGACATCTGCTTCAATCAATGCCCTTTGCAGGTCTTTTATTATGGAATCAACCATATCTTTGTCAAGAAATATAGCATTTGCGATTTTGTTTGTTGTTCTTCTTAACAAGTCTCCAAGTTTTTCAAGCATTGAAAAAGAAGCCAATTTAGAGTTAATAAATTTGTGGTTACAACCCTAATTTTTCAGTAAACTTTCTCTTGTCAAAAAGCTCCAGGTCCCTGTATTCCTGGCCAGTTCCAAGGAAAAGAACAGGTCTTCTTGTTGCATAGCTTACAGAAACAGCTGTTCCGCCCTTTTCATCCACATCTGCCTTTGTTAAAATTATTCCGTCAATTCCAACTGCCTCATTAAAGCTTTCTGCCTGTTCTACAGAATCATTTCCAGTTATGCTTTCTCCTATGAAAAGTTTTAAATCAGGTTTACAGACATTTGAAATTTTCTCAATTTCTTTCATGAGATTTTTTGCAGTGTGCATTCTTCCTGCCGTGTCAATCAATACTACAGGTATATGATTTTTCTTTGCATAGCTTATTGCATCAAAGCCAACCGCTGCAGGATCTGAACCATACTGCTGGCTTATTATTTTGACATTCAGCTTTTCTCCGTGCTTTTTCAGCTGCTCTATTGATGCTGCACGGAAAGTATCTGCAGCTGCAATAACACTTGAGAGTCTTTTGTCTTTCAAATATTCTGCAACTTTTGCAATTGTTGTTGTTTTTCCTGTTCCATTTATTCCAACAAAAAGAATTATATACGGCTCTTTTGAATTTGCCTGCTTTTCTGCAATTTTAAAGGAAATGTCAAAAGGGTTCATTATTATTTCTTCAATTGTATCCCTCAAACTGGCTTTTATTTCAGATTCTATTTCATCTTTTAGAAATTCCCTGCCTAAAACACGCCTTTTCAACTCCCAGATTATTTTCTCAACAGCAGTGTACGCAACATTATTCTCAAGAAGAAGATTTTGCAAATCATCGCTGTACCTGTTGAAATCTTCCTCTGATATTTCCGTTTTTGAGATTTTTGTCTTTATTTTTTCAAAAAAACCTTCCTTTTTCTCGCTTACTTCTATTTTTCTCGGCTTTTTCCCTGCTTTTTCCCTGGTTTCTGCCTTTATTTCCTGCTTTTTTGCTTCTTCTTTTGAGAGTTTTTTAGCCCAGCCGCTTATTTTTTCCCTTAAAAACTTAAACATACTTTTTCCATGTTTTGCACGTTTATAACTTTTTTTAGTGAACATAAATTTTTATAAATAAAGAAAAGCTTTTTTGGGCATGAAGGGCATTCTAGTAATCCTTGATGGCCTTGGAGACCTGGATTCTAAGCAACTAGACGGCAAAACACCGCTTGAAGCAGCTGAAATGCCCAACTTGGACTTCTTGGCAAACAGGGGTCATATGGGTTTCATGTATCCAGTAAGGCCAGGCTTTGTGCCTGAATCAGATGAGGCTGTTGTTTCTATTTTTGGGAATGACTTAATGGATAGCTCAAGGGGGCAGCTTGAAGCACGCGGTGCCGGATTGAACTTAACAAGAGGAGACCTTGCATTAAGAGTTAATTTTGCAACAATAGATAATATTGAATCAGGAAATATCATCGACAGAAGAGCCGGAAGGACACTTACGACCAATGAAGCTGAAATTCTTGCCAAGGCATTGAACAAAATAAGACTTCCCTGCGAGTTTGAATTTAAATCCACAATACAACATCGTGCTGTCCTGGTGCTTAAAGGCGGCTTTTCAGATAGCATCTCTGGAAATGATTATACATACACCGGAGGGCAAGCAATAGCTGCTGAAAAAATAGGTGTTTTCAAACCTCTTGATGAGGAAGATAATTCAACATATACCACAAATGTCTTAAAAGAATTTATAGAAAAGGCATACGAAGTTCTGGATAAACATCCAGTAAATGAAGAAAGAAGAAGAAGAGGATTGCTTCCCGCTAACTTCTTGCTAATGAGGGGGGCAGGTATTGAGCCCCAAAAATTAAAATACTACAAAAAATGGATGTCTGTTGCTTACATGCCTTTGGAAAAGGGTTTTGCAAAAATATGCGGAATGACTAATTTTTCATTCGACTATCCCAAACTGAAAAATCTGGATGCTTATTCAAATCTTTGGCAGGGGCTTAAGGAAGCATGCGAATTTTCTGAGAAAGCAATAAAAAAGAATTTCAAAAATTTTGATTATGCTTATGTACATATAAAGGAGACAGATTTACCCGGACATGATAACAAACCATTTGAGAAAAAGCATATGCTTGAATACATTGACAAGACTTTCTTCAAATTTCTTGTTTCTTTTGCACCACCAAACAAAATAAAGGTGATTGTTACGGGGGACCATTCAACACCATGCAGATTGAAAGCTCATAGTGCAGATCCTGTTCCTATAATGTTTTACAATCAGTCTCTGCCTAAAATGAGAAGCTTTGGACTTGGAAGATTTTTCAGCAAACAAAGTGCTATTGAAGGAGAGAAAGAGAAAAAAAGGGTCAAATTCTCTGAAAGAGAGGCAAGAAAAGGTACTCTTGGGAGAATTCTTGGAAAGGACATTTTGGAAAGGCTTGGATTTATTTGAATGCTTCTTAATTATGACTTTTCATTATAGCAATCATTAAAAATGCCATGTGTTTTTCAGAGTTTAGGCAAGATGATAACCTACAATGATATTTATGAAGCTGCAAGAAAAGAGAGATATTCTGAGCAGCTGCAGCAGATTCCCAAGAATTTTGTTGAGGAAGTCGCAGGGTATTTAAGAGACAAGAAAGAAATGGCTTCAAAGGAAGATGATGTTTTCTCAGAGGCAATTGCAAAGACAAAAAAACAACTTGAGAATGCAATAACCCTTTTCAAGGAGCTTTTGCTTAGAAGAAGAAAAAAAATACTGGCCCTTGTTCTAATTGCCACTGAAACAGGCATTTCAAAACAGGATTTTGAGAATATGCTTGGGTTTGAAAAAGAGCTTTTTGAAGCGCTGATGAAGAACATTGACCTGACAGACAAAAGCATTCAGGAAATACTTAATGGGAAAAAACAGGAAGAAACAAATAATGAGCTGATAATCTTCAAGACGAATGTTGATGAATTTATGGACCTGGAAGGCGGAAAACTTGGGCCCTTTGAAAAAGGTCAGATGGCAAATATCCCTAAAAACATTGCTAAAATACTGATTGATGACGGAAAAGCAGAGATTGTGCAAAGATAAAATAATTTTATAAACAAGATTCCTAATTAAATATCCGACAAAATGACTTTAAATGCAGAAAGAAACCTTGAAAGCGTTGCCTTTGAAGCAAATGACCAGAATGTAAAGCAGCTAAAAGGAATTAAGAGGATATTGTACACCCCCTATGCTATTTACTGGAAAGGGGGTCAGATGAGGTCTTATCAGGAAGAAGCTGCAGAAAAAGCCGGAATAAAGGCAGAAAATCTTACAATTCTGAATGCAGTCATTTTTGGTTTTGGTGGCGCATTGTTATACCACCATCTAGGACAGGACTCAAATTATTTTTTTGGTGAGCATTTTGTGCATAGAATGTCTGGATTTTTAGGCACAACCACAGAATATTCTCTTTACGGGTTGTCTGCATTTATGGCTGTGCAATCTTCATTAAGAGCTTTTTATTCCATTAAAAATAAGAAAGCTGTTGCTGCTATAGGCATAGAGGCATTTATTGGCGATGCACTAACCTTTCTTTATAAAAAATCTAGAACAAAGCATGTGAAATAAAACTTATTCCTGAATTTGGAATTTTTTCTGCAACAGTCTTTTTTAAAAAAGCCTGTGGAGGGAGTTGAACCCTCGACCCCCGGTTAATTCGGAACTTTGTTTTTCAAAATTCATACAAAACCGATGCTCTGCCACTGAGCTACACAGGCATGATTTTACAAAGAAACCATGGATTTAAAAGATTATTGATTAAATCTCTTCCATTCTGTTTTTATTCCTTTAATCTTATTTTCTGTCATGACCAGCTCATCCAAAATGCCGTCAATAAGGGGATATTTCTTTGCCTCTTCCAGTGAAATCCATGCATACTGGTCATTTTCCTCTTCCTGCAGTTTTATTTCCCCTGAATCATAATCTGCAATCAAGGAAATAATAATAGAATCTGGAGCAGTTTCCCCATATTGTGCAATTATGCTTGTAAGATAATCAATATTTTTTATTTCAATTCCGACTTCTTCTCTTACTTCGCGTCTTGCGACTTTCTCAAAGAGATTATACCATGCATTTACAGTGTCTTTTGGAAGAGAAAGATAGTCATGAGTTTCAAGCTTCCCACCAGGAACTGTCCACATGCCCGGCCATTTTTTCTTGCTTGCAGAGCGCCTTGTTATGAGATATTTTCTGTCTTTAATAACAATCACAGTTATTGCAATTTTATATGCGGGTTGCTCCTCCATTTTATAATAAATTATTAGAAATATATAAAATTAATTATTATTTACAGCTTTTTTTCAATTCTGAAAATTCTTATTTCACAGAGTGCGAGAGGATAAATTTTCTTTAACTTTAGGCTCAATGACCTTTGCATTCTGTTCTGTATCAATTCTTCAAACAATGAATCTACTGTCTTGTCCTTTACATAATTTATTATTTCCTCTCTTGCCCTTTCCCTTAGGGCTTTTCTGATTTCTCTCGAAACTTTTTTTCTTGTTATCAAAAAAGGTTTTATTTCAACTTTAGCATCCTTTGTTTCTGCCGAGAATGAGTCTTCAACGTAATTTGCCCCCTTTCTTATCATCTTCCTTATGAAATAAGGAAGGATCACAAATTCCTTCGGGTATGCCTTTGCCTTGTTGTCCTCTATCCTGACATCCATCGTAAGAAGAACGCTTTTACCTCTTAGCATTCTTGTCAAATCATATTTTATTGTCCTGCCATTAAGCTCTGAAATTTCATAAGCATAAAGCTGGGTATCCCTGTTCAAAATAGGAATATCAACATCAAAAAATTTCTGTTTTCTTTTTGCCTGTGCCATTTTATCTGTTAATTTTTATTTTACTCCTGTTGTATTTTTCCTGCTCTTTTATTTCTTCTGCCCTGCCTGTATTTTGCCTTTCCGCATTTTTCGCAGATGTACATAATGTTTGTCTTTTTTGTTGTCTTGGATTTTCTTTTGAATTTTGAAACAGCCGGCTTTGAATATTTTCCTTTATTTCCAATACCCCTATTTTGCCCCCTTAATCTTGCTCTATCTTTTGAACCTCTTGTTAAAGCTCCTCTCTTTCCTCCTGTACCCACTAATTTTATTTTCTGCTTTGTCTTTTCATTGCAGTAAGGACAATACCTGTTCACTGTTTTTGGTATCTTCATGATTTGAAAAGAAAAAATGTCTTTTTAAAGGTTATTAAGAAGCAAGATTAAATCGCCCTGCCAAGAACATGGGCGTACCAAGGATTGAACTTGGGAATCATCCACGTCAAGGATGCAGTTTGCCACTAGCTTATACGCCCTTTAAAATGAAGGGTAAATTTAAGGTTTTATATTTTTCCACTTCGAAATAACCACACAATTAGACTACAAGACTATTAAAAAACAGCCTCCAGAAATATTTAAATATAACTCTAAACAAATTAACTTATGAGGGGTTATCCAGGAACTTATCCAAGAAGAGGCGGCTCGGGATTCTTTGTTGTAATATTCGTACTCTTTGGCCTGTATTTAATCAATTATGCAATTCAGTTTATTGTTATACCTGCAGCTTTCAAATCCTTTGAGCAGTGGATAATTCTTGCTGGGGGCGTTCTTCTTCTTATAGGTGCAATAAATCAATTGCGATTGAATAGGTATATGAGAGGATATTAAATTTATTAGCCTGATTTGAGTTTTTTATTTTTATTTGATGTTTTCCTCCTATTCTAACAAAATTTATATACGTAATTTGCATGTTTTTTATATGAGGTTTAGAAGGGGTGAAAATAGTAAAAAAGGTCAAGTTACTGTTTTCATAATCATTGCAGTTATGATTGTTTCGCTGGCTCTAGGATATCTTTTTTTAAGAAATTCTGTTGCAACACAAAGCATTCCTGTTGACATACGGCCTGTTTATGATAGCTTTGTTTCCTGCTTGCAGGATAATACCCGGACAGGAATTAGTGTTTTGGAAAGTCAGGGCGGGTACATAAATCTCCCTGCCTTTGATCCTGGAAACACATACATGCCTTTTTCTTCTCAGCTTAATTTCGCAGGAACGCAGATCCCTTATTGGTATTATATATCAGGAAACAACATCCCAAAAACACAGATTCCTTCTGTCAGCGATATGCAGACTTCATTAGGTAATTTTATCTCCCAAAAAATAAGAAGCTGTGACTTAAGAGATTATTACTCCCAGGGATTTGTTGTTACAATGGGAGATCCAAGCAGCTCTGTCAATATAAAATCAAATGAAGTTGATGTTAGCTTATCAATGCCTTTAACTATACAAAAAGGAAATGAAACAGCTGTTGTGAACACACATAAAATTGCAGTAACCTCCCCTCTTGGAGAATTGTACAATTCTGCGCAGACTGTTTATAATGATGAACAAAAAAACATGTTTTTGGAAAATTATACCATGGATGAATTAATGACTTATGCTCCTGTCGATGGAGTTAAGATTACATGCGGACCTTTGATTTGGAATGCAAATGATATTTTTGACACACTGCAAAATGCAATAACTGCAAACACTCTTGAGCTAAAATCAAAAGGGGCAACAAACGACTATTTTGCACTACATCTGCCTGTGAATGATAATGTAAGATTTTTGACCTCCCAGAATTGGTCAAACAGTTTTGAAGTCTCTCCAGCAGACGGGCCGATATTAACAGCTACGCCTGTAGGAAATCAGCAGGGTCTCGGAGCTCTTGGATTCTGCTATGTTCCTTATCATTTTGTGTACAACATAAAATATCCTGTTCTTATCCAGATTTACAATCAGAATGAAATTTTCCAATTCCCATTTGCAGTTGTCATACAGGGAAACAATCCAAGACAGCCTCTTTCAGGAACAGCTGTTTCTGAAGTTAACTCTCCTTTATGCCAGTACAAAAATACACCGGTGCAGATAACTGCTGTTGACAGAAACTTAAATCCAATTGCAAACGCAACCATTTCCTATGAATGCGTTCAGCAAGAATGTTCAATAGGTATGACAGACAATTCAGGGGCACTCACTGCAAATTTCCCACAATGCGTAAATGGCTATGTAATTGCACGAGCTCCCGGCTTTAAAGATACAAAATATCTTTTTTCAACAGTATCTCAAGGTTCTCTTGAAATGATAATGGACAAACTTTATCCAACAAATGTTCAGCTTCTTGTTGATGGAAAACCATACAGCGGGACGGCAATGATAACATTTGATTCAGATTATTCAACACAGACACTTGTCTGGCCTAACCAGAAAACAGTTAATCTTGGAGAGGGCAATGAAAACATAACTGTTCAGGTTTACATGAATACATCAATAACAATACCTGCAACAACAACACAGCAGTGCGTAACTGTTCCCAATGGAATTCTTGGAATTGTCGGATTGACACGGCAAAACTGTTTTGAAGTAAATGTTTCCCAGCAGATTATTTCAAATGCTCTTGCAGGAGGAGGAAATACAGAGAATTATTTCCTTGAATCAGACTTATCACAAGGCAAAACAGTTCAGATAAATGCACCCAGCTTACCTACTCCAAAGACAATTGGTGACATCCAGAATAATTACAATCTATTTGACCAGAATCAGATAGCAGTCAACTTAGTATAAAATGAAAAAAGAGAAAATGCAGAAAAAAGGGATTTTAACTAGTAAGAAATTTAACACTGCTACAATAATAGGATTATCTTTATTTTTAACATTGTTTTTTATATCAATAATCTCTGCACAGGGTTCTTATATAAGATCTGCCCCTGCATATACATACGGCTACCAGGCAGGTTCATTTTTTGGATTGCAGAATTATCCACAGGTTGATTCAAACATGTGCAACAACAGACAGGATTTTATCCTGCAGGTTGACCCTCTTGGCTGCACGCCAAGCGTTGTAACAAGTGACCTTCTTGAGCAGCAGAATGTCGCTGTTTTCTGTCCTATTGTTGCAACGCAATTAAATCCGTTGATAAGCGTCAGCGCAATAAACAACATGGTTTTGGCGAACCCGCCAGGCAGCAGTTTTTCAAATAATATTGCAGGAGTGAATTATTTCCCATCACAAGCAGCACTTGGGCAGTACAATCCATCAATAAGCTCGCCTTATCTTGGAAATATAGGCTATGCAACAATTATCTTAAGGCAGCAGCCAAATGAGTCGGCAATGCCTGAATTTGTCCAGGGAAATTTGACAGCGCAGATAAGTTATAATATAAAGAATGCATGGGGAGTTGGAAGTGCAAGCTATTTCCTTCCCCAACTTTCCGATACTGATTTCAACAAAAATATAAATGCTTACAGTTTCTGGAATGGAAAAGGATTCATAAGATTGGACAGCGCAGATAACACAAAAGCTGTCATTTCTGTTTATTCAGGAGTTAGCGGAGCTGCAGGTTCAAGCACTGCAAAGACAAAAGTTGCAACATTTAATCTTAAAACAGGAGAAACATCTTCTGACATTTACCTTCCGGGATTTGCTTTGTGCATGGGTGGCTTAAAAGTTCATCTCCAGGATTTGGAAAACCCAGATACAACTGCAAAGCTGATTGTTGATTCAAGCGTAACTGACTTAAGAAAAGGGGATACTTTCCTTGATGGTAGGTGCACGGTTAAATCAATATCAAAACAGGGAATAAACCAAAATGTCCAGATTTTATGCAATGAAGACCAGCAGGAAAGCAATTTTCTGCTTGGAATAAATCCCAAGGTAAACTTAAGTATTAACGGAACAACAAAAACTTACAGCGTTGGCGATTATTTGTTTGATTATCTAAATCCAAAAGACCAGCAGCATTATTCTGTTTATCTTGGTTTCATAGGAAATAATGGAAAAGCAAATCTTGATTCAGACATTTACATAAGAACTCTTTTAATACCAACAAAAAACGGCGGAACAGAAACAAAATTGACCAATGACGAAATTTCATATGTTGCAGGATATGATGAAGCCGTTAAAGGCTCTGATTTAAAGCAAGGAATTTCCGGCCAAATAGTTGATGGTGGCAAAGCAGTGTTTGCAACAATCAGCCAGATATTAAGGGGGGGTCTTAGTGGAAAATATCTAAGTTATCTTCAATATGGTTCTTCTGATACAAATTTTCCAACTGATGGGCAAACGAAACTCAGGATAGTGGGTTATGCAGGAGTTTATGACACAGATCTTTCGCAACTTCCAAAACCAACTCAAGATTCTTATAATAGTGCAATGAGTGATTACCAGACAATAATAAACAATTACGCTGGTGAAACCTATCCATCAGGAAGCTCTGTAACAGAAGGACAACAGGCACTTCAGCAGGCAATAGATCTTGCAAATCAATTTGGGCAGAAAAGAACAGTTCTTCAGCTATGCCAACAATATTCACAAAGTTACGGAGCAGATTCAGGCATTCCGCCTATATGCAGTGATAATGCACTTCTGTCAAGCACATCTGTTTCAGAGCAAAGCGTCATTATCAACGGGCAATCACACGTAATTTCTTTTTACGGAATAACACAGCCAACCTTTGACCAATACGGTGTTATTATTTCTGTACAAAATCCTGACGGAACTTATCGCGATCCTGCTGACTTACAAAAAGGAGATGTTCTTTATCTTACACAGGAAACAGATTATGCTTATACGACTGGCTCTATTTTTAATGGCAACCGCATTACAGTTTATTACAGATATGATAATACAGCTGGCTGGCAATGGTCTGTTGATAAATCAGTATGGATGCCTGTAAGAACAGTAATAATTTCAGGAGGAAAAAATCCTGGAGAACTAACATCTTCTGAGCAAATAAGTATGATCAATCAGCTTAATAAAAATGGTCAAGGAAGTAAAACATTTGATGATGGAAAACAATTGCTGACAGATAGCGGTGCTTCACCACAGACAAATGAGCAATACATTCAGCTTGCTCACCTTACAGCAGACACGGCAACTTTCAATACTTATCTTGGAACAGGAACATTCACAAGTGCTTTGCCACAGCAAAAAATTAAGCTTGGAGCTGTGGATACATTTGGAAGCCAGTATACCTTTGCACTGCAAAAAATAAATCTGCAGCAGGTTGCAAAAGTTTCCATAGAGCCTGACATAAATTATGCCCATTCAAATGCATCATTCAGTTTTAAAATAGGAATTGAGAAAAGAAATATTCAGCTTACTCCAAATGAAACAAAGCAAAGAATAAAGGATTTGAATAATACAATAAACAAATGGCAAAGCTTGCAGAATTCACTTAATAGTGTAGTCAAAGTAGGAAAAGCTGCATGCATTATTACAGAAGGAACATTGCTTGTTAAGAATTTCATTGCAAATTTAGGAGGTGCAGGAGCTGCAAGGCAATTGGCAATGAGAAGTCCGGGGGGATGGGATGACCAATGTCAGAAAGCAGTAACAAGCAATTCCCAGATTAATGGAAAAGGGCCATTTACAACTGTTGAAAACTGTCTTCAGGCAAATTCACCTGCTGTTGATGCTTCTGTAAATGCATATGACGCAGCTCTTAAAGCTCAAAATGATAATATACAGACACTAAGCCAAGGATTACCAACTACGACTGTTGCAGGAGAGAAAGTTACTGATAATGCCCAGCTTTTCGATAAAATATCTCCTTCTGTAATAGGAAGCTTGTCAAGCAGTTTGAATGGAGTTTTTCCAGATGGAATACCTACTGGAAACGGAAATCAAAAAATTAACATTAATGATATAACAAAACAAATAAATTCAAACACTGCAACGCTTTCACAAATGGAGCAGCTGCAGCTAAATATAGGATTGCTGAATTCAAATGACCAAACTGTTGCATCAATTGCAAAGAATCAGGTACAGACAATACTTACCCAGATTAACAGCAACTATCAGGCAACTGCACAGCAGACAGCTGCTAATCAAGCATCACAAAATGATATTGATAATGCACATGCAATTGTTTTGGCAGGACCAAATGCCAAAGAGCTGATATACTATGGTTCTACAGCCAAAGATGGAAATAAATTTGGAATTGCAGCAGGCACACCTGTTGCAGTAATTGTATTTCAAAACCAGCAATATACTCTTGAATTAACTCCTGTAGCAGGAAGCGGGAATACCTATGCAATAAAAAATGTTTATGATGACAGCACAGGAAATAATTTAGACCATGAAAATGCAATTTATGCAGAAATAATAAAAACAATTTCTGACTTTAAAGCTTACACTACAGACTCTTACAAAAATCAGTATCTTAACCCAACTCTTCAATATTATGAAACAGGGCAGTATGCAGGATTGCCTGCAATTGTTCCATTTGATCTGCAAAATGGCTGGTATGCTGTTATAAAATCAAATCTTCCAATTTTAGGAGGGCTGACTTCTTATGATGCATCTGGAAGAGTTTCTGCCTTTTATGTGTGCAATGTTGGCCCAAATGGGAGGGAAGAAGACATGGGAGGGGATGACATATGCGGACAATTTGTTCCAGGAACAAATCAGCCACCTGTCTTTACAGGGCTTGATTCTTCACAATCATTAGAATTAATGAATAAAGCTACAGATGCAATTAAGCAAGCATCTTCTATTAAACAAAAAACAGGAATTGTACTTATTAATGGGCAAAAAATCCCTATTGGGCAACCATCAACAGGCACGCCTGTAATACAATGCGAGGATTTCATGTCTCCCAGCGATTGCAATATCTTATTCAATGTATGTGATCCTTTTGTATGCCCTTCAAGCAGATGCAATCTCGGGGGAGCTTACCCTGTTCAGGATGTTATCCAGTCCGGAATTATAGGAAGCCTTGCACTTTGTTATCCAAATTTTCCGCAGGTAAAAATACCAATATGCATTTCAGGGGTAAATGCAGGATTGCAGGGTTATATCAGCGTTCTTAAATCATACCAGCAGTGTCTGCAAACAAGCCTTAATACAGGGCAGCAGGTTGGTATTTGTAGTGAAGTAAATAGCATTTACCAATGCCAGTTTTTCTGGAAGCAGGGAATACCTATAATAAATTATGCCCTTCCAAAAATAGCTGGAAGCGTTTTAGGACAGAATTCTGGAACAGGCGGAGGGGAGTATTTAGCAGGCACAGATGCTGTTACAAATGCACAAAAATCAATTGATTATTTTAGCCAGTTTTATGCTGCAAATTCGTACAAAGCATTCCAGGAAAGGTCAACAGAGGGTGTAGGAGATGCTGTCTGCAAAAACTTTATCTCATTGACAACGCCAAATGGAGGAGACTTATTTAATACATTAATAACTCCCGATTCACCTGTGCAATTTTACGGGCAGTTTGATGAAGCTCCTTACACAACTGCAACAAATCCCCCAACGTCTCAGTATAATGTATTTTACCACATTTATGCGGGAACAGATTTCCCAGCTTATTATCAAGTTTATCTGAAAGGCTCTCAGAGCTCATTTTACCAGGATACATCTGTAAGCAGGGTTGTTGCAACAGGTGTTGTTCCTATAGGACAGTTTACAACAAACACGAGTGTTTTCACAGCCCCATCTGGATATCAGCAATTATGCATTGTTGTCAACGGACAGGAGCAATGCGGATTCAAACAGGTAACAACTGAATTTGGAGTAAATTACCTGCAGCAGCAGTATTTATCTTCACAGGCAAAACAGACAAACATAACTTCTGAGGCAAATTGTGTTTCTGGAACTCCAAGCGTTTACAATTTATTGAATCCAAATGTGCAAGCAGGTGTTACAAATACAATAAATCCTGCAATTTACAATCAGGGAATAATAAGAATATGCTCTACAAATAGCCCAGGTCAGGGAACAGATGCAAACTGGAATACTCAAAATGCACGATGGCAAAAAGTTGGCTATTGTGATACACCAAATATTGGGTGTTGGCTTGATACACAAAGCGTCACTAATGTTATAAAAGACACAAACATTGCAAATTCAACTTTGCGGGCAACAAGCTCACAATTTGTCCAGCAATTGCAATCACAAAATGGATTCTTTGATGACCCCGGGTTTGCTTCATACATATCTTCCTTAAATACATTGAAAGATCAAAAACAAAATCTTCAGATAATAAGCTCAATAACACAAAATCTCTCAAAAGCTTCTCTAAGCAATCAGAAAGCAGAGCTTTATTTAATAAGAGGAAATGCATATACTTCTGTTGCAATCCAGGGATTTGATGCTGCTTCAGCTGGTTCAAAATCCTTGTGTGTTACATGTCTTCAGGCAGGAAATGATTGGTGCGGAAGTTCTTCATCAGCACAATGTGTTCCTTCTGGAACATGCAAAATAAGTGATACAATAAAAGCTGCTTATGGTTATTCTGGAATAAGCCTTTCTAATGCAACAGACAGATGCTCTGTTTTCACCAATGGAATAAAAACATCATCAGGCACTGCAGCAAACGGAGGTTCATGCACTGTAAACTCTGATTGCCAGTCAAACTATTGCGATACTGCTAATGGTATTTGCACTGATTCTTCAACAATCATTGGTTCTACAGGAAATAAAAATCCAACTGGTGTAATAAATACACAAACGCAACAAATTTTTGGAGCTAGTTATCCTATTTTTGAGTTTCACACTGCCAGAATTTATGATATTATAACTTCTTCAGATTTATTATATACATTCTACCAAAATAATTGGTATTGGTGCATAATGTCTAGTGGTTGTCCAATTACTTCTGGAACACCTATACCGGACAACACTTACTGGAAACTTGCCGGAAATCCAGGAACTTCTGTATCATTAAGTGATAATAATCTTAATTTCTTAACATCTCTTGGAACTGTTCATACTTATTCAGGCGGATTAGCATTATTAATACAAAGAACAATTACAAATCAGGAAGGAGGTGGACTTAAACCATTTGGGTTTACAATATTAAGCTCTGATGATAAATTGTCCACAAGTAATGTTGACTATACCCCTGATGGAATTTTTACAATTCATACTCCTAATAAATATGATTTTTATCTTATTCATGCTCAAAGCACATGGCAGTGGAATACTTATTCTGGGCAGCCACTTGATTCTTGGCCTTATGTTACATCTACTTCATCTAATGGACAAAATCCAACTACTGCTGATTTAAGTTTAATACAAAGTTTAGTGGGGCTAAATGGACTTAGTGGAGCTCAAATAATCTTTGGGGGCAGTGCAATTTCATCTTCAAATTCAGGAACAGGAAATGCAATAGGCACATGTTCCAGCCAGACAAGCTGCCAGCAATTATTGGGAAATGAAATAATAAGATTGGCACAGCAAGTGAAACAGGAGAATAAAAATATTGTTGATTCAAATATTCAAGCACAGACAGGAGCAAAATCATTTGAATGCCTTGCATTACAAATTGCCATGGTTGAAAGCACTATCCAACAATGTAACCCTCTCCAGCAGAATAACAATCCGTTATATTGTGAAGGAACTCCTGATGAAGTATATGCTAACACAAATAATGGGGAAAGTAGTTTTGGAATTATGCAAATAAATACAGCTGGTCAGTATAGTCATTGTGGAGACTCATGGAAAGATGGGACCTCATTGTCTTCTGATTTAACCCAGTGCAAAATTCAGCTTTCAAATCTTGATACAGATATAAAAGAAGGATTAAACATTTTAGTTAGTGGGTCTAATGGCGGTCCAAAAACATTTAGCTGTCAAGGAGCACAAGATCAAACATACAGCGGGTGGACATATGCAATAAGAAATTACAATGGCTGGGGATGTCAGAATCCAGGTTATGTAGACAAAGTTATTAATGACAAACAATTAGTTGCTAACCTTTTCCCCTCTGTTTGCGGTTGATTGATTATGATTCTAAAGCTTTTTATAGAGATAAAATGCGGGAGATAGGATTCGAACCTATGCAAGCACTAAGCTAATGGGTCCTAGGCCCACTCCGTTTGACCACTCCGGCACTCCCGCATTAAATAAGTTTGCATATTGTGGTTTAAAAGTTATTCCATAATACTCTTTTCTATACTTTTTATGAACCCATTTATCTTTTAAAATAGGAACTTTAAGGCTATTAAAAATTGAATCTAAATCCTTCCACATTTGTTTGCTTGCAGTTGATAACCCATAACCCCTCCTTCTTTTTCCCCCCTCTGTCGCTAATAATCCCTTAAGGAAGGCTATTTTAATCTCTTTGTTTGAGTTTAAAATACATTTTGGAATTTTTACTACATCACTCTTCTTCCCTGAAGGAATCCCAAAAACATTTTTTAATAAATTATAAATTGCTTTACTATCAATGCACATGTGATATGTTTGCTGTTTACCTTCTCTTAATTTTACTTTTGTGACATTAAATTTTCTGTTAAATAGACTAACACATAATTTTGATATATGCTTTATCAGATTCCAATTTGTTAATTCTATTGTTGTTTGAGTCTTACTTTTTTTTAGATGACCATCCCCTATAATACACCCGACAAAAAATGCTAACTCATCATTGATATACAAAGGAATTTTTGTTAGTTTTGAAGGACCGTATTTTGCTTTAACAAAGATTTTTTTATTATTTCTTGAAATTACATTTAATCCATTTTGAGAATTAATTACATCTTTTTTGTACATCGGAGTTTAAGGAGACTAAACTTAATAAATGTTTCGTTGCCTGTCCTATTTATTAGATAAAAATTAAGGAAATAAAAAAATCCAAGAATTACTTTGCCTTTACCCTTATTTCATTCTCTTTCTGCTTTATCTTTTCCTCCAGGTCAAGTTTTTCTATGAGTTCCTTGTAACGGTTTCTTATTGTGACCTCTGTTATTCCTGCAATGTCTGCAACTTCCCTCTGTGTCTTTTTTTCATCATTGATTAATGCAGCAACGTAAAGAGCTGCTGCTGCAATTCCTGCAGGGCCCCTTCCTGATGTCAATTCAACATCTTCTGCACGTTTTAAGACCTTGAGCGCGTCATTCTGCGTTTTTGGAGAAAGTTTTAGAACAGAAGAGAAACGGGAAATGTAATCTTTTGGAGAGCTCTGGTTTACCTTTATTCCAAGCTTTCTTATAATAAATCTGTATGTTCTTCCTATTTCCTTTCTTTCCACATCAGAAGCTGTTGCCATTTCATCCAGGGTTCTTGGAATATTGTAGCTTCTACATGCTGCATAAAGGCAGGCTGCAATCACAGATTCCATGCTTCTTCCACGTACAAGACCTCTCTGAAGAACATAATTGTAAATTCTTGCTGCATCATCTCTTATTACATTTGGCAGATTCAAATATGAAGAAATAACCCTTAATTCAGCCATTGCAAGCCTTAGATTTCTTTCAATGCTTGTTGAAACGCGCTCCTGCCATTTTTTTAGCCTTAAGAATTTTCTTGTCTGCTTTGGCTCAAGCCTGTATATGTCTGATATTTCTCCAACATTTGTCGTAAGTCCTCTGTCAAATTTCTGGATGCTTGTTGGAGCTCCGCCACGGCCTTTTTTCTCGCTTTTGTCAAACTTTCCCTGCAAATCAATGCCAGTATCAACCATTTTTTCCTCGACGACAAGACCACAGTCATTGCAGATAACTTCACCCAAATGAGAATCATATGTAAGGTTAATACTTCCGCATTCAGGGCATTTTCTTATAGAAGATGATGGCATTTTGGTTGATTTTGGTTGATTTTAGTTTAATAGAACATGCTACTATTATGACAAATATTTTTAAATGTTTCGGTTATATAAACCTTTCGGTTTCCTCCGACGACACTTTCTTATTTTTTTAAGAATTATTGCTTATGAAATCAAAATACCGTTAACCATTCCTTCCTGTGAAGGGCGATTGGTTATCCTGACTTTTCCCTTGTCTGTCTGGACTACGTTTCCCTTGCTTAATATATTCTGCCTTGCCAAGAACCTGTTTGAAGGAGTTTCGAGAACATTTTTTATCTCAAGCTTTTCTGTCTTTTTACCAATTTTTACATTAATCATGTTTCCTTTCAGCAGGAATGTTTTTACATTTCCGCCAAGGACTTTTTGAGTCTTTCTTTTTTCTGTTCCAAGCTTGACATCCCTTTTTTGGCCTTTCAGCTCATAAAGCTTTTTCTTTCTGCTTTTCTTGTATTTTCCGCCAGATATTTTTCTTCCGTGCTTCATATGAGAAAATCAGATTTTTCGTTTAAATATGTTTCTGTCACCTAATTATTTCGTCGATTAAGCTTCAGCATGAAAAAGATTTCAACGAAATATTTATAAACAATTTTTAAGAAGATAATCTATGGTTAACGGAATTGAAAGACCTTTGGATTTGCTTAATAACTCCAAGGGGAAAGAAGTGTTAGTCCATTTGAAAGGAGATAAACAGTTTGTTGGGACATTGTTAGCTTTTGATATACACATCAATTTAGTCCTTGACAACATAAAAGAAATGGAGAACAATGAGATAAAAAGGAATCTCGGTTTGACATTTCTTAGGGGAGATACGATAATCTTCATTTCTCCTGCTTCTACTGCTTTAAAAAAAGAATAGGCGTTTTTGATTTAATTTTCGCAAATTACATTGCGGATTAAACTTAGCCACTGCCCTATGAATTATTTTTAGTTACTTTTATTAATTGTACTTGCCTACCAAGAGAATGACTGAGAAAATAAAAATCACCTTTTTGGGAACGAGCGATGCAATTCCCACAGCAGAAAGAAATCATACTTCCATATGGCTGAATTTCGCCGGAGAAAACATTCTGATTGACTGTGGAGAAGGCACTCAAAGGCAGATAAGGAAAGCAGGACTAAATCCGTGCAAGCTCACAAGAATTTTGATAACACACTGGCATGCAGACCACATACTTGGCTTACCCGGCTTGCTTAAAACAATGGCTATGAGTGGTTATAACAATACTCTTTATATTTACGGACCAACCGGCACAAAATTTCTTATGAATTCCTTAATGAAGCTGTTCGCAGTTCGTGATGAATTTAAGATAGAAATTAGGGAAGTTTCTGGAAAATTTCTTGAGACAGGGGCATTTTATCTGGCTGCTGAAAAAATGATTCACGGAGTTGCATGCAATGCTTACAGTTTTGTAAAAAAGGAGCAGGTAAGAATTGACAAATCAAAATTAAAAAAATTTGGAATAAGAGAAGGTCCTCACTTGAAAGATCTGAAGAAAGGCAAGAATATGAAGTACAACGGAAAAATGTACAAAGCAAGGAATTTGACTTATGAAGAAGAGGGGAAGAAGATAACATTTGTTTTTGACACAAAAATTAATGATAAAATTGTTCCATTTGCAAGAAATTCGGACCTTTTTGTCTGCGAAGCTTCTTCTGTTGATAAGGAAGGGGCAAAGAAATACCAGCATATGATGGCAGAGCAAGCTGCTGAAACAGCAAAAAAGGCAAAAGTGAAAAAACTTGTTCTTTCCCATATAAGCCAAAGAACTGAAAGAGACCTTAATGGAAATTTGTCAAGAGCCAAGAAAAAATTCGGCAATATCATCATTGCAAAAGACCTTTATTCTGTTGAAATTTGATTTTGAATAGAAAGCTTTTAAATAGATTTCTCACATTAAAATTATATGAGCCCCTGTAGCTCAGCCTGGATAGAGCGCCTGCCTTCTAAGCGAAGGAAGGAATTCTTCCCATTTCTCTTTTAGAGGAAAAGAAGAAAGCAGGAGGTCGCAAGTTCAAATCTTGTCGGGGGCGTTAAACATGCGGAGATGGCACAGTGGCTACTGCATTCGGCTGCAGCCCGAATTTTCGTGGGTTCGATTCCCACTCTCCGCTCTTTTTAATAGCCATATCCCTGTAGATGTGACAGCCAGATTCCACACAGAGAAACTGGCACATATTAATAATAAGATTTTAGTAAAAATTAATTTTAATCCTGCATAACACTTAACCAGTAATTATTTGAAAAATAGCTTAATTAACAGATGTTTTTTTCTTAATACTTTAATATGGATTATTTGCATTACTTTGTTAAATCAAGATAACCATCTTGCATTCTGATTTTATTCTTCGGATAAGGAATGTCTCTTGGTTTTTCCTCGTGACCCTCTTTTCTTAAATCTGATCTTGTTTTTTCCCTAAAATTCTTGAATTTCTGTACTGTATGTGCTTTTATTATTGCCTGATGGAAATTAAAAACCACCAAGAAAAAAGTTATTGATATGATAAGTGTGATTATATCCAAAGAGTAAGGGATTGGGTTAAGAATTGCAGAGGTAATAAAGATTTGCTGTAGTCTTCTTATAATCAGCAAAAAGAGAGTTATAATAAAAAAAGTAAATGCAGTTCTTGCTTTTCCATCAAGTCTTTTTCTTGTGCTTAGCATTAAAAGAGATGATAACATATACAAGATCAGTATAACAAAGCTTATTGTGACAACAATGTAATCTAATGCCATTTTACTTTTTTAATAAATCTTTCAAATCCACCTTTTCCTCTATTTTTTTGCCCGTCTTTTTTTTGTGCCTCTCTCTTCTCGTTATTGCATAATAAATAGCTGCACTTAGGGCAATGCTTAAGATAATTATAACTATTATATATATTTTTTCTTGCTGAGAAACAGCAGATGCCGCAACATTAAATAACACACTTGAGCTAGCGATTTTTCCACTATAACTTACGCGGACATAAAGCACATACTGCCCATCAGGAGTTCCCCGCGGTATCTTAATTACTTGAGTAAAGCTTGCTTGTGTTTCAACTGCAACAGTACTACTGGAATTAGTTATTACCTTTCCATTGCTATCCTCTATTATGCAATTCATATTTGCATCAATTCTTCCTGTCTCTCCAAGGTTATACAAGGCAATATCTGCAATTATGTCATTTCCAGGACTTATTGTTTTATAACCATTTGGAATTGTTGCTTGCACATCGAAGAGACTTTGCTTTGATTCAATATCTACTGCAACAATAACTTCCTTGCTGATTACTCCGGCAGTTATGATAATATTCCCTAAATAGATATTTGGAACAGTACTCTCTGTTGCTAAGAAATCAAAGCTTATGTTTTTTGATTCTCCCGGATTTAATGAAAATGAAGAATTGTCAATCTTTATGAAATCTACAAGTTTATCTTGTCCTAAATTAATTGTTAGGGGAGATGTCCCTGTATTTTTTATAACCAAACTTGCTTCTTTTATTTCTCCTTGATTAAGCTTTATACTAAGATGATCTGAAGATAATGTAAATGATAAAGGAGCATATCCCCCTCCGCCTCCTCCGCCTGATGAAGTAATTGTTGGTGTTCCTCCAGAAGGAGTTTCTTCTGCGCTGTAAGTGCTGAATCCAGTGACATTAAAAATTAAAGTTCCGTCTAAGTAGCTTTGCTTTGTGCAAATTGTTGCAGGGCAGATAGAACCATCTCTTAATATTACAGGATTTGAAAATGTTAAATTGTAAAGATAAAGGGTTGCAGAAGTATTAAAATTAGGAAGTGCAGTAGAATTTACACTTATACTATCAGAAGATATTGATGTATAGTTATCCAAACTTACGGCATTATCACTTAAATTTATACCTCTTGTAATATTAATTGTCTGATTGAATGCTATTTTTCCATAGTTTGTATTTTCCAGAACAACATTGCTTAAATTCTGAAGATCCTTATAAGATAACTTGTTGAAATTTGTTGAACTCCCTCTTTCTGACCCCGAATAATTGCTGTAATAGACTATGAATTTACTTGAATTAACAGTGAAAGTCACACTGACTATGGAATTTCCGTTGGTGTTATTTGCATATAAATAGAGAGTGTGGATTCCTTGTGTCACGTTAAAAGTCGTATTGCTGTTTATTGTTGTGTTTGTTCCATTATCAATTCTGTACAAAACATAATCAGCGCTTAATGCTGTAAAATTTAAAGGAAGATCATTACCCGCAAAATAAGTGCTGTTTTCAGGATATGTTAATAGCAAAGTTGGTGGGCCTGTTACAATTATTGATAAAGAAGCTGTTGCACTTGTTGCATTTCCTGTTATAATACTGCCTGTAACTGTTTGCCCTGTTATAGGGCCGGAATTTACTGTTCCTATGAAAAAAATAAGGAATGCTGCCGAGACTAATAATAAAAATCCTTCCTCTTTTTTCATGCATTAGTATAGAAAGATTATTATTTAAAGTTTTTATCTTTTTTTCTTTCTTCTTGCAATCAAAAGCAAAATACCTACTACAATGATAAGCCCGATAATCACATACAAGAGCGTGCTATTTGTGTTTGACGACTTATATAGCAAACTCTCTGAATTATTGACAACTTCAACAGGAATTGTTGTTGAAAATGCGCTTGCTACATGAAGCATGCCACCCTGTCCTGATGAGATTTCATTGAACAAAACATTTATATCATATGTTTTTCCAATTTGTGCATTTTTTGGGAGCTGTATGTAAATATTAACTGGGACATTATCACTTCCCAAGGGCACGAAATACTGGGAGCTGTTTTCTGTAATTGTTGCTATATTGCCTTCGCTTGAAATTGAGGCGTTGACAGTTATGTTTTCTCCTCCAACCATATTCTGCAAAGCTAGTGCTATTGTTGTTGATTCACCTGGAGCCAGCTTTAAAGGATTCTGGGGCCAGTAAGGTGATGCAACCCCCGATGCAGAAATAAATGAAATTACAACTGCTAAAATTCCCAAGGATATGAGGGTTGTGATTTCTTTTTTTTCCATATAATCTTTGTTATATCAATGTTTATCTATTTTTATAATTATATCATCATGACTGTCCATGAACCATATGCCGCTGATGAATATGATTGTGAGCTTATACTTTGTGGGACTCCTTTAAGGCAGAAGTACAAGGGCTCCTGTCCAGATGTTCCGTTATTGTAATTTAAGGTATTGTTTCCGGAGTAAATCCAAGCAGTTGTAACGTTAATGGATGTTGCATTTAACATTGATGTTCCACTGCATCCTGCTGTAACATTGTCCACACTTAAGTTATTTGCGTAGATATACTGTGTTTGCGTTGTTTCCCCGCGAAGATCATATGCTGTTATATTAATGTTTGATATCTGCTTGTTTCCTGTATTATTTATAATAATAGGATTATTGCTTGAGCCAATATTTGAACTTGCCAGTGTTATTGCTGACCATGTTAATGATGTTGGCGACATTGTCATAGATGTTAATGTATTATATGTGAATGTTGTAGTTGAATTCTCAACATAATTTCCTAGCGTATCCTGTATTGACACATTTATTGTCCATGAACCTGGCTTGTCAAAATACCACATATATATTGTACAGGTGTAGTTCTTGTTATTTCCAACTGCCGCATAAGGAAGACAGCTCGTATTGCTTCTTGTTGCCTGTCCTGCCATCTGGAAGCTTGCTTTTGCTGTTGTATCATTCAGATAGCTGGGTCCATTTCCATCGCTAGCTGTGAAATTGAATTGTATTGCCTTTGTTCCAGATTCTGTAGGATTTGCTGCAGAAATTGCATCAACATACGGAATTGTTGGTGGATTGCTTTGCACTGTGATATTCAGAGCTGTTGTCCCGCTTGTTGCTTTACCAGTTACCTTACCCCATAAATCAGAAAAAATATTTGCTGATGCAAATGATATAATAAACACTGCAAAAATTGTCAAAATAAAAAATAAATACCCTCTCTTCATATTACTATAAATACCACACTTAGCTTTTTAAACATTATTCTTATTCATTGATTTTGTTTATTTTATTTTTTGCCCTTGAATAAACCGTCCATATATTCCTTTGGTCCCTTTCCAGCATCTGGGCTATCTCGCTGAATTTGAAACCCCTATTTTTTAAGTATAATATTAATGATTCAAGGATTGTGCTTTCTCTTTTTGCAAAAACAGATAATGGCACTGACAATTTAGTTTTTGCATCAAACCTTTCTTCTTTTTTCCCTTTTGCCTTTTTATAAGATGTCCAGACTGTTCTTTCATCCCTTAAAATTGCCTTTGCAATTTCACTATAACTCATTTTCAAATTTTCTTTCATGTACTTTACAATAGATTCCAGTGCTCCAAGCTCTTTTGAGAAAATAGAGACTGGGATACTTATGCTTTCACCAATCATTTCTGATATCTCTTTTTTGCTTATCCCATAATTGTCTGCCACCCTTTCAATAACTTTTTCAACAACTTCATTACTTTTTAGGTCGGAATCTTCCTTTATTCTTTCTATTATGAGGTCAAGCGCCCCGAGGAGCTTGTCTTCTCCCTTCTTTTTCTGTTTCTTTTTTCTTCTAGTTGCGGGGATTACTGCAACAAGGAGAACCTTTACAATCCATGAGCCATAGGCAGAGGATGAATATGACTGTGTAATAAGATTTTGCGGAACTCCACGAAGGCATATATACAGCTCTTCCTGTCCAGATGTTGCATTGTTATAATTCATGGTGTTGTTTCCCCTCTGAAGAACCGCATTTGTCACATTTACTGACGTTGCATTTAACATTGATGTTCCACTGCATCCTGCTGTAACATTGTCCACACTGAAATTGTCTGCATAAATGAAATAATTCCCGTTTTGCTCACCTACTAGGTTATATGCTGTTACATTAAGGCTTAATGCTTCTGCATTACCTGTATTGTTTACAACAAGGGGATTATTTGTTGCACCCACATTTGCGCTTGTAAGATTTAATACTCCCCAGCTTAATGAAGAAGGAGAAACAACCATCGAAGTCAGCTGATTGTAAGTGAATGTTGTTGAACTGTTTTCTCCATACGCTTGTGAATTGTCAAGGATAGTTGCATTTATCGTCCATGAACCTGGCTTGTCAAAATACCACATATATATTGTACAGGTGTAGTTCTTGTTGTTTCCAACTGCCGCATAAGGAAGACAGCTCGTATTGCTTCTTGTTGTCTGTCCTGCCATCTGGAAGTATGCTGCAGCTGACGAATCATTAAGATTTGACGCACCATTCAAATCCTGAGCTGTGAAATTGAATTGTATTGCCTTTGTTCCAGATTCTGTAGGATTTGCTGCAGAAATTGCATCAACATACGGAATTGTTGGTGGTGAATTTGCAGAAGTTGTTTGGTATGTGAAGATGTCTGTTGCATTCAAATTGCCTGCTGTGTCATTAGTATAAAATCTCCATCTTATTGTTGAGCCGGAAGTGAAGTTTACACTTTTTGTAACATTACTCCAATTTGAGACTCCTGTCATTCCTATAAAACTATCGTTGACAAATGTCCCCGTGCCATTGTCAAAACTAAAAATATACCCACTTAATTCATTATTATCTGACCATAACAAGCTGTGTTGTACAGCTTCTCCTGCTTTTGTTGAGTTTGTCTGATTATTGCTCCATGTTGGCGCTGTTGAATCCATACCAACTACATAACTGTTGTTTAGTCCTGTATTTCCCAGTGTATCATTTGCATATGCATTTATTGTCTGGTTTCCATCTGTAATTCCTGTCAAAGCATATGTTCCATTGCACCATCCAGAAGAAATAGCAACTGTCTGGTTTGCATTTCCTGCAACATTTACAGAACAGTCGTCAGGACCGACACCTGAATCTGTCACTGATACATTAAATATGAGGCTTTGTGTACTCCTATAGAATGTAGCATTTGTATAAACTGGCAATGTTATTACGGGTGAGGTTGTATCTATTGTGAGAGTCCTATTTGCTGCTGCAAAAGCGCAGTTTCCAGATGGATCACATGACTGATAATTCCATACATATACTCCATCAGATATACTTGAAATAGTAAAATTAGTCTGGCTGTTATTTATTGGAGAAGAATTTGTTTGGGTTGCTGCCCATGTTCCGGATGTGTTTGTATAAATTGAAACATTTGAAACCTCAAAATTATCATTTGCTATTCCGCTGAAGGTTATAGAAGATGAGGATGAATTCTGGCTGTTTACAGGGGAACTTAATGTGACTATAGGAAAAATTGTGTCAACTAAAAATGTGTTGTTTAAACTAGAGAAATTGCAGGCACCATTTGAATCACATGACCTGTAATTCCATCTATAAACTCCATTTGGAATTCCGGTTATTGTAAAAACCGTTGGTGTATTATTTATAGGCGAAGAGTTAGTCTGGTTTGCCGTCCAGCTTCCTGAAATATTCGTGAATACAGAAACATTTGACAGAGGGTATTGATAAGAAACTGCAGTTCCATTGAAAGTTATGTTAGAAGAGCTTGAGTTATATGAATTAACAGGTAAATTTAGTAATATTTTGATGTTTGAAGGGGGAGCTGAAACAATATACTGTACTGCGCCGCTTATCCTTGCTGAGCTGCCATCTGCAGATTCTGCTGGTTCGTAGCACCTTACATTATACGTCCCTGTTTGCGTGAAAACAAGATTATGTGCTGGCTGGGAGGTATTTGTAGGAGCATTTACACTCGACAAAGATCCTGTGTCTGGATTAGAGCCATTTACTGTTATTGCTGTGCTCGAAGACATATTTGCCCATCCAGAAGATGACGTGTTGAACTGCAGGTATGTATTCACACTTCCGCTTCCTGTTGCTCCTGAGCCAGCCTGCTCAAAGATACAATAGGCAGTAACTGCATCATTTGTATTTAGCGCTCCTGTTGCGTTTGGTGCATAATAAACATTGTCCACAACAAATATTCCGGGCTTTCCATCATGTATGAAATCATAAGAAACAGAATTGCCCACAGATTTCAAGTCAAAAACATCTTGACTTCCTTTTAAATCAGGAAGCGAGATGTAATAGACCCCATAAGTCACATTATCAATTCTGCCAACAAGAGTATTTGAACTTTCTTCATAAACTAATATGGACGCGCTTTCATTATCCCTCACAAAGATGTCAATGACATTCTTATTTGTAAGATTCGCTGCAAAAAATGCCCTTACATAATCATTTTTTGGTATGGTAAAAGTTATATTGTCTGTTTGATTTACATAACTATAAATACTTCTTATGAAACTTCTATTTGCGCTGAGCCATTGAGCATCTGTTATTATGATTACATAAGTCTGGTTGCTCAAGTGGGGCGCAATCCATGAGACATAATCATAAATACCATCGTAATTTGTGTCTTTCACAGAAAGAGGTGTTATATAACTGCCATTTTCTTGCCAATAAATCTTTACCTGCGAGGGATTTGTTATATGCAAAGACTCTGAAAGGTTTGTGAAAACAAGGACATTTGTATAATGGACAATGTCTGGTCCAGAAATCCTGACGATTTTCCCAGACTGGGTATTTTGTTCTGTTGCTGTTGGTGCAGGAGTCTCGTAACTAATTTCATAATCTGTTGAATTTGTTTTATTAATGTCCATCTGAATCTGTTGAATTGGCTGCTGAACCACGAAGCCAGTTATTCTTCCAATACTACTGAGAAAACTGCCAGAAGCTGATGTTTTTGAAACAGAAAAAGCATTTCCTGAACTTATGTTTTCTGCTTCAGAAGGCAAAATCAATTTTATGCTAGAAGGCCTTTCCAATGAAACTTTTTTTATCCACTTGACTGGCTGGTTAAGAACTGCCTGCTGCTGTATTGTTGTGACTATTGCGTTTACTCCAGGCTCTGTCGCGATTTCCTGTCCATTCTGGACGGCAAAACCTGTTGTCTGGAGATTTATCTGATTTAAGAAAAATGCTGCAAGAATGATTGCAATGAAGACAGCAGAAATGACAGGCGCACGGATTTTATTTATACTCTTTTTATGTTTTTCAATCAGCTGTTTGCACTCTTTTATGTAATTGTCATAGTACTCTATCCACTGTTGAATATTTCTTCCATCCCTGCTTAAGTGGAGCGTCTCGATATAAAATTTGAATGATATTTTTCCAGATATATAAGCATGATAAAGTCTTTTAAGATAGCTTTCAAAATACCTTTTTCTTTCTTCAGCAGCCCCTATATTTTTTCTTAACTCTCCTATGAAGGCTTTTGCTGATTTGACCTTCCCCATTACTTACTATTTATGTATATATCCTTATAAATTTATGTAATATAATAAAAATACTTATTATTTATGTACTAAGAAAATAATCTTTTACTTCGAATTCATGATCTCCGTAATATATCTTTAATTTCAAAAAAGTTTTTAAAAGAAATATTCCTTAATGATCAATGAAAAGAGAGGTTAGCATTTCAATATTTGCGGTTATTCTCCTTATTGTGTCTGTTTTCATGATTTCTTATCTTGGAGTTAAGCCGACAGGCTTTGCAATTTTTCAACAGCAGACCCAAACTGACTTCAATTCTGGAAACTATACAAATACAATCTACAACGGCAGCGCTGTTGTTCTGGCTGCAAACCAGACAACAGGAGTATATACATCCGGGATTTTTAATGCAGTAAACATTTCAACATTGAACAATCTAACTTGGCAAGGCAGCGGAAATTTGACATTTGAAGTAAAGAACTGCTCTGCTCCAGACTGTTCTGGCGGGAGTTTCACATCTGTTAATTTGAGTAATATAAACATAACAGGACAATATTTCCAGTATCAAGTTTTTCTCACGGCAAATTCAAGCAGCCAAAGCTTGAGTAGTGTTGCATTAGATTATACTCAAATATCTAATTTGACAAATCAAACCAACCAAACAAATCAAACCAACCAAACAAATCAAATTATTCCGACATCTGCAGTTGTTTATAATCCTGCAGGAATCTTCACCTCAAATTCAGTACCTATAAATTTCACAGCAAATGGAACTGCAGATATTACCTGCTGGTATAATGTCATGAATTCAACAGGAATGAGTATTATTACAGGGAATACAACACTTTCATCATGCGTAAATACAACACTAAGTGGCTTATCCAATGGGAATTATTTATTCAATTTATACTTAAATGGCTCTTCTGGATTTTATTCAACATCTTCTACATTTACAATTTCTTTACCATCCCAGAATAATAATCAAAGCACAACAAATCAGACACTAATACCACCACAACAAAACCAGACAGTAAACTCAACGCCAACGCAACCAACTATACAGCAGACCGTCGGCGTTTCAATATCAGATATTCCGCAACAGAACTTAAATGAGGATGGAACAGGAAAAGTTGCAGTTTCTGTGCAGAACACAGGTACAACTGATTTAACAGGATGTGTATTGGGTAGTGATAGTCCTGATTGGGCAAGCGTTTCAACAGGGAGCCAAGGAATAAAAGGAGGAGCAACTGCTTCTTATGATGTTTCCATAAATGTTCCTTTAAGGTCAGATGTTGGCGCACATAATATAGGATTGACTTTGACATGCTCTGAAGCAACAGCAACAAAGACGCTTACAATAAATGTCATCAAAACACAACTAGGGTTTAATTTAACAAGCATAAGCAGAACAAGCCCTAGGACAGTAAAACTGATATATTCACTCGCTGAACTTGCAAATCAGACACAGAATGTTACAATAAATTTTGACTTGCTTGACTCGAGCAATACAATAGTTTCAAACTTGTCCCAGAGCATAAACTTAAGCGCTGGAACAATAAAATATTTCACAGCAAACCTTCCGATAAACAGCACATCTCCATTGTTCAAGAACATGTCGCAAAATGTTTCATTGACCTTGAAGACAGACTATAACTCACCAATTTACTCTGGAGAACTTTTAAAGACAATTGTGCTTGGTGCACCCATATCAGGAGGATTCTTGAGTGGATTTGCAATACTCGGTGAAGGCTCTGGCAGTATTATCATAGCAGTAATTGTAGTTTTAGTAATTGTTATTGTGTTCTTTGTTGCCAGAAAAGTCATAAAACCACGAAAGTCACGAAAGAAATAATCCATAATTTTAAATATCTATTTGTAGTGCCTAATACACCTTACAATTAATATGGCATTTATAGTCAAGAAAAAGATTCATGAAAAAGAGTATTATTATCTTAATGAAAACAAGAGGGTTCCTAAAACAGGCAAGGTAAAGACAAGGACTATTGCATATCTTGGGAAAAACAGGAAAAATGCAGAGAAAAAAGCAAAAGAGATTTTAGATAAAAAAATATTTTCTGAAAATATCAAGGAAGAGATCAAAGAAGAAAAAAATATAGCTGTTGCAGAAAATAAAGACACTGGAACAACAAAAATTTCAATAGAAGATCTTGCAGCTTTCTGCAAGAGGAAAGGCTTTGTCTACCCATCAGGAGAAATCTATGGGGGGCTTGCAGGATTCTGGGATTTTGGCTCGCTCGGAACAGAACTGAAGAATAATATAAAAAAACAGTGGTGGAAATTCCATGTTTCACAACGCGAGGATATCGTTGGCATTGACGGCTCAATAATAACAAATCCAAAAGTTTGGGAAGCATCAGGTCATACAGAAAGCTTTATCGACGTTGCAGTTGTTAATAAAAAAACAAAGGAAAAATTCAAAGTTGATAAATTTGAATTGGAGAAATACAAAAACAATCCTTTGTTTGAAATTAAAGGTGAATTTAATCCAATGTTTACAACAACTGTCGGACCTGTTGTTTCTGAATCAATAAAAACATATTTAAGGCCAGAGACAGCCCAGCTTATCTTCGCAGATTTCAAGACAGTTTACGAAAATTCCAGGCTGAAACTTCCATGTGGAATAGCGCAGATTGGAAAAACATTTAGGAATGAGATTGCACCGAGGGATTTTCTTTTCAGAAGCAGGGAATTTGAGCAGATGGAGATTGAGTATTTCATAAAAAAAGACATGAAATGCCCATACAAAATCCCTGATGAAGAAGTCCTCGTTTTTTCAGCAGAATTACAGAATAAGAATGCAGAACCGATAAAAATGAAGATTGAAGACGCACTTAAAAAAGGAATAATAAAAAAAGAATGGCATGCTTACTGGCTTGCTACAGAAATAAAATGGTTTAAGGAACTGGGAGCAAATCCTAAAAATTTCAGGATAAGGCAGCATATGAAAGAGGAATTATCCCATTATTCAACAGACACATGGGATCTGGAATATAACTTCCCTTTCGGATGGAGAGAGCTTGAAGGAATTGCTGACAGGGGAAATTTTGATTTAAGCCAGCATGAAAAAAACTCAGGAAAAGACTTAAAAATTTTTGATGAAGAAAGCAAAGAAAGAATTCTTCCAGAGGTTATTTGTGAGCCAAGCCTGGGGGTAGAGAGGGCATTTCTTGTTTTCATGCTTGATTCCTATTTTTTTGATAATGAAAGGCAGAACATTTTATTGAAACTTCATCCTAAACTTTCACCGATAAAAGCAGCTGTTTTTCCCATAGTAAAAGGGGAAAAGTTCGAGAAAATTTCTGAAGAAGTTGTTGAACAGCTAAGAAAAGAATGGAATATTCTTTATGACAAGTCTGGAAGTATTGGAAGAAGATATGCAAGAAATGATGAAATCGGGACTCCTTTCTGCATTACGATTGACGGAGAATCTTTGAAGGAAAAAGATGTTACAATAAGAGATAGGGACACAAAAAAACAGATAAGGGTGAAAATTTCAGAGCTTAATGGGATTTTGTCAAAATTAATCGAAAGAGAGATAAAATTCGAAAAAGCCGGCAAACTTTTTCCGTGATTTTTGTTTCCCGTCGGTGAACTTTAAAAAAATTCTACAAGTTTTCCCAAAAAACAGAAAAAAATGAAAAGTTTTTTAAATAAATAATTCCTAATACTAATAATTAAAAAGAGGTTTTGATCTGTAAAAAGAAAAAATGGCAAAAAAGAAAGCAAAGAAAAAGAAAAAAAGATAAGAACTTTAATATTTTATTTTTTATCTTTTTTTAATTTATACCCAATACAATTTATTGATTTTTGACCCTTACCCGATATTTTTGAAATGAAAAGATTATTAAGTTATCCTAATGATAATTTTAAAATATGGCTCTGAGGAGAATTTAACTCCCGACCTCGGCCTTTCTCAATTTCCTACTTGCTCATATGCTAAAAACAGGAAGTTTTCGTGAGTGTATTTGAACAAGCTCAAATCCATGAGAGCCGCGCTCTAACACTGAGCTACAGAGCCGAGAATAAAAAAGATAATTGATTTAAAAGGTTTGAGGTCAAACAGGTTAAATAAATAGAAATCTTTACTGCAGCGCTTTTTTTGCAGCTTCCCTTCTTTTCAATCTGGATAAATATCCTGCAACCTGGTTCCTAATCTTTTTGCTGGGCATTGTATTACCAAGGGCTTTTTTGTTTGCCTCAAAATCAGGATTAAACTCTATTCCACGCTTCACTAGCTCTTCTGCAGAACGTTTAATCATTTTTGACTTTATTTTTCCCATTTTTCCTGTTTTTCTTATTAATCTCTCTTTTTTGCAAGTTTTTAAAGATTTTTATTTGAGTTTTTCTATGGAAGAAAGATTTTTGATTGCTTCTATAAGATTATCTAGTTTTTTCAGTGTTCCCCCTTGTCCTAGAATTATATATGGCATTCCCACATCAGAGGATTTTTTTGCTGCATTTATTATTTCATTTTCAGTAATTTTGCTCTTGTTATACGCAATCAGCAGCTTGTTTTCCCCCTTGTCCTTGATTTTAAGAATAATTTCTTTTTTGCCGAAACTTTCAATGTCTATAAGATCTATTGAATTTTTTGAGAGAAATTCCTTTATACTTGCAAAAAACTTGTCATCTTTTTTGGCTGGCTTTTTCTTTTTTAGGGAAAGTGTTTTTAATTTTACTTTTTCTTTTCTTGCTGGTCTTTCATGTTTTTCTTCGGCACTTTTTTCTTCACTTATCTCATTTGTTATGGGAGTCATTATTACGGACTTTTCTTCTTTAACTTCAATAAAAGGCTCTTTTTCTTTTATTGGTTGAATTAAAATTGGTCTTTCTTCCTTTAATGTTTCAGGTTTTGTAAATTTGAACTCTGAAATTTTGAATTCTGACTCAGGCACAAGATAATATCTCCATACGACTTCATCACCAACACTGAAAGGAAGTGCGAAATCTCTTATTTCCCTAAGGGCAACTCTTATTGCCGGGCTTTGCTCTCTATCTCTCAGGAACTTTTTTTCCCGAAGCAATAAAAATGCATCTTTTTCCCTGCTTTTAAGAAATTGAGAAAACTTTTCCAGGGATGTTTCCTGGCCCGGAAGGTAATATACTGGTGAGCTTCCCACCCTCATATAACTTATTTTGACTATTTTTTCAGATGCCAGCTCAGACAGAAAAGCAGATGCGAAAAGAATTGTCAATCCGATTTCTTTTGAGATATTAACAGGAATGCTTGGTCCCCTTCTCATCAGTATGGAAACAATCCTATTTTTTATCTGGGCAGCGTCTTCAGGCATAATTGTCAGAGAAACATTGAAGTTATAAATTTTCTTGTGATTTAAAAACAATCAGGGTTTTAACCATCTAACTTCATAATAACTGACATCGCCTTCTTCATCAAGAATTGCCAGAAGAAGGTTTTTCTTTGTTGAATGTGCCACCCTGTTTTTAGCAGAGAATTCATGCCATGTGAACTTTCCTGATTCATGGTCTGCGAAGACAATCCATTTTGCATGTTCTTCTCCTGGTTGGAAACCCCTGTCATAAACCCTGAAATCAGCCCCAAATTTCAACGCTGTTTTGACAGTATAGCCCTTTTCCCTAAGATCTTTGAAAATAGGATATTTAATGCTCATTCTTTTGTCAGAAGAATTAGCCTTTTTCATAAGCTCACGGAAATTTAGCTCTTTTGTTTTGAAAAATACCTTCATTCTGCCTTTTTCAGCCAAGAACAGAGATTCAGTCATTGAATATTGTACTTTTTCTCCAACAGGCTGTCCAAAGCCGCTTTTTCTGTAAAGAGAGAAAGCATCCTGTGAATTGCTTGAAACAGAATTGCCTACTAGATATGCATGAATCTTTTCCATTGTTAAACAAACATACCTGATTTTTTAAAGTTATTCAGTAAACAATATAAACTTTATTTTTTATGGTAATAATATGACAAAAGAAAATTATGACTTTATGAGAATAGAGAAAAAATGGCAGAAAAAATGGGAAGAGAAAGGGATTTTCCATGCTAAAGAAGGAAAGAAAAAAAAGTTTTACTCGCTTGACATGTTTCCTTATCCTTCTGGAGAAGGTCTTCATATGGGCCATGCCTTTGTTTTTTCATTAGGAGATATTTTTGCCAGATTCAAGAGACTTCAGGGATACAATGTCCTTTACCCTGTTGGCTATGATTCGCTTGGATTGCCTGCTGAGAATGCGGCGATAAAAGTAGGAATCCACCCGGAGGAGTACACAAAAAAATCCATTGCCAATTTCATGAAGCAGGAGAAAGCAATGGGCTGGAGCTATGACTGGTCAAGGATGCTTAAAACATCTGACCCTAATTACTATAAGTGGGACCAATGGATATTTCTGAAATTGTTTGAAAAAGGTCTTGCCTACAGGAAAAAATCACCTGTAAACTGGTGCCCAAAATGCCAGACAGTTCTTGCAAACGAACAGGTTGTTTCAGGAAAATGCTGGAGACATGAAGATACAAGGGTTGAGTTAAGGCATCTTGAGCAGTGGTTTCTTAAAATTACAGATTATGCAGAAGAGCTCCTTTCTGGACTTGATAAAATTGACTGGCCGCAGAGAGCAAAATTAATACAAAGAAACTGGATAGGACGAAGCGAAGGAACAGAGATTTTATTCGAAATAAACAAAGAAAAATGGCCAATATTCACAACAAGACCTGATACTATATTTGGCGTGACTTTTATGGTTGTCTCTGCACAGCACCCAAAGCTTATTGAACTTGTTACAGACAAGCAGAAAAAAGAAGTTGAGAAATTTCTGAATAAAATAAAATCTGTAAGCGAGAAAGAAATGGAAGAGATGGAGAAAGAAGGAGTTTTTACTGGAAGCTATGCAATAAATCCTATGAACAATGAGCAAATTCCAATTTATGCAGGAAATTTTGTTGTTGCTGACTATGGAAGCGGAATGGTAATGTCTGTTCCTGCCCATGACCAAAGAGATTTTGAATTTGCAAAAAAATACAAACTTCCTATAAAACAGGTCATTTCAGGAGGAGATGTAAAGAAAGAAGCTTATACAGAAGCAGGAATTTTAAAAAATTCAGGAGAATTCAACGGGCTCTCAAGCGAAGAGGCAAGAGAGCACATAACAAAAGTCCTTGAATTCAGAAAAATCGGAAAGAAAAAAATCCAGTACAAGCTAAGGGATTGGCTTATTTCAAGGCAGAGATACTGGGGAGCACCTATACCAATAATTTACTGTAATAAATGCGGAGTTGTTCCTGTGTCAGAAAAAAATCTTCCTATAAAGCTACCTGAAAAAGTCAAATTTGGAAAAGGGAATCCACTTGAGACAAACAAGGAATGGGTCAACGTTAAATGCCCTAAATGCGGAGGCAAAGCAAGAAGAGAAACAGATACAATGGATACTTTTGTGAATTCTTCCTGGTATTATTTAAGATACGCTGATTCGAAAAACAAAAACAAGATATTTGATTCAAATAAAGCAAACTACTGGGCTCCTGTTGACCAGTATATTGGAGGCCCTGAGCATATAACAGGCCATTTGATTTACATAAGATTCTACACAAAATTCCTCAGAGATCTTGGATTGCTGAAATTTGATGAGCCTGCATTAAGATATTTTACACAGGGAATTGTTCATGCATCTGATGGGGAAAGAATGTCAAAGTCAAAAGGCAACATTATCGAGCCTTTAGGCATAATTGAAAAGCATGGAGCAGATACATTAAGACTTGCGCTTGTTTCTTTTGCCTCTCCTGATAAGGATACAAACTGGAATGAAAAAATATTATCAGGCAGCTACAAATTCCTTAATAACCTCTACAATTTTTTTGATAATCTTAAGCCAGATAAAAAAAATGTTAAGCTTGAAAGCAAGCTTAACAAGACAATAAAGGAAGTCACTCAAGACATTGAGGATTTTCAGTATAACCTTGCTGCGATAAAGATAAGAGAGCTTTTTGAGTACATTGAAAAAGGAACTACTAAAAAAACAGCTGAGATATTTTTGAAACTTCTTTCGCCTTTCTGTCCACATATAACAGAAGAATTATGGGAAAAATTGGGCAATAAAGGATTTATCAGTTTAGAGCAATGGCCGGAGGCAGATGAGAAAAAAATAAATGACCAATTTGACAAAGAAGAAAAAGCAATAACAAGCCTGATAAATGATGTAAATAATGTTGCAGGCATAGTAAAGGAAAAAGGAAATAGTTTCAGCAGGTTATTCTTGTATACAATACCCAGTGAAACAGAGATGTATAAAAATAATCTAGAAGAGATCTCTAAGAGAACAGGGCTTCAAACAAAGGTTTTTTCCGTTGCAGACGGGGAAAAACATGACCCTGAAAACAAGTCAAAGAAAGCAAAGCCGGGCAGACCAGGTATTTTTTTAGATTAGATATGTTTTTATAATTATTTTACTTTGATCAATTGAATGTAAAATGCCTGTTAAACTAAGCAAAGAGGAAGAAGAACCTGATTTTAAACCAGGAAAATTGAAATACTTAATGAGCGACCACGAATTTTTAGCTTCATTGCTAATCTTCTTAACACTTCTAATTCTTGTCATAATACTTTTTTATCATGTTCCTGAAAAGATAAGCATTCAGACATGCGGCGATGGAAGTTTTTACAACTCATGCTCAATAACCAAGCCATACTACTGCAACAATAATGGAAATTTAATCGAGAAAGCATCTATTTGTGGCTGCAGCTCAGGCGAGGAATCTAAAGGAGACTTATGCATTAATACTATTTTCCAAACAAAACCAAAAACAATAACCTTGAACTATATTTTGGATGGAAAAGAAAATTGGATTAATTTTGTAGCCTATGGGGGAATGTCGAGCTACCTTTCAACATTGTCGCAGGTTATATCTTATTCAGGAAATGAAACTCCTTTACTCTCTGATTTTATATTCAATAAAATAGATCAGCAGGACCAAAGACAGCTTCTCCTTCCTCTTGTGATTGAAATAGAAAACATTACAAACAATAAAACAGACCAAGCAAGGATAGCAATAAGTCTTGTACAGAATATACCTTATGGGGCTTCAAACAAAACAGCCAGTTTTTTTGGAACTCCTGTGAATTATTCAAGGTATCCCTATCAGGTTTTATATGATGACCGTGGAATTTGCGGTGAAAAATCAGAACTTCTCTCACTTTTACTTCGCGATCTGGGCTATGGCACAGTTGTTTTCAATTTTCCGCAGGAAAATCATGAGGCAGTAGGGATAAAATGCCCGGTTAAAGACAGTTACAATAAAACAGGATACTGTTTTGTTGAAACAACAGGTCCTGCAATAATAAGTGACAGCTCATTGCAGTATGCTGGAGGGTTAACATTAAATTCTCAGCCCGAAATAACCCTTGTTTCAACCGGCTATTCACTGCCTCCAAACCTTCAGGAGTACCAAGATGCGAAAACAATGGCTGCAATAACAGAAGGTAATTTTGTCCTGTTCCGAAACTCAAAATTCAACAGCCTTGTTAAGAAATATGGACTGATTAATGAGTATCAGATTGCTTAATTCTAATGATGTAATCTGGAATCATCTTAGAATCAATATACTTTTTATAAACTTTTTTTGGTAATTTGCTAAATTTTTCTATTTTGTGCCTGCATTTTTTATTACCACACTTACACTTCATCACCCAAAAATCATCCCTTGCCAGTATAGTTGAGTAATCAATTAATATTTCTTCTCCTTTTCTTACAGGTTTTATAGAAAATATATACAACTTACTCCTAATTTTTTTGACTTTTGAGTTGGAGCTGCATGAATGATTAACAAAATCACCCAAATTTCCCTCTGGACTTAGGTAGTATTCTTCGCTAAACCTAAAAGTATTATTTCTTATCTTTTTCTTTTTTTCCATTAAGACAGAATGATGAATTAGTTTTCCCCTGATTTCAAAGACCTTCTGATTTCTTCCGAAGAATTTTTTTGCAAATAAACCTCTCCCATTATCAGATTTTCCTACTTCTAACTCAGAATTCATTTTACTCAACAACTGCCTTAATTCTCCTTATTCCTGCAGCGCTTGACTCTTCCTTAATTATCTTAAACTTTCCAATTTCTTCTGTATTCTTAACATGCGGGCCTGTGCAGATTTCCTTTGAAAAATCATCTATTGAATAAACAGAGACCACATCAGGGTATTTTGCACCGAATTCCGCCTGTGCCCCTGATTTTACAGCTTCCTTTAATTTTATCTCTTCGCGAGTTACAGGCAATGCATTATTTATTTTCTCATTTACAAGATTTTCTACTTTTTTTATTTCTTCATCTGTCAGTTTTCTAGGAAAATTGAAGTCAAAACGCAAACGCTCAGGAGTTATGTTTGAACCGCGTTGTCTTACTTCATCACCAAGAACACGGCGCAGTGCCTCATTCAGCAAATGCGTTGCAGTGTGAAGCCTTATCGTTTTTTCTGACTGGTCTGCCAAGCCTGATTTGAATGCTCCTGCTGAAGCTGTCCTTGAAAGCTCCTGATGCTTTTTGTTTTCTTGTTCAAATTCTTTTAAGTCTAATTTAATTTTATTCTCTTTTGCAAGCTCTTGAGTCATCTCAATTGGAAAACCGTAACTTTGGTATAACAGGAAAGCGTCCTTACCTGATATTCTTTTTTTACTTTTTATTATTTTATCAAATTCATGCATTCCTGATTCTAAGGTTTGTCTAAATCTGTTTTCTTCTTTATCCAATTCGGCAATAATTTTATTTTTATTTTGTTTTAATTCCTTATAATCTTGATAAACCTCTAAAATTGAATCAACAAGTTTTGCTGTGAAATTTTCTTTTATTCCAAGCAAATATCCATGTCTTATTGCTCTTCTTATGAGTCTTCTTAGAACATAACCTCTTTCAATATTTGCAGGAGATATACCATCACCTATAATGAAAATACTTGCTTTTATGTGATCTGCAATTATTCTTGCAGAAGTATTGTTTGTAAGGTTCTTTCTATCACTAATTTTTTCTATAACCCTCATTATTGGCTGGAAAGTTGAAGTTTCATAAACACTTCTCATGTCATTAAGAATAGCAAGTGTTCTTTCACAACCGCCGCCAAAATCAATATTCTTTTGTTTTGAAGGAATATACTTTTCTGGAGATACTTTTGTAAATTCCATCAGAACATCATTTCCAATTTCTGCCCATTCTTTTTCATTTATTTTTGGATTTCCCTTTGGCTTACCTTTTCCGACCCAATAAAATATTTCAGTGCATGGACCGCAAGGAGTGTTATTTCCTGGATGCTCCCACCAATTATTCTTTTTTGGAAGATAAGCTATTCTTTCTTGTTTTATTCCGAGTGATTTCCATATCTTCTCTGATTCTGTATCCTTTGGCACATTTTTATCCCCCTCAAAAACACTGACTGCTAAATTTTCTACAGGAATTTTTAATTTCTTGGTAAGGAATTCAAATGTGTAATTTATTCCCTCTTTTTTGAAGTAATCTCCAAGACTCCAGTTCCCGAGCATTTCAAAGAAAGTGAGATGAAAATCATCCCCAACATCATCTATATCCCCTGTTCTAATGCATTTCTGTACATTTACCACCCTATTTCCCAAGGGATGTCTTTGCCCCATCAAAAAAGGGACTAAAGGATGCATTCCTGCCGTTGTAAACAAAACAGTGGGGTCATTTGCAGGAACAAGTGATGCAGAAGGGATTACCTTATGACCTTTTGACTTAAAAAAGTCCAGATACTTTTTAATGAGTTCTTCTCTTGTTATTGCCATAGTATAAAATAGTATTAAAGTATTAAAAATCTTAAGGTTATCAGTAATATAGAAGTATAAAGTTGGATTTTGCTATTAAAATTTAAATATTTTGTCCCTGCAACTCTTCCAATCTTCTCTGAATTTCGCTTAACTGAGACTCAATATCGCTTTGCTGCCTTATTCTGCTTACTCTTTCTGATGATTTCTCGGCTGTTTTTACCCTTTCCTTTTCTTTCTGAATTACTTTCGGAAGCTTTCCGCTTGGTAAGGTTAATTGTAAACGCCTTATGTTTGACTTTATGTCCTTAAACTTTCCATTGAGATTTGACTTGAGCCCAAGTTCCTGAAATCTTAGATTTTTGTACTGTTCTATTCTCTTTGCAATCTTCAAAGCGCTTAATTGGGAGGAAAGGAGACTTCTTCTTGTCTTAAGTGCTTCCATATAATCAAGCTTTATGTAAATAGTGTCTTCAGAGGGCATTTTAATTTAATTTTATATTTTTGAAAAAATATCTCTCCCTATTTTTTCTACTTCTTCCTTCATTCTTTTAAGTTCAGCTTCCCAAGATGCAAGTTCTGCCTCTTCTTTTTCCTTTAGGCTTTTTGTTTGAGAGAGAACATGTTCAATGTCAGATATCTGATTTTTAATGTCTTCAAATGTTCTTAGGCCTTCTTCAAACCGGTCAATCCTGACAAAAACAGGTTCTGTTTCTTGACGGAAACCAATTCCCGTACCAACATTACTTTTTATGCTCATATCACTCTTCATTTTTAGATTTTTTTCAGGAAATTCCTCATCTATTTCATCCTCAACCTCCTCTGTCATTGGTTTTTTTGAAATGCTCTGCATCATTCCCACACCCATTTCTTCGTCTTCAGGGAAATCATTCGCATACATTCCTCTTTTCTCTCCGGAAACCGCATCTTTTATACTATCTTGTGAAAATTTCTTTCCTATTGGACTTGAAGGAAAACTGGGAAGCTGATGAATTCCACTGTCATCCTCCTCTGAGAACTCGGGAAGTTTTGGAAGATCTGGCAATTTTGGCAGTTGAGGCAACTGAGGAATCTGATTTTCACCGCTTTTTTCTTTCTTTCCAAAAAGACCCATGTTATTTTTAAATATATTTTAGGATATATATAAAATACAATACAGGTTTAAAAACTTTGTTTTCTAATTAAATAAGAGAAACCGAAACTGAAAAATCAAATATTTTTCGTTAACGTTTTGGATAAATCAAAACCGAAAGGTATTTATTTAGACCCCATCTCAACGTAAAATGCTAGAAAATTTGCTTAAGGAAGTTATTTCTTTGGTTGCCGGAAAACAGGCAGAAGAGATTGTTGACTTGCTTGACACACAAAAATATGTAAATGAGTTTGTTATTGCCAAAAAGCTTAACCTTACAATTAACCAGACAAGGAATATTCTCTACAAGATTTCAGATTATGGCCTTGTTTCATCCATAAGAAAGAAGGACAAAAGAAAAGGATGGTACACTTATTTCTGGAAAATAGAGATAGTAAAGACACTGGACTTTTTGAAGGAAAACCTTTTGAAAAAAATAGACACTGCAGAGCATTACATAAAAAGCAGGGAAACGAAAAGGTTCTATGTTTGCGAAAGGTGTCATATTGAGCTAAGTGAGGAGAATGCACTCCTTAACAATTTCACATGCACTGAATGCGGTTCGCTTCTTGTCCTTAAAGACAACATAAAAGTTCTTAAAGATCTGAGAAAGAACAAGGAAAAACTTGAAAAAGATTTGGCGCTTGTTGAGGAAGAAATTACAAAGGAAAGGGGAAAAGAAGACAAAAAAAGAGGCAAAGAAGCAAGAAAAGAAGAAAAAATTAAATTCAAAGCAAAGTTAAAGCTGAAAAAGAGCAGAATGAAAGCCAAAAAGATGGAACATCATCCAGAAAAATCAAAAAATAAAAAAGTTAAGCATAGCAAGAAATCGCACGTAAAAAAATAAGGTAAATGGATTCCACCTACTCTGTTTCTACAAGAAAAAGAAGCATATTCAGCCATCTTAGCGTGACTTCCCTAATTATTTTTATCAATATAATAACATTCATAATTTTTACAGCTTTGATAGCTCTTAATGTTATTCCAATTAGTGCTATTGCAATAACCCCCATGAATATCCTTCACGGAAGGGATTTGTGGACATTTATTACAAGCATGTTCATGCACGATGGTTTGGCACATCTGTTTTTTAACATGTTCTCGCTTTTTTTCATAGGGACTTTTCTTGAAAAAATCATTGGACGAAAAAGGTATTTCTGGTTTTACATGATAGCAGGGATATTTGCAGGAGCTGTTTTTGTTCTGTTTTCCGGATTGTTCGGCACGACAACACTTGGTGCGCAGTTATTCGGGGCGCCTGATGTTGCAGGAGTCGGGGCTTCCGGCGCTATTTTTGGACTGCTTGGCGTGCTTGCTGTTCTTGTTCCATATGCAAAAGTATTCCTTATTCTAGGGCCATTAGTCGCAATAATACTTGGATTTATTATTTCACCGGTTTTATCCAGCTCTCTTTCAACATTTATCATGTTTGTTCTTAACATTTATATTTTAATCTCAATATTTGCGATATTTTCATTTAATCCAAATGTTAGAAAACTCTCAATGCCCGTTGAAATGCCTTTCTGGCTTCTTCCAATTATTGCAATTATTCCTTTGATTGTTTTAGGGCTTTTCTTTCCATTGCCGATAGCAAACACAGCCCATCTTGGAGGATTGTTTGCGGGCCTGGTTTATGGAGCATACTTAAAGAATAAATATAAAAGAAAAACAAAATATCTAAGCAGGTATTTCAAATAAAATGCCAAAGAGAAAATTGCAAAGAAGAAAAAACCAGTTTTTTTCAGAAAACTACAGAGAAAGCATTGACTACATAAAAGAATCAAAGATGTTTATTTATTCTGTTGTTTTTATCTTCTTTTTCTTCGCGCTTATTGGGTTTTTTATTCCTGTTCCCCCCTCATTGAATACAATAATTGTCAACTTTATTGAAAACCTGATTGCAACAACAAAGGATATGTCTGCTTCACAGCTTATAACTTTCATTTTTTTTAATAATGTTCAAAGCAGCTTACTTGGAATGCTGTTTGGTGTTTTTTTCGGCGTGTTTTCTGTTTTTACGACACTAGTAAATGGATACCTTCTTGGCTTTGTTGCTAAAAAAGCTGTTTCAACAGAAGGAATTCTTATTCTTTGGAAGCTTTTTCCGCATGGAATATTTGAACTGCCTGCCTTGTTCATTTCCCTTGGACTAGGAATAAAGCTAGGAACAACAATATTTCAGAAAAATAGCCTTGAAAAATTAAAAAATTATCTGATAAAATCAGTGAAAGTATTTTTATTTGTTATCATTCCCCTGCTTTTTATAGCTGCAATAATAGAAGGAACCCTTATAGCCCTGTTAGGCGGCTAGATTATTCATTCCCTTATATCATTTATTCCAAGAATTATCAAGAGCACTGCTACAAGAGCAAAAAACCAGAAAACCCCGCCTTTTAACAAAATCCATGCGGACTGAAGGAAGTTAAGATTTTTTCCGAAAATTGTCCAGGAATATGCTGAAGATGCCCAACCTACAATTATTATCACTGCAAGAAGGACAATGCCAATAAGAAGTTCTGCCCATTTATTCATTTTAGTAGTAGATTGTTTTGATTTAAAAAGATTTTTATGGTAGAAAGCTCGTTTTGTTAAATATGCTTAGGATAGCTTTATAAACCAATTATTTTTTTATTCTATATGCATTCAGAAACAAAACTTTCGGAAAGTCTTGCTATACCAATACTTTAATTCTCATAGCTTTTACTTTTACCAAACCACGCACATTTTGTGCAAACCATAAAAAACAAAAATGAACAAAAATATTGACAAAGAAAAAATCGCTAAGGAAAACCTGTTAAGAAAGAGCGATGAAGCCAAAGGGATTTCAATAAAAGGATATAACTTTGACAGAGGCACAGACTATGGAAATATTGTCAAAAGTTTCCAGTCTACTGGATTCCAGGCATCTCATTTTGCAAAAGCAACTGAAATTATAAATAAAATGATCCAAGACAAGGCGTTCATATATCTTGGATATACCTCAAATATGATTAGTTCTGGACTCAGAGATATTTTCAGATGGCTTTCAAAAAATAAGAAAGTTGATGTTTTTGTAACAACTGCAGGAGGCATTGAAGAGGACATAATAAAATGCCTCGGAAATTTTGTCCTTGGAGATTTCAAAGCAAGCGGAAAAGAGCTAAGGGACAAGGGAATAAACAGGATAGGAAATATCTTTGCTTCAAATAACAGGTATGTTGAGTTTGAGGAATTTTTCCAGCCAATACTTGAGGAACTTTATCATAAGCAAAAGAAAACAGGAAAAGTAACAACTCCTCTGGAAATTATCTGGAAACTGGGAGAAAAAATAAATAATGAAGAAAGCATTTACTATTGGGCATGGAAAAACAAAATCAGGGTTTATTGCCCCGCAATTCTTGATGGTGCTTTGGGAGACAATGTTTACTTCTTCAAATTCAAGCACGAGGACTTTCTGATTGATATAACAGAAGACATAAAATGGTTTAATGACACAACTTTAGGACTTAAAAAATCAGGATTGATCATTTTGGGAAGCGGTGTTGTAAAACATTCAATACTGAACGCAAACATGCTAAGAAATGGAGCAGATTACGTCGTTTATATAAACAATTCGCAGGAATTTGACGGAAGTGACGCTGGAGCAATCCCTGAAGAAGCTGTTTCATGGGGAAAAATAACAAAAAACGCAGAAAGCGTGAAAATTTTTGGAGATGCTACCATACTTTTTCCGTTAATTGTCGCAGAAACATTTGCAAAATAAACAAAATTTTCCCCTATAAAAGTTTAAATATAAGAGCTATATTAAATTTAGTGTAAAATAAAAATAGGGGTTTAAAATGGACGAAAAGCATCAAGAAATGGAGAAAATTGTTGTAACCGGCTCTGCTGATTCTACACATGTTATAGAAAAACAGCCTGTTGCTGAGGAAAAGAAGGAAATGGACCTGCTTGATGTGCTTAAAATAATGTCTCCCGGGACAACATTAAGAACAGCTCTTGATGATATACTAAGAGCAAGGCTTGGAGCCCTGATAGTTGTTGATAAAGAGGGGCTTTTGGCAGTTGTTGAAGGCGGATTCAGAGTCAATTGCAGATTCAGCGCACAAAGGCTTGTTGAATTAGCTAAAATGGACGGTGCAATTGTTCTTTCAAATGACTTAAAGAAAATAATGTATGCAAATACACTTCTTACTCCCAGCGCAAAAATACTTACAAAAGAGACCGGAACAAGGCACAAGGCTGCAGAAAGGACTGCAAAGCAGTTTGGAACAATTGTGATAGCTGTTTCTGAAAGGAAAAACAAGATAACAATTTATTACAAAGAGGATGTTTATTTCTTGGAAAAAACTTCTGAAATACTAAGAAGAGCTGCAGAAAATCTGCAGATACTTGAAAAGCAAAAAGAAATATACAATGATTTAATCTCCCATTTAAATGTACTTGAGATTACAAATCTTACAACAACAAGGGATGTTTGCAGCGTTCTTCAGACAATGGAAAACATAAGAAGGATTTCTGAAAATGTAAAAAGATATCTCATTGAGCTAGGAAAAGAAGGGATCATTGTAAGCATGAGGCTTAAAGAGCTTACAAAAAACCTGGGAAAGGAAAGGGAACTTCTTTTGAAGGATTATTTCAACCAGAAATACGGAAAAGCAGATGAGCTTATGAGAAATGTTAATTTTGACTTTTTGCTTGAAACTTCGAATATAGCAAGAATTCTCTTTGGGGAGATTTATGACAAACCTATTTCTCCTAAAGGCATGAGGATTTTGAGCAAGACAGAATTGCTTGAAAAGGACATAAAGACTCTTCTCAATTCATTCGGAGGTCTTGACAAAGTATTTGATCTAGACCAAGAAACACTTTCAACTGTTTTCAAGAATGAAAAGCTTATTGGATCTGTAATGCACGATCTGAAAAATCTTAAAGAAAAAATTCTGGTGGGTAAAAGCCTTTAGCGAGGAAGATGGAAAGTGCTAACATCAAAACAGATGGAGGAAATAAAGGAACATCTGGAAAAGGCGCAGAATCCAATATTCTTCTTTGACAATGACCAAGATGGTCTGTGCTCTTTCCTTTTGCTGCAGAGATTTTTACAAAGAGGCAAAGGAGTTGCGGCAAAATCATTTCCTGACCTGATTCCGGAATATTTTCGCAAAGTTAAGGAACTTGGAGCAGATTATATTTTCATATTGGACAAGCCTCTTGTTTCTCCGGCATTTTTTGAAGAAGTGCACAAAGAAAATATTCCTGTTGTCTGGATAGACCACCACAAAATAAACAGAGATGCTATTCCGGATTATGTTAATTACTACAATCCCATTTTCAACAAAAATCCTACAAGCGAACCTGTCACAGCGCTTTGCTATGAAATAACAAAAAACAAGGATGATTCATGGATTGCAACTATCGGATGCATTTCAGACGGTTTTGTTCCTGATTTTTATGATGAATTTGAAAAAAAATATCCCGACCTTTGCGTAAAATCAAAAAATGCTTTTGACATACTCTACAAATCGCAGACAGGAAAAATCTCAAGAATGCTCAGCTTTGGACTTAAGGACAGAACAACTAATGTAATAAACATGCTTCGTTTTCTTATGAAGGCGAAAAACCCATATGAAATTCTGGAAGACAACCAGAAAAATCATACACTGCATGTAAGATTTAACCAGATACTTTCAAAGTATCAGTTATTGCTGAAAAAGGCAGTTTATCTTGGAAAGAAACCTGAAAAACTTCTTTTTTTTCAGTATGGCGGTGATTTGAGCATAAGCTCTGACATTTCAAATGAGCTCGCTTACATGTTTCCCCAGAAATTAGTTGCTGTTGTTTATGTCAAGGGAGCAAAGGCAAATATTTCAATGAGAGGAAAAGGTGCCCGGGATGTAATTCTTAAAGCAATTGAAGGATTGGAAAATGCCTCAGCAGGCGGGCATGAAGTTGCTGTTGGCGGACAGGTTAAAATAGATGACCTGGAAAGATTCAGAGAAAATATAGAAAAAATGATTTCCCCTATTTCTCCAGTAAAACCCATTGCTACAAACAGAAATCTATAAAAAGCCGTTATTCTTAAAAAAAATATGAGCAATAAGCCAATAAGTGATTGGGAAATTAAGGACAAGACTGGCCTAGTTGCTACTAAAAAAAGTATTAAATACATAAATAAGTCAATTTAATTCAGAGTTTTTCTTTTAGGCCTGGATTAAATTGAACATGCTTCTAATTTATTTAACCGGGTTTTAAAGAATAGATCTGGATTAACTGCAAAAATAAAAAATGGAAACTTTACAAAAAGTAAGACAGGCAAAAGTTGCAAGCGAAGAAACGCATGTGGAAAGAGAGCTTAATTCTTTGATGGAGGCAACTTTGCGAATGGAACATGAACTCCAGATGCTTGCCTTAAGCTCTGAAGAAGAATAGACAACAGTTCTAATAGCTTTTTGCTATATAGACCACTGCTTCAGCCTTTTTGCTGCAAATTGCACAATTTCCTGATTGCTTTTCGTTTTTGTTTGCCAAGGTTCCCCTTACTTCTGCACCAATTTCTTTTTCAATTATCTCTGCGCAGTGCAAACCTTGTTCCTGAACACTGCAGAAGTTCACACGGGCGATTTTTCCGCTGTCCACTGTTTTTTTAATGTCCGCTTTTGTTTTGCAGTCAACTATCTTGTTTTTCACAAAGGAATCTGCATTTCTCTTCAGCCTTTCATCATATTCTTTTCCAAGCTTGCTTATGTTTTTTAGGCTTGAAGCAGAGATTACCTGTTTTTTCTTAATATCTCTTATGAATAATGTTATTTTTTTTGATTTAAATTCTTTTTCGCCTATTTCAATCCTGAAAGGAATTCCCTTAAGCTCTGAATCATGGAATTTCCAGCCAGGAGAGTATATATCCCTGGAATCCAAGGTTGCATTTATTCCATGAATCCTTATTTTTTCCATGATTTCATGGCTATACTTCATTATTTTATCCTTGTTTTTTGTTGTATATATGGGAACAATCACAACTTGAATAGGCGATACTGAGAAAGGAAGCACTAAACCAAAGTCATCTCCGTGAGTTGATATAATTGAAACAAGAATCCTGGACATTGCAGGTCCGTAAGCTGTTGTGTAGATAAAATCTTCCCTGTCATCTTTTGTTCTGAACTTAGCATCAAATGCCCTTGAGAATTTCTGGCCCATAAAATGCGTTGAAGGCTGCTGAATCATTTTTCCATCAGGCATTAAAACATCTGAGCCAATTGTATACTCTGCTCCAGCAAACTTGTCCCATTGAGGCCTTTTCATCGGGAAAAAAGGAATTCCTAATTTTTCATGAAGAATTTTTTCAGTTGTATCAATGTCTTCCTGAACCTGTGCTTCTGCATCATGTTTTGTTGCAAATGCATCATGGCATTCTATCCACTGAAATTCACGGCCGCGAATCAATGGCCTTGTTGCCTTTGTGTCATACCTGAAAACAGAACCTCTCTGATAAAGCTTTAAAGGAAGGTCTCTGTGGCTCCTTATCCATAAAGAAAACATTGGAGTGAAAACTGTTTCGCTTGTTGGCCTTAATGCAAGCTTTTCCTCGCCTTTTTCTGTTTCAAGCCAGAAAACCTGTGGTGTAAAGCCTTTTATGTGGCTTGATTCTCTTTTCAAGTTTGATTCAGGAATCACTGAAGGCATTATTACAGGAAGATGGCCTTTTCCCTGCAGTTCTTCTTCAAACATGTCAAACAATTTTTCAATGATAAGAGTTCCCCAAGGCCTTATTGTTATGAATCCCTTTATTCCCAAACGAAGGTCAACAATTTCTGCTTTTTCAATAATATTTGAGTACCATTCTGAAAAATTAAAATTCTTTTTTGCAGAAAATTCCTTTTTAGTTTCATTAACCATAAGTAAAATTAGAAAGATTATTTAATAAATATTCCCTTTTGGGATAATATTAATAATATTTTATGCTCTTCTTTCATTTATACATCTTTAGGTGAGAAAATGGTTATGTTTTAAAAAGTTTATATAATAATAACAATTATTCATTAAATATGATCAAAATAGGGTGGATTTTGTCTGGAAACAGGAATGTCGCAGGTGCAAGAATCCAGGGATGGGATATGCATGAAGAACTCTTAAATAGAAAAATCTCTTCAGAGATAATATCTTTTGATCATTTTGATTATGATTTAAGATTTTCAAAAAAGGAGATAGATAAAATATTAGAAAAGAACTATGATATCATTGTCTTGCAAAAAATACAGACAGGGAATAATTTCGAATATCTTATTAATCAATCTCATAAGAAAGGAACAAAGGTCGTCTTTATAGGGATAGACAATATAAATACCAATTTCGCGATAAAGTGTGATTCCATAATTGTTGTTTCGAAATATCTTAGGAAGATGATTCCAAAAAGATATCAAGAAAAAACATTTTTAGTTTTTGATTCTTATGAACATCTAGAAGGACAGTATAAGAGGCATAATAATAAGAAAAGATTAAAGTTAGCGTTTGTATCGAACAGCGTTTTTTCCAGATTTCCTCAGATTGAGTTTTTGCCAAAAAATGTTAGTTTGACAATCATTGGACCTCCGGCAGAGAGGGTTAAAAGATTTATGCCTGATAGGAAAATGTTCACAGAAACTCCATACAGATTCAAATATCTTGTTTGGAACCTTAATACAGTATATAAAGAACTCATAAAATGCGATGTTGGAGTGATTCCATACCGAAGCAAGGATTTAAAGGGAGATTTTATAAAAAGAAAATCAAATAACCGCCTGGTCCTTTTTATGTCATTAGGAATGCCTGCTATTGTAAGCCCGACTCCGGAATATAAAAAATTAATAAAACAGGGGGTAAACGGATTTATCGCTAAAAGCCCAAAACAATGGGTATATTTTATTGAATTATTAAGAGATAACCCAAAAATAAGAAAGAGAATTGGCATAGAAGCCCGGAAGGATGTACTGAACAAATATTCTTTAAAATCCCAAGCAGATTTATATTTAAAGATATTCAGTAAAACATTAGGAAAGAATATATCTTAATAAACTCCTCTCTGACTCTTTTTTTCTCAACCATTTAACTTAATGTAATTAAGAATGTAAAAATCTTCTAAGTGTGTTATTTGTGAGAGAAGACCCCACCAAGAACAAGAAAAAAGGTTAGAAGCTCCATTATTAACATTATACTTTTAGAGTAAATGTTTAATAAATGTTTTGAGGAAGGAAAATCAAACAAGACTTTGGTTTAGATAAGTTAAAGAAATATTATCAACAGCCTGTTTTATGTAATTAGATTCCAGGGCAAAGCCAATATTCTCGCTTCCGCTTGCCTTGAAATTGTTTATCCCTATAACTTCACCGCTTTTATCTATTAAAGGGCCGCCCGAATTTCCAGGATTAAGCGCAGTGTCTGTCTGGAAATAAGCATATAATCCATTTTGCCCTTGCCTGTTTAATGCAGAGATTATTCCCTGGCTTACTGAAAACTGAAGGCCTAAAGGATTTCCTATTGCAATAACATTTTCCCCAACCTGAACATTGTTAGAATTACCTAGTATCAATTTTGAGTAATTTCCGGGTATTTTCAAGAGCGCGATGTCAAGGTTAGGGTCATAACCAACAAGGGAAGCATCAATTACATTCTGGTTATCGTCAATTGCCTGAACCATGCTTGCACCTTCCAAAACATGGGCATTTGTTACAACATATCCATCATTTGTTATTATGAATCCTGTTCCCTGCGCAACATCTGTCCTTATTGTTACAACAGATGGAACATCTTTTTCTATTATTCCCGAAAAATCAGAACCTACACTTGCCTTTAACTGAACAAACTGATCTGTTATATTTCCAACATTAACATTAAGCAAATTAAGGCCCTGCTGTGTTTTAAGAATACTTGATGAAAGTGCATTTATATTACCCTGAGTTTGTGTACTTAAATCATTTATTTTTTTGTTCAATAAGTTGTAATTATACTCCTGCCTTACATAGCTTGCATACGAAAAAATGCTAAGAGTTATAAGAAGAAGGATTACAATTGTTCCCGCCCCCCCAAGAATCCATTTGTGATGCGGTTTCAGGATAATATGGTGGTGGACAATTGGGCGAGGTTTTTTATCTAAAGAATTTACCATTACAATAATTAAGTTATGTACTATTTAAAATTTAAGAATTTTAAGTCTGTTTATCATTAAGGAGGTATCAGGGCAATCAATAAAAATAAAAACCTAATGCTCATTTTTTAAACATAGGGCCTGTAGTTCAACGGACAGAATATCGGGTTTCGGCCCCGCTGATCTAGGTTCGAATCCTAGCAGGCTCATTGGAAAAATGGCAAAAATCGAAGCAAAACCGGGAGATCTTGTTGAGATCGACTTTGTTAAGAATACCTACAAAGGAGTATTTCTAGAAGCTCCTAAAGATGAAAAAGGAATTATTCTGCTAAAGCTTAACTCCGGTTACAATATAGGGCTTAACAAGAAAGATATTCTTGACCTGAAGATTCTGAAAAAAGCAGAGGAAAAAGAGAGCAATGTTGAAATAAAAAAGGACAAGTCAAAACCAAACGTTGCTATGATTGTCACAGGAGGAACAATTTCTTCTGAGCTTGATTCTAAAACAGGTGCTGTAAAATGGCTTACAAGCCCTGAAAAACTCTTCAAGTTTTATCCTGAATTATTTGAGAAAGTTAATGTCGCAAAAATTGAAACACCCTTCATGAAAGGTTCTGAGAACATGGATTTTAGGGACTGGCAGAAAATAGCAAAAACTGCAGAAGAACTTTTGAATAATCCTGAAATAAAAGGATTAATTATAACGCATGGAACAGATACTCTTCACTATACTTCTGCCGCACTTTCTTTTTTCCTGAGAAATTTAGGAAAGCCTGTTGTCCTTACATACAGCCAGAGAAGCACTGACAGAGCAAGCTCTGACGCTTCATTGAATCTGCAGGCAGCTGCAATTGCGTCTATCTCAGATATTGCAGAAGTTGTTCTTGTAGGACACAGTTCAACAAATGATGATTTCTGCTTTGCATTAAGAGGAACAAAAGTAAGGAAACTTCACAGCTCAAAAAGAGATGCTTTCAAGCCTGTAAATGCAGAACCCCTGGCGAAAATAACTGAAAGTTCATTTATTCCATTATCCAAATACAAGAAAAGAACAAACGAAAAAATAAAATTAGACACAAAATTTGAGGAAAAAGTTGCCTTAATCAAATTTTATCCAGGACAAAATCCTGACATCCTTGATTATTATGCAAAAAATGGCTATAAGGGGATCGTGATTGAAATGCTTGGCTTGGGCCATGTTGCGACAGGTGAATCAAGAAATTCATGGATTTCAAAACTCAAGGAAATACAGAAAAAAGGGATTGTTGCCTGTGCTGTTGCACAAACTATATACGGGAGGCTTGATCCTCTTGTCTATTCTACAGGAAGGGAATTAGCATCTTCCGACGTGATTTATCTTGAAGACATGCTTTCTGAAACAGCCCTGATAAAACTTGGCTGGATTTTGGGACATGAAGAATGGGCAAAAAGCAAGGAGAAGGTCAGGGAAATGATGCTGACAAATGTTGCAGGCGAGTTTTCTGACAGGCTGGAGGAGTGATCGTAACTTTAAAGGGGTTACAAGAGAAAGATTTATTAACAAGAAAAGAAACTTTTTATCATGGCACTTAATGTAAAATCTCCTGGAAAGCTGGAAAATGACCTACTTAAACATCTTAGCCACGCTTCCCCAATTATAATACTAGATACAGGAGGATTGATAGATATAGTTCAGGCAACAAGAGATTTTAGCCTGTATGCAAATGGAAAAAGGCATTTATACCCCCATTATACAAGAGCTACTTCTTTCTTGAAAAATCTCTCTTCCAAGATTCCCCTTTTTATTACCCCTAAAACATACCAGGAAATACAAAAACATGGGGAAATGAGATTAAACTCGCATGAAGTAGAATTAAGCCAAATAGTTGTAGATTATGCCTTGGGAGCCACATTGTCCTCTGCCAGACTTATAGGCAACCTAACTGGCGAATCAAATTTTGATGAAGCAAGATATGACGCACATTGGGCATCTTTGGAAGGAAGCATAGGAAACGACAAGAAAATGAATGAAAAATGTTCTGATACTGATAAAGAAATACTTTCTGTTGCAGCTTATCTTAGCACATGCTATAAACCAGAAAGTCCAGGCCAAAAAATAAATCCTGTTTTAGTTGTTTCTCCTGACTTTCACGTAATAAACGGATCAAAATTTTTAAGAAGAGAATTTGATGAAAAATATTCTGGAATAGTTCCAATATCCACTAGGGAATAAACTTTAATTATTTTAAAAATGAAAAATGAACCAGAATTTATAAAATATCCTGAAATACCCCATCTAGCTGAGAATTTGGGCATACTTGACAGCAGAAATATTCAGGTATTTGAAAAAATAGACGGCGGAAACTGCCAGATAAGAACTTATAATGGGAGAGTTTTCTGCGGAAGCAGAGCAAACTTTCTCAAAAGGAAAGAAGATTTCAGATTTCCATGGTTTGAAGACTTTAATAAATGGGCAATGTCAAATCAGAGCCTAAGAAATTTGCCAGAAAATATCATAGTTTTTGGAGAATTTACAGGTCCGCATACACTTATTTATGATCCTGAGTTTACAAACAGATTCTTCTTAATTGACCTTTATCATATGCCTTCAAGAAGATTTGTTCCTTATGATAAAGCCAGAAAACAACTGGAAGATATAGCTCATATTGATGATGTTTTGTTTTTAAGGTCTTTGGCAGGAGAATTAAACTTGGATTCTGCCAAATATCTTGCTACAGGCAAAAGCGAATATTCTTCTGATAGAAGAGAGGGGATAGTTATCAAGGATTACAAGAGACAAAAATTCGCAAAATTCTGGAGAACAAGTGCAAACCCTACAAAAGAGGGAATGTACGAGGAGATAAGCAAAACAATAGCAAGCCTGAAAACAAAATATCCTTCTGTGCAAGGCCTTTTAGATGATAAAAATACTCCCTATGACGCAGTGGGATTACCAGATGTTGTCTATGAAGAGTTATTAAGAAGCGGGAGACGGGATGTTTCTTTAGCAGAAATTAGCGATACCATCAAAAAAGTTATAAACAAAATTTAATAAATCCATTCTTCTTTTTTTAATAATGGAACTGGATTATGTAAAACTCGGCTTTAAGTCAGGATTAGAGATACACCAACAGTTAGATTCTCCAAGAAAATTATTTTGTCATTGTCCCTCTATATTAAGAAAAGATGAACCAGACGTAATAATAAAGAGAAAATTACATATGGTAGCTGGAGAATCTGGAGAAGTTGACATAGCTGCTGCACACGAGGCTTCTCTAGCAAAAGATTTTGTTTATCAAGGTTATTCTGATACTAACTGCCTTCTTGAATATGACGAATCTCCCCCATATATCATTGATCCAATTTCTTTAAAGATTGCTATGCAGATTGCAGTTCTTCTAAACTGTAAAATATTGCCTATAACACAAATAATGAGGAAAACAGTCATTGACGGCTCAAATACAAGCGGCTTTCAAAGAACTGCTCTTATTGCCAAAGATGGCTTTATTGAAACATTCCACGGAAAAACAGGAATTGCAACGCTTTGCCTTGAAGAAGATTCTGCAAGAATAATTGACAAAGACAAAGGAGTTTTCAGGCTGGATCGTTTGGGAATTCCGCTTGTTGAAATTGCAACAGACGCAAGCATAAAAAATCCCCAGCAGGCAAAGGAAACTGCATTAAAACTAGGAGAAATTTTGAGAATGGTTAATGTCAAGAGAGGCCTGGGAACAATCAGGCAGGATGTTAATCTTTCAATTGCCAATGGCGAGAGAGTTGAAATAAAAGGATTCCAGGACATAAGAAACATTGAGAGAGCAATGGAGATTGAGACTGCCAGACAGATTGAACTTGTAAAAACAGGCAGGAGCATTGCAGAAGTAAGAAATGTTCTTGAGGATGGCAACTCAAGATTTTTGAGGCCATTGCCCGGAGCTGCAAGAATGTACCCTGAAACAGACTTACCCTTGCTGAAAATATCAAGACAGATGATTGATGACATTAAGAAAGAAGTAAAAGAACTTGAAAATCCTGAAGAACAATTAAAGAAACATGGCTTGAATCAGGATATGATCTCTTTGCTTTTGAAAAGTAAAAAAGTTGAGGAATTCAAGGAATTTCTGGAAATTATTGAAAATCCACAGATTGTTGCTAAAACAATATTACTTTTTCCCAAGGAAATAGCTTCGAAAGAAAAAAAATCCTTGGAAGAAATTGAAAAAATACTTAATTCTGATGTTTTGGGAAATGTACTTGAAAGTGTTAAGAAGGGAAAAATCCATGAATCTGAAATAAAAAGAGTTCTTTTAGGAATTGTCAGAGGAGAAGAAAAAGAAGAACCAAAAGAGAAAATTGAAAATATTGAAGAAAAAATCGAGAAGATAATAAAGGAAAAGCAGGGCTTGTCTGCAAACGCTTACATGGGTTTAGTCATGAAAGAATTCTCCGGAAAAATATCTGGCAGTGAAGCAATGCAAATCATAAGAAAGTTTGTAAAGTAGGGAAAATCTTAAAAATACTTATTCTATAGATTAACAAAACAAAAAATGATACCCAGCAGACTTTTCCTGACAAAAGGAGTAGGCAGGCATAAAGAAAGACTTCTTAGCCTTGAGTTTGCATTGAGGGACGCAGGGATAGAAAGATTCAATCTTATAAAAGTCTCAAGCATTTACGCTCCATACTGCAAAATAATTCCAAAAGAGGAAGGTCTTAGGGATTTGAAGCCAGGAGAACTTGTCCATTGCGTCATGTCCCAGATTGATACAAATGAAAACAGCAGGCATATAGCTGCTTCAATAGGTGTTGCAATACCAAGTGATGAATCACAATATGGATACCTTTCAGAGCATCATGCATACGGGCAAACAGATGAGATAGCAGGAGATTATGCAGAAGATTTGGCAGCTACAATGCTGGCAGCAACACTGGGTCTTGATTTTGACCCAAACAGTAGCTGGGACGAGAGGGAAAAATTCTACAAAATGTCGGGAAAAATTGTCAACACTAGGAATATAACCCAATCAGCAGAGGGAAAGCCAGATGAATTTTGGACAACAGTTGTTGCTGCAGCTGTCTTTACTACTTATAATCAATAATTTAATAAGATTCTATAAAAGAAAAATTTATAAAGGTGTATCAATTGATATAACTATGATATTTGAGATTTTAAAAAAACAACATCCTTTGGCAAGATTTCCCAGATTAGACACAGTTCTAATGGTAGAAGATTTTATTAAAAAGAATGATGGGGGATTTAGAAAAAAACAATTGTGGCTAAATCTTCCAAAAAAGATGATGTATCAAACATTCTCAATAATTATAGATTACCTTATTGTGTCAGGAAAAGTTTCTGTTGATGCTGAGGGTAAAATTGGATGGATTTATTATTCTGAAGATGCCAAAAAATTACTAAAAAACGCTCATTTATTTTGGAGAAAAAAATGAAAAGTAGAATAAAATTTGCTAATGAAAATATTAAAAAGGCTTTTGAAAATTTAGAAAAAAATGAGCCAGATTTGTATAAGTTTGTTTCTAGGGCACTTGAAGATATAGAAAATAATGCTTTTTGCGGTATTCAAATTCCCAAAAGAGTTATTCCAATTGAGTATATAAAAAAATTTGGTGCAGAAAATATTTGGAAGTATAATCTTCCCGGAGCATGGAGGCTAATTTATAGCATAGAAAATACAGGAATTTCTGTTATATCTATTGTTCTAGAATGGATGGACCACAAAACTTATGAAAGAAGATTTAAATATCAATCCTTATATTTAATAAAATGGAAAGAACTCTTGTTATTGAACTGAAACCTGGGAAAGACGTATTAGTTAAGGGCTGGGTTCATGAAATAAGAGAAATGTCTAAGATGAAATTTATCATCCTTAGGGATGTTTCAGGGATGGTTCAATGTGTTCTTAAGAAAGAAAGTAAAGGATTTAATGAAGAATTGACCTTAGAAAGTGTAATTTCCCTAAAAGGTAATGTTAAAAGCGCCAAACTTACAAATGAAAAATTAACTCTTAAAAATGTTGAAATTGAAGTTACTGAATTAGAGATAATAAGTAAAGCAGAGCAACTTCCAATACAGGTTAACGAGAAGACGACAAGTACTGATTTGAGTAAAAGACTTGATTATAGGTGGTTAGATTTAAGGAAACCAGAGCATCTTTTAGTGTTTAAAATCTGGACTTGCATGGAAGAGGCAATGCGAGAATACTGGGTTAAGCATGGATTTATTGAAATTTACACCCCCAAATTCATGAAATCTGCAAGTGAATCTGGAGCAGAATTGTTTGAAGTTAAATATTTTGGTAAAAAAGCATACCTGGCTCAAAGTCCTCAATTTTATAAACAAATGGCAATGGCAGCAGGCTTTGAAAGAATATTTGAGATAGCACCGGTTTTCAGAGCAAATCCTTCTGCTACTTCAAGACATGATACTGAATTTACAATGATTGATATGGAAATTTCTTTTATTAAATCTGAAGAAGATGTTATGAAAGTTGAAGAAGAGTGGATAAGTTATTTTTTAAAAAAAGTTAAGGAAGAATATGGCGAAGAGATAAAGAAAACATTTGGTGTAGATATAATTATTCCTAAGCTACCTTTTCCTAGGATTACTATGGCGGACGCAATGAAACTCTTGAAAGAAAAAGGTTACAAATCTTCAAAAGGAGCAGATTTGGATGCAGAGGGAGAAAAAATTCTAGCAGAAATAATAAAAGAGAGATATCATCACGAATTTGTTTTTATCACAGAATACCCTTTTTCTGTAAGGCCTTTTTATCATATGAAAAATGAAAGTAATAATTCTCTTACTAAGAGTTTTGATTTAGTCTGGAAAGGTGTTGAAATTACTACCGGGGCTCAAAGAGAACATCGTTTGAATACATTAAAAGAACAAGCTATAGAAAAAGAGATTGATCCTAAATCTATACAATATTATTTAGATTTTTTTAGATATGGTGTTCCCCCCCATGGCGGATGTGCCTTAAGTCCGACAAGACTCTTAATGTTAATGTTAAATCTTGGAAATGTAAGAGAAGCCACTTTCCTTCCCAGAGATATGACAAGGCTTAACCCATAAAAATAAAAATGGAATTCATATCAATTTCAGATGCAATAAAGAAAGGTTCTGGAAAAGTTGCTATTCGTGGATGGATTTACAGAGAAAGAGGAAGCAACGAGTTGAAATTCCTTGTTGTTAGAGATAGCACAGAAATAATACAATGCGTTCTTAAGCGAGAGAAATTCAAAAATCAATGGAATGATATTGATAAATTGCAGATTGAATCAAGCGTTGAAATTGAAGGAACAATAAAAGAAGACAAAAGAGCTCCAACAGGTTATGAAATAGAAGCTGATAAGATAAAAATTGTTGGGACAAGCGACAACTTCCCAATTAACAAAGATATTAATGAAGAATTGCTTGGAGACAGAAGGCATTTATGGCTGAGAAGCAGAAAAATGACTGCAATTCTGAAAATAAGAGATACTGTTCTTGATGCAATGAGAGAGCACTGGCACAAAAAAGGATTTTATGAATATCATTCCCCTATTTTAATTGGAATGCAGGCAGAAGGAGGAAGCACATTGTTTAATGTTGATTATTTTGGAAAGCCAATGTACCTTAGCCAGACATGGCAGCTGCATGCAGAGCCGGCAATATTTGCCCTGGAAAAAATATTCACAATCCAGCCTGCTTTCAGGGCTGAGAAAAGCAAAACATCAAGGCATATAACAGAATTGTGGATGGCTGAAATGGAAGTTGCATGGGGAAATTTTGATTACTTGCAGGATGATGCAGAAGAACTGATAAAGCATATTGTTGAAAGAGTTTTAAAGGAAAGAAAGAAAGAACTGGAAATTCTTGGAAGAGATATAAAGAAACTGGAAGCAACTGTAAAGAAAAAATTCCCAAGAATAACCTATGATGAAGCCTTGAAACTTTTGAAAGAAAAAAAGAAGATAAATATTCAATGGGGAAAAGACTTAAGGACAATCGAGGAAGACAAGCTTTCTGAATTGTATGACACGCCTATTCTTGTGAGAGAATACCCTAAAATTGTCAAGGCTTTTTACATGAAAGAATCTCCTGATTCAAAAAAAGGAAAGGAAACAGTGCTTGGCTTTGATATGATTGCACCAGAAGACTATGGGGAACTCGTGGGAGGTTCGCAAAGGGAGGAAGATTTTGAGAAAATAAAGAAAAGGCTCAAGGAACAGGGAGAAAATCCTGAAAAATATGAATTCTATTTTGACACAAGACGATATGGAAGCGTGCCTCATGGAGGCTATGGAATGGGTGCTGAGAGAGTGATTTCCTGGATTTGCGGATTGGAGACAATAAAGGATGCAATTGCTTTCCCAAGGACAATGACAAGATACAATCCTTAAATTTTTAAACTATATAACTTAATTTTTATAATGAAAATACTTGCAATTGGCGACCCACATGGAGATTTAAAAAAAGTAAGAAAAATTCCATTGAAAGGAATTGATTTAATTTTATTGACAGGTGATTTAGGAAAAGCAAATTTAGCAAGAGAGAGATTTTTCGAAAATGTCAATAGAAAAAAAGAAGGATTGCCTGAATTAAAAGATGACGCAAAATATGATTGGGACAATTACCATGAGATTCATGATTCTACATTAAATATTCTGAGATATTTATCAAAATATGCTCCTATTTATTCTATTTGGGGAAATGTTTCAATATTCACAGATTCTAAAGCAAAAAGCAAATCTAAAAAATGGAGAAGAAAATTTCCTTCAACAATTAGCGAGATAAGAAAATTAGATAATGTCAGCCTTGTAAAAAATAAATTAAGAGTTTTGGATGATATTAGGCTGGGCTTTTTGGAATGGTTTACAGATACTTGTTGGGTTAGAGAGTTTAAGCCTACAGATTACATAAAAAGCATGAAAAAGGCTAAAAAGCAGACAGATAAAGCAAGAAGAATTTTAAGAAATTTTGGTGGATTGGATATTTTAGTTTGCCATCAACCACCTTATGGATTTTTGGACAAAGTTACATTAAAATCAGCTCCAAAACATTGGCAAGGAAAACATGCAGGAAGCAAAACAATTCTTGAATACATTAGAAAACAACAGCCAAAATATGTTTTCTGCGGACATATTCATGAAGGAGAAGGAAAAACAAGAGTGGGAAAGACAGAAGTTTACAACTTAGGTGTCTGTGGGTATAAGGTTGTTGAAATTTAGCATACACAACTATTTTAAACCCTGAACTTTTTCTTTTTTAATGAAGATAAATGGCATTGAGCTTAAATGGCTAGGGCATGATGGATTCCAAATAAAAAATTCCAGAATGATTTACATTGACCCTTTTAATATAAAAGACGGGCTTGAAAAAGCAGACATGATTCTGATAACACACAGTCATTATGACCATTGCAGCCTTGCTGATATGGAAAAAATAATCAAGGAAGGAACAAAAATAGTTGCCCCTGCAGACTGCCAGAGCACTATTGCAAAATCAAAAATTCCTGTTGACATACAAATTATAGAACCTAATCAGGAAATTGATTTTCAGGATATTAAGATTTCTGCAATTCCTGCATACAACATAGACAAGACTTTTCATCCAAAAACAGATGGTTGGGTTGGATACGTAATAAAAATGAATGATTGCATAATTTATCATTCAGGAGACACTGACTTGATTCCTGAAATGCAAAAGCTTACAGGATACAAACAGCAGGGAAAGGAATTTATTGCTCTTCTTCCTGTTAGCGGGAGGTATACTATGACAGCAGAAGAGGCGAGCGAGGCAGCCAATGTAATAAAACCGACCTTGGCAATTCCCATGCACTGGGGCGGGCTCATAGGCACGGAACAGGATGCAAAAGAATTCAAAGAATTGTGCGAAGAGAAAGGAATTCATGCAGAGATACTGGAGAAAGAATAATTGAGAATAATTTTATAAAGTAAATAGATCTGTTCATTTAATGAATGATTCTTCACCGCAACCGAACATTAATCCAAATAACCCTAATCCTTACAATCCTTCATATAATCAACCATCTTCAGATTTGCCATCAAACCATAAAGGTCTTTGGATTTTCGGAATAATTTTTGTTATTATTGTATTAGGGGTTATCTCATATTTTTTATTTTTCCAAAGTCCAGTAACAAATAATTCTCAAAATAATATAGTGACGCTTCCACCAAATAATACCCAAGGCGTTTTGGAAACTGTTTATTGCACTAATTGGGACTGTTTTATCAATGCCGCAAATACTTGTGCTAAGGCCAATTTTACAAATACTCTCTCACTTGAGATATTTGGCATGAACACTACTACAACAACTTATTATGAAATATCAAGAAATCAAACAAATCTTTGTAACTTAAAATTAAAAACATTAGATGAACACATCAATTTTACAGATAATTTGACACAGCAAATGCTTGCTGGAGGAGCAACTCAGGATGAGATAAACCAACAACAGCAACAATCAAATGATCAGCTGAGACCTTTAATTGGAAGAGAAGGAATTTGTCAATTTAAACCAACAAAATTGAATAATCTTCTAATGAATTGGAGAGATGGGAATTTTTCAGGAGGCGTTTCTTGTAGTTTAAATTTAGATAATAGTTCTAACTGTACCTATTCAGGAGATTGGCAGCTTGCAGAAAACTGCAGTGGCCAATATTTTAATACATCATTGTAATAAAAGAATAAATTTTCCCTAAAAATCTCATTAAAAACACTATTTTCTACAAACAAAATATTTTTAATCGCTTAACGCTCAAAAAAATATTTCTTTTAAAGCACAGAAATATTTTTAAAGAAGCAGGTGTTCACTTTCTCATAAATTTAACTTACTCTTTCGGGGGATTGAGTAAATTAAATTGGGTGAACTTTTTCTTTGGTGATAGTTGGAAGTAGGTCAGCTATATAAACTTTTCGAAAAAAAAGTTTTCCTGACTGAAAAACCCGACAAAAACAAAAATACAGATGAAGGCTAAAACCATAGGTTTTGCCAACATCGTTTTGTAAACAAAACAGATGAAAGGAGGTTAAAAAAACAAAAAAGATGGTATTAGATTTTGCAAAGGAAGCGGTACAGAATTCTGCATCCATGAGCATCAACTTTGACGAGCTTAAAGCCGGGAAGGCTAACATTAAGGTCTTCGGTGTTGGTGGTATGGGATGCAACGCAGTGACCTGGCTCTTCAACAAAGGGATTGAGGGCGCTACAGTATATGCTGCAAACACAGATGCTCTCCACTTGAGCGTTTCAAAGGCTGACGAAAAGCTTCTTCTTGGTAAGGAATTAACAAGGGGACTTGGAGCTGGCGGAAAGCCAAAAGTTGGAAGAGAAGCTGCAAAAGAAGCTGTTGTTGACTTGAAGAAAGCAGCTGTCGGAGCAGATATGTGCTTTGTTCTTGCAGGAATGGGCGGAGGAACAGGGACAGGAGCAGCACCAGTTATTGCACAGCTTGCTAAGGAAACAGGAGCTGTTGTTATTGGTGTTGTTACAATGCCTTTCGAAGCTGAAAAAGCAAGAGTAGAGAAAGCAGAATGGGGCCTTCAGGAACTTAGAGAAGTCACAGATACCTGTATTGTTCTTGACAATAACAGACTTGTTGATATTGCAGGGCAGCTCCCAATAGAGCATGCTTTCGCAGTTGCTAATGAGCTTGTTTCCACAATGATTAAGGGAATTGTCGAAACAATTACATTGCCAAGCCTTATCAACCTTGATTATGCAGATGTTTCTGCAATTATGAAGGGAGGAGGGGTAGCAGTTATAGGTATTGGAGAAGACGATTCCTCAGAGCGTGTTAGTCAATCTGTCAGGCAAGCACTTACACATCCTCTACTTGACGTGGATTATAAGGGCGCTACTGGTGCTTTGATACACATTACCTGTGGATCTGATTTGAAACTTGAAGAGTTTGATGTTATCGGAAGAACTGTTTCTGAAAATCTCAGCCCTGAAGCTAATGTTATTATTGGGGCAAGAATCAGCAAGGAATTCACCGGTAAAGTCCGTGTCATTACAATAATGACAGGAGTCAAGAGTCCATACGTTTTGGGTAAGCCAATCGAAGAAAATGTGGCACCTTCACGTGAAATGTCTGACCTGGGAATCGAGGTTTGGAGGTAAACTCCAATAAATTTTAATTTTTAAAATTGGGCGCGTTTTGCGCCCTCTTTTTCTTTTTTTTGCTTTTAGATATTTTTTTATAGTATTTTGATGTAATCTAAATATGGCTGTGATAAAGAGGATTGGTGTTTTGAAGACTGCTAGCTTTATGGGACTTTACAGCTTTTTTATTGGAATAATTCTTGCAATAATACTCTCCTTTTTATCAGCAATGCTTTCAGGACTTATTGGCCTTAATACGCTCAAAATTATTTTATTCCCCTTTATTTATGGAATTGGAACTTTTATAATTAGCATGATACTTATCCCAATAATGAATCTTGTTCTTAAGATAACAAAAGGAATTAATTTAGATATTGAATTAGCAGGGCAGCTTTATTGATTTTCCAATCAGTTTTTTTCTGCTTCTCCCATCTTTGTCTTGCCGTAAGAATTGAAGTACAAAATATTATCCAAATCTATTTTTGATTCTCTTGCGTGCTTTTTCTCAAACTCAAATCCTATGGGAAAAACAGCCTCAACATTCACATCTTCAGGAATTTCAAGAATGTCTTTTACATTTTTCTCAACAAAGTAGCCAACCCAGCATGTTGATAACCCGAATTCCTGAATTTTCAAAAGAAAATTTTCAATTGCAGCACCTGCCTGTTGCCTTGCATAAACTTCCCCTTGCTTTCCATAGGAATTTATTGTTCTTCCAAACTTTGAGCAAGCAACAACAACATAATGAACAGTTCCTACAAAATCCTGCTGGCATTCAACTGCAATTTTCTTTATTTTTTCAGAATCATTAACGAGAACGAATTTTAATGTATAATTTCCTCCAGCCATGGGTGCAAAACGAGCAGAGTCAATGCTTTCAATAATATCTCTCCAGTCTGGTTTTTTTGATTTGAACCTGTGAACACTGTGCCTTCCCTTCAATGCTTTGTCTAAATCCATTTTGTAAAGAAGAAGAGTTAATATAAAAAGTTTGTTATAAAATCATTCCCACCCTCCCACCCTGAAATCCAATTGTTATAAGGGTAATTAATTTTGGTTTATATTAGCATATTTTTAGCGAGCGAAGCGAGCAAATGTATTAATCTTCAAAGTTTATCACACCACCACCAAGTACTTTTGTTCCTTGATAAAGAACAGCTGCCTGACCTTCACTGACACCCGTGATGGGCTTGTTAAGGATGATTTTGTATTCTCCATTAGAATATTTTAACATAGAAGGAAGAAGTTCACCTACCTGGCGTATTCTTGTTAAAACTTTAATTGACTTATTACCACCTACCAGACCGTGGGAACTACTTTTAACAGATGAACCTGCTTTAGATTTTTTTATTTTAGCTATAAAATTCTTATCCATAAAATGAACATTTTTTATTGCAAATTCCTTTCTAAAAAGCAGCGAGTTGTTTTCTGGCGCTGCAATTATTACATTTGTTTTAGGGATTTTTTTAGCAACATACCAGCGTTTGACCTGTTTTTCATTTCCTTTATCAACTTCTATGCCAAATCTTGGACCTATTCTCTGGCCTATTGTGTAGTAAAAGATTCCATCGTGCTCTCCGATTATTTTTCCCTCCGGATTCAGGATTTTTCCTTTTTTTGGCTTTATTTTCTGCTGAAGGAATTTTTTCAGGTTGATTTTGCCGACAAAGCAAATGCCAACTGTTGATTTTCTGTTGAAATTTGGAAATTTATTTTTCTTTGCTATTTCCCTTATTTGCTTCTTGGTATAACTGCCAACTGGAAATAATGAATGTTTTAAATCAGAAGAATTTAGTCTGTAAAGAAAATAAGACTGGTCCTTTGATTCATCCTTTGCCCTTAGCATTTCATTGTTTTTTATCCTGGCATAATGCCCTGTCGCAATAAAATCAGCACCAATTTTTTTTGCAGCCTGCCACAGAAGAGGAAACTTTACTTTTTGGTTGCAGTCTATGTCAGGATTTGGCGTAATTCCTTTTTTATACATGCTGAACATTGGTAAAATCACAGATTTCCTGTACTGCTTTTCAAAATCCAATGTTACAATAGGAATTTTTAGCTTGTTTGCAATTTTCATTGCCTCTTTTCTATCATCTTTCCACTGACAGTCTCCTGTAAGAAGATTTTTTGTGTCGCTCCAGTTTTTCATGAAAGCTCCGATTAATTCATAACCTTGCTTTTTGAGAATAAGAGCTGCAACGCTGGAATCAACTCCGCCGGACATTGCCATTAGCACTTTTGGTTTTTGTTTCATCAAAGAAATAGCTGAAAGTTAGTTAAAAAAGTTTATGCAGCAAGAAATTATTAAATTTTAGCGAGAATCATTTCTTCAAGCTTTTTTAATTCAAGAGGCCTGTCACCTTGGCACTCCAAATACAATTTAGAAAAATCAAATTCTGCCAATTTAAGCTGCCTTGTTAAGAAAGCTGATCTTTTTCTCAGGCTCTTTAGAAACCTTTGCCAGCCCGTATAATTTTTCCAGTCTGCCGTCTTTTGGCCTAAGCAAAAAGCATCTTTCTGTTTCCTGCTCTATTCAGGACCGGTAAATCGTTCAGCACCAAAATCATTTTTCATTTAAATTAATTTTTGTAGTGAAAAAACAGAAAAAGAAACGCCCCAGGCAGGATTTGAACCTGCGACCCCATGGTTTCTGCTTTTCTCGCTGAATGAGAGGAAATGTTGATTTTCGTTCAGTAACAGCCATGTGCTCTAACCGGGCTGAGCTACCGGGGCATGATTTTAAGAAAAGATAACTGTATTTAAAGGTTATTTCTTTTTTCTTTTTGGTTTTTTTACCGGCTTCAAGCCAAGATCCAACACCGGCTTTACCTGGTGCTTTTCAAGAAAAGTATAAACATTTGACTGCTTTGACCCTTGAATAAGATAAATAAGCGCTTCCACTGCATTTTTTATGTATTCTGGATCGCCTATTATTCCAACATAATTTCCCTTAATCTCAAAAAAACATTTTGTAAGCTCGTGAAGAGCACGCAGGGTTTTTCCCCCTTTGCCGATAATTCTTGCCCTGACAACTTCAGGGTCTTTTCTTTTTGAATAATCTTTTATTTTCAGTGCTTCAAACATCAAATCTTCCTTCTTTATTAAAAGGGCTACAGAAAAAGGAAAACCGAAATCCAAGGCTTCAATTACTTTTTCCCCGACATATTCATCTTCTGCCTTGCCGTCAACCACAACTTCATTTCCTTTGATGCTTATTTCCAGATTTAGACTTTTCTCAAGATTTTTTTTATTCTCTGTAATTCTTTGCACTTTATCGCAAAATAAATTTTCCATCAGAATTCAAGCATATCTTTTTTTAGATAGCCGTTATTTTTTAACCATTCTACCTGATTGGGACGATATTTGAATATTACATCACCCTTGTCTTTGTCAAGCTCCCAAAGCTCAATTATTACGACATCTCCAGGGCGAAGCCACAACTCTCTTTTTAGCCTTCCAGGAACACGGCAATTCCTTGTTTTTCCATCAAGGCAGCTGACAAGCATCTTATTTCCACCAAGTCTCTGTTCTATAACCCCCATTACTTCTTCTTTTCCATGAGGAAGTCTGACTCTTGTCACAATTTCTTCCTGATTCCCCTGATTTCTGTCCATTATGATTTTAGATAGAAGTTGTTTATAAAATTAATGTAAATTTTCTGTGTTTATAGAAGAACCAAAGCAAAAGGAATACCCTGAATTTTTCCAATGTTCTCTTTTGAGATTATTCCTGCTTTGACTGCTGCATTAACAGACTCCTTGCCTGCAATATTGAATGTCGCATCTTCCTTCGCAAGGTCTTTCATCATTACAACTGCTTTTTCAGCAGAGACTTCCTGGCCTTTGTAAAAAGATTCCTTAACATCAAGCTGAAATTTCCCGCTTTCAAATATCTTTCCCAAAATAGAGGAATCACAGACAGCGACAACATCCCTGTAGGACTTTATTACATTAAGATATACCATTTTATTTATTTTATTAAGGAGATGCTCTTATATATTTTTATAACCACTGTTTTGATGTAATAGAATTATTATTGGCTATAACTTAATTAATTTATTAATTACAAACTACCTTTGCCTTAGCTTTACTAACTATACCTGAAAAATTTTCCTAAAAATACAAAATTAAAAAGCTTTCTTGGCACCCTGCTTCATGGCTTTCTCTGCATTATCCTTGGACATCATTGCGCTCATTTTTGTTCCGCATACAGCGCAAGCTCCCTGAGCCATGTATCCACCTCTGGATGTCATTGTTATCTGTGGATTTTTCATCTCTCTGCCTTTTACTTTGCATTTAACACAATATCCCTGTACCATTTTTTCCTCCTAAAATCCCTAGGAAAATTTGATTTTTAAAGATTGTTATTGGGAAATTTGAGAAAAAAATCAAATTTTGCTTCTAACACTGTGTTTTGCCCCGCATGCCTGGCACTTTATGAATGTTATCCTGTCTTCCCTGAAGATTTCCGTGTCTGGTTTTCCGCATTCCCTGCAGATGACAAATTCTTTTGCGTACTCTTCTATTTTTTGATTTATCTTTGAGCTTGGAACTTTTATGTTAAGAACCAAACGATCGCCTTCTTTCTGGCCTGCCGCTGCTAATTCCTTAAGCAGAAATTTCTGCAAATGCTCAGGGCTTCTGCGAAAAATTGATGCAATCTGCGAGAAATTTGTGATTATTGTCTTCTTTCCTTCAAAATGCCCTTCAACTTTGGGTATTTCGAATCTTTCCCCGCTTGTTTCTGCTTTCTTTATTTTTCCATATGCTTCATCAAGAAGCTGTTCATATGTTTCCATGAATCTATGCTTTAATGTTACTATATAAATATTTATAAGTAAATAAATAGTTCCAAAAAAATGGTTGAGATTGAAGATTTAACAGAAGAAAATAGTTTAAGTGCACAATGTGCTAATGAAGTTAAGGGTCTAATGAAGAAAGTTTTTGGAAATAATGTTACAATTTATGCCTATAAGGATATGGTTTCTGTTAATAAAAAAAGTTCATTTCTTCATAAATTAATATACGGCCTTTTCCAATATGATGATCCTGTTGTATCTTTTTACTCTATGTTCGGTTCTGGTGATGCATGGTTTACCGTTCATGACCCCAAATATCTTGAAAGAACAAGACAAGTAGCAGAGGAATATGAAAAATCAGGCAGAAAAGCTAAGATAAGAATTGATTACTTCAAACAATCTCACTGAAAGAATTTATAAATCTTTTAACCTTTCTTGATTTATGAACATAAAAAATACCGTTCTTGGAATTGCAATAATTGTTCTTACGATTTTTGTGACATATTATGCAATAAACACCTTTTTTCCATCTGCCAATTACAATGATTTTTGTGGAAATGTAAATTACAACATGCAGATTAGTAATAATGCAACCTGTGCTGCCCAGGGAGGTATGCGGAGTTATACAAACGGCCCAAAAATAGACAATAGCTCAACTGGCTACTGCGACCTGACATATTACTGCAGTAAGCAATATGAAAATGCTGCCAAGTCAAGAGCTGAAAAAGTTTTCTTTATTGCGCTTCCTTTAGGGATTGCAATAATTGCTGCCGGAGCTTTCTTTTTTGGACTAGAATTTGTCGGAGCCGGTTTGATGGGCGGGGGAGTCGGGACATTGATTTACGGAAGCGGTGCATACTGGCCATACACACAAAACTGGCTTAGATTTTTGCTTTCGTTTGTTGGATTGGTTCTTCTTATTTGGTTTGCCTATTTCTGGAACAGGAAACTGAAGAAAAACAAGAATAAAAGAAGATAAATGATTGATACACAAAAAACAATAATAAATCTTTATACAGAACATATTAAATGATTAGTTACCTTAGAATTTATAACCGCTATCTTTAGCAGAATTAAGCATTAACAGAAATGAGGTAAAATAAAAAATAATTGATATAATTCTCACAATTTTACCGGTAATCTATCTTTCTCAATTTATTATATTTTAAGATTATTATATTTTAAGAATTAGCCCAGATATCTTATTTTTCCTGGGCGAGGCTCGAAAACAATTCCTTCTTCAAGAAGCCTCTGGATTTCCTTGTTTATTATTGCCGGAGAAAAATTCTGGAGCTTCAATATTATCTTTTCTGTTTCAACTCCCCCCTCCGGTTCTGATTCCTTTATCATGTTAAGAATCTGGTCGCTTATTGCAACTATCTGCTCTTTCCCCATTGGAAACTGGTTTTGTGAAACAGCTTTATCTTTCTCAGTTTCAAGCTTTCTTATTAAAAGATATTTTGGGCTTGTTTCCTTGATTATTTCAGGAGAAATATAAATTTCATTGTTCCAGTACCGCAAAACACCAATTACAACAACAGTCTGTCCTTGGACAAAACCCATGTATTTTCCCGTGTCATCGCCAAAAATTTTAACTCTTATCTGGCCAGACCCGTCATCAATCGTAAAAGAGATGTATTTTGTCTCCCCCATGCTTTCATACTTGTCGACAACATTTCCTATTACATTGACGCGCACGATTTTTTTGTCCCCTAATTCAAGGAATGCAAATCTTTCCTGTCCTTGCGATCCTGTGCCAGTGTTCATAATTGGCTTCCCAATTAGAATGTCTCCAACTCTGAATTTGTATGCTGTGTTTCTTTTGAATTGTTGTTCTGCCATTTTAACCTTGTGATAAATAATTACCTTCAAAATATAAATCTGATGCTATTAAAAATATGCCGCTGATATTTTCTAAATATCTATTATTATAATTTATCATCATGTTAGTCATTATAACACCACCAATAAATCCCGATGAAATCAATATTTTTTCCCAATTTATTAAATGCCATTTTTATTTATGTCCTTCCCACATATCCTCTTCTTGGACGGAAGACAACGCCGCTTACATCGAGCTTTGTTATTGCTTCCTCTATTTCATCTTTTGTGAGCTTGCCTTCCAATTCTTTCTCAATTTCTTCTATAGGTATCATTTTTCCCAAACGGCTTTCAAGCTGAGTTATTGTGTCTCTTACAATGAAGACTTTATTTCTTTGAGAAGCAGCCATCCCCCCTGTTCCACGATCTATGTCAAAAGTTTTTGATTCATAATCATAACCAACCTGCATAAGATAATACTTAAGGATATCAATTGCCCTTATTGCATCGTCTTTATCAACTGTTTCACTGAGACGCATTTTTGCAGAAGCTTCAGCCATTCTTATCAAAGCCTGCAATTGCCTTGCTGAAATCGGAATAGGACGAACCGCGCCTTCTGCTGAAACAGGGGTGTTTCTCAATTCGACATAGAATTTTTTTATTTCATCAACGGCATCATCTGTCAAAATAGGCTTTACCCTTTGTTTTGCGTATGCAACATATTTTCTCAGGAGTTCTTTTGAAATTACCATTTCTTCCCCAAGATTCTGGTGTTCGTGAAGAACATGAATTGCGATAAGCTCATCTTTTTCCTTGTTTGGCAAATCACGCAGAGGAAAGATAACATCAAACCTGTTGATTAGTGTAGGAGGTAAATCAATCTGCTGCGCAATTGACTGGAAAGGGTCAAACCTTCCGAATTTTGGATTTGCAGCTGCCAGAACACTTGTCTCTGCACGAAGAGTTGCATGTACATTTGCCTTGCTGATTGTTACTGTCTGCTGTTCCATTGCCTCGTGCATTGCGCTTCTGTCACCAGGGTCCATTTTTTCAAGTTCATCAATACAAATCAATCCTTTATTTGAAAGAACCATTGAACCTGCTTCAAGAGACCAGCCTCTTAAATATTCATCCCTGACGACAGTTGCTGTCAAGCCGGCTCCACTTGCACTTTTTCCAACAACATAACGTCCTTTTGGCGCAATTCTTGACATAAATCCAAGAGTTGCTGATTTTGCAACACCTGGGTCGCCAATCAGAAGAATGTGAATGTCTCCCCTGCTTCTCTGGCCATCTGCGTGAATTTTTACAACACCCCCAAATAATTGCAGGATAAGGCAGCGCTTTATTTCATCATAGCCCCACACGCTTGGAATAATGCTTTTTGTAAGCTTTTCAAATAATCTTGGGTCCTGGGAGAGCTCAAGAATCTGCTTTTCATCTTCTTCATTTATGTCCAATTCTTCAAAAGTTTCTTCCATTGGAATTATATTATTTGCTTCAAGGGCCAATTCAAAACGTGTTGAAAGACCTCCTGACTGCAAAGGAACAGGAACTTCTTTCAAAACACCTATTACTTTTATTCTGCTTCCTGGAGTTGTTTTTTCCTCCATGTTTGGTTCGACAAGATCTTCTTTGAGGAAGAGGTTAATTCTTTTTGGCTGCTCTCCTCCTGTCAAAGATTCGGGGGATTCTTCAACAACGAGTCTCTGGGTGTCAACCATTTCTTTGCTGATGAGCTTGAAACCGCCTCGCCTGCCGCATGAACATCTTGATGGCTCATGAAATTTTCTTTCTATCTGCAAAACAGACAGGACTGTTCCGCAGCTTGGGCATTCGAATTTTGCATTTACAACCTGGGGACGAACATCGCTTGCCTGCCTCACAATTCCCTCAACAACAAGCATTTCGTTAAGGTTTCTGGAGCGAAGGTCACGGATTTTTATTTCATTGCTCTTTGGAACATTTACAAGGCGAACCCGGACATTTGTAATAAGCCCTTTTTCCTCAATTGCAAGCTCCAAAACACGAAGATTTTCCTCCGGATTTACAAGAATTTCCTCTGCCAGCTTGTTCGAATATTCAAGAAGCTTAATAAAATCAAGATAAATCGTGTTTACCTTTGAAAGCGCATTTTTCCCCTTTCTTATTGACTCGCCAAGCTCTTTTTTGTAGGAATCAAAGAAGCTCTTTGCTTCAATCATCAATTCTTCATTTTTTGATTTTGACAGCTGGGTTTCTTCCATTTTTTTATTCTTTACCTTTTTTCAGTGCAAATTATGAAACCAGTGTTTTCTTTTTATACTTTATTGTAAACTATTGGATAGTTTTAGAATATCGAGTTGATTTTTCCAGTGGTAAAAGTCAATGTTATTATTTAACATATAAATTTTAATAAATTGAGCCTCCAGATAAATTAAAAGATCTGATAGACAATTCTGGTTTTAAACATATCAGAATTTTAGCTAATAATTCTAATATTTGTTGTCTTGAATTTAGAATTTCTGGCGAAAGTTTGAGATAATTACTTTTCGTAATTCTTCAGGATTGCCTTGACATTCTTCAAAAGCTGTGCCATTGAGAATTCAAGCTGCTGCTTGTTCTTTGTTCCTGTGCACACAAGCTTTCCATTGCTGAAAAGAAGGAATGTTGCATTTGGCTCTACAAGCTTGTAGACAAGGCCTGGAAACTGCTCTGGCTCATATTCCGTGTTTTCCATTTCTATTGCAAGGAAATTAAGGTTAAGCTTTAAATTGATTGTTCCAGAAGCAACAATGTTCTGCACAGTTATCTTTGGCTTTGTGGTTATGTTAACATTTATTTTCCTTAGCTGCTTTATGACTGCCTGGATGACTTTTTTGACCTGTGCAATTGATTTTGTTCCTGTGCACACAAGATTCCCTGAACTGAAGACAAGGACAGCTGATTTTGGCTCTTTAACACGCAGAACAAGACCAGGGAATGTCTCTGGATTGTACTCTGTATTTGGCTGAGTTCTTGCCAGTTTTGTCAGGGGAATGGGCTTTTCAAGAGAAGTAGTTGCAACAATGTTCTGTATTTTATAGGTGCTTACCATTTTTTAACTAAAAATCATTTATAAATAACAGAAGAACGGCTTTATAAAGCTTTATAAATGAAATAATGAAAGTTACATAAATCTTTTTAAAACAAAAAGCATATTTCATAAAATGAGAAGAAGCTTTTTGAAGATGATCATGCCATTTGCTTCTGCCTTATTTTTCAGTTCATGCGGCATTGTTACACTCCCAAACCTAAATAGAGTAGGAGAAAATTATAGGGGTTTTCCGGAAGAGCAGTTTTCTCCATCGCCGATTTTTAGGATGGCATACCATGACGCCTGCGAATGCGCACATTTGTCAGGAAACTTTGATGATATAAAATGGTTTCATGTGAAAACAAGATATATCAATTGCAGGTCTAAAAGCGGAAAATGCTATGGTTTATGGAGTCCTCCCCCATAACATTTATATTTCAAATGAAGTGTTTGAAAGCCTAAACTATTTTTCTTCACCAAATAAATTTTTTAGAGCAGTAAGGGTTCTTGAGCATGAGGATATTCATGACCTAAGACAGGATACTTCCCATACAGAAATTTTTCGCAAATGTGGTCTTGCTTTTCTCAATTAATCATCCATATTTCCAGTTTCTTTTCTGGCCTTCAAAATCTTTTTTTATTTCCTTCAATGTTGAAATGTCATCAGGACTCTTATCCGGGCGCAATGCTGTAAATCTCGGGAATCTGAGGGCAAATCCTGAATTGTAATTTGGAGAATTCTGGATTTCCTGATAAGTCACTGCCACAACAATTTTTGGTTTTATTTTTACTGTTTTTCCTTTTTCTTCCAGGAAATAAGGCCTTAGTTTTTCTGTTAGCTCATTGAATGAAATATCCTCATTCCCCCCTTCTGTTGCTTTTTCCTTTATTCCTGTTCCCACTTTTCCTATTTCCAAAAACTTTCCTGTTGAATCATCCTTGCATGAAAGGATATAACTTGAAAGCCAGCCAGAACGCTTTCCTGTTCCATATTCCCCGCCTGTGATGACCAAATCCAAATCGCGCTCTTCCGGCTTCATTTTTAGCATGTTCCCAACCCTGCTTCCCGGCTGATAAATAGCCTGAAGGTTTTTGAACATAATTCCTTCCTGATTGTCGTGCAGAGCTTTTTTGTAGAATTTATCAGCTTCTTTTTCATCGCTGGTAATTATCTGTTTTGCGTGGATTATTTTGTAAGGCTCATTTTTGATAATTTTTCTTAAAAGTTCTGTTCTCTTCCCAAAAGGGGCATTAAGCATTGATTTTCCATTGTAATAAATGATGTCGAAAACATTGACTTCAACAGGAAGTTCTTCCTGTAATTTTTCTATGTCATATTTTCTTCTTATTCTCTGGCTGATTTCCTGAAACGGCTTGTATTCCCTGGTTTTTCTGTCAAAACCAACTGCTTCTGAATCAATAATGAACGAATCTCCCTTCACATATCTTTTTATGTAATCAATAACTTCTGGAAACTGCCTTGTAACATTTTCCAATCGGCGTGTGAATAAAATTATCTGATTTTTATTTTTGTGAATTTCAAGTCGGAAACCGTCGTATTTATATTCTATTGCGCATGGCTTCCCAACCCTTTCAAAGCCATCTTTTATGTTTTTTGCCTTTTGTGCAAGCATGACCTTTATAGGTTTTCCAATTTCAAGCTCAAGAACATTTAGCTGTTTTATTTTTCCTGTTTTCAGTATCTCAAAAACAGAAGCAATATCATTTGTCTTGTCTATGGCGTCCTGAAGTTTTTTTATTGCCTCTTTTTTGTCAGAAAAAAATGTTACAGCCATTGAATCACGAATTGTGCTTTCCTTGACTCCGATTCTTAAGTCACCTATAAGAGTTCTCACAAGATACAAGGCTTCAATTGGATTTGCAGATGTAAGCAGCTCAACAATCAAGGACAATTTTTTTTCAACAGTTCCTTTTCCCTCCAGGGAGGGAAGCTTCCTCAAATTTTCCAGGACTTTTTCCGTCGTGAGAACATGCCTTTGCAAAGTCGCCTGCTTCTTTTTTTCCGTGAGTTTTTCAGCAACTTTTCCCAAGTCGCCAATTTCCTTCCATTCATGCAAAACCCCTGCCTCTTCTGTTCCTGTTGCCTTTGAAATTGCCTTTATTGCAAGCTGGCTGCTTATTCCAATTCTTCTTTCGTCATATTCAGGATAAATTTCTCCAAGAAGAAGATAAATAATGTCCTTGTTTTTTTCAGGAATTTCTTTGAGGAAATGGGAAAGGATTTCTATTTTTTCAAGCCTTTTTGCAGTGTTTCCTGCCTTATTGTAGAATTCTGCCAGCTTTGAATAGAGCATCAATAATAGAAGATATCATAATTTTTAAGCCTGTTTATCTAAATCCCCTGGACTTCTTTGCAGAACTTGTCAATCCATGGAAAACTCTGCCCTTATTCTCGGGTTTTGCAATCCATGAAATAGTGGGGTCATTTTTTATCTCTGGCCTTTCCGGATCCACAAGAATTACTTCATAGAAAAAGTATATCCCGTCTTTTCCAACCTGATAAGAATTAAGAACTTCCATATTTGTGAATTTTTTTGCAGCTCTTTGCTCTGCAATCCACTGATAGTTCATTGTAAGATTTTTTCTTGTATGGAGCCTTTTTCCCCTTCTTCCCTTGTTTGGTCTTGACCTTCTGTGACCGCCACGCATAAGCCTTACCCTGACGATGATAAAACCCTTTTTTGCCTTGTAACCAAGAGCTCTTGCCCTGTCCAATCTAAGTGGCTTTTCCACTTTTGTAAGAACAGGGGATCTTCTCCACTGAATCATTCTTTCTCTCATGACTTTTATGTCGGGTTTTTTCCAGGCCTGCTTTATGTGATGATACATTCCTTTGTATGAAACAGACTTTTCTTCTGAGCCCGATTTTGTTTCCTTCGACTTTTTTTCCTTTGCTTCTTTTGCTTTAGCCATGATTTATCAAGAAAAAGTTGGTTTTTAAAATTATTGAAAATAGAAATGAGGCTGCAAGGATTTGAACCTTGGACCCCGGCCTTATCAGAGCCGTGCTCTAGCCAGGCTGAGCTACAGCCTCATTCAACTAACCAGTAAATTGCATATTTATAAGTTTTCTTACTCCAGAACTTATTCAGTCGAATCCAATTCAAGAGTAAGGACTCCGTTAGAAAGATTGTAACTGTTTATTGGAAGGTTTATTGGAATTATTTTGTAAAAAACTTTTTTTGCCGCAAGCGCTTTTATTTCAATGCTGCTTTCAAGCTGGATTATCGACAAATCGCTTACATTTTTCACTCCAGGAATCTTGATTTCATAGACAACTTTGTTTGAGAGCCTTCTTATGTTTGTTTGCGGCTCTTTTTTAGGCAATCCTGCAAACTTTTTAGAGTCTGAAACAGGAAGCTTTAATTTTTTCTGGATATTATTAATATTCTGGTTTTCCTGAATTTCCGGATTGTTTCCAAAGCTTCTTACTTTTATTTCAGGAGGTTTGTCTCCTGAAGTGCTTATTGAGATGCTTATACCTCCCTGTTTTTTTGTGATTTTCTTCCCTTGCTGATTGTTGTTTTGCTGTTGATTCTGGTTATTCTGCATGCCTTGCTGCATCTGCTTATTCAAGTCTTTTAAAAGAGAATTGAACAGTGCATTAAGCCCCATTGGCATTTTGATTCCTTCTGGTTCAAGAATATCATTTCTTCCAAGCATCCCCCATTCTTCATTGTCAAATACATCTTTTAAAGGGGCATTGCAGTATGGGCAATAATTAAAATCATCTTTCACTTTTTCTCCGCATCTTCTGCATTTTTTTTTGCCGAACATAGAATAGTAATCAATGCCTTTGTTTAAATAATTTTCGAAGGTAAAGTCCATGCTTTCATGGATTTTATGCACCAGCCGGGAATTGAACTCGGATCACGAGCTTATTCCGTTTGACGAATGCATATACATGTAGTCATTCATGGGAAGCTCGTATTCTGCCATTAAACCACTGGTGCATGTTTTCTGTAAATATAGTTTCCATTTAATAAATTTTTATATACACAAATTGCTTTTCTTAATTATGGTAAAAAGGCAGGTAAGATGGAACATGGAAACAGATACCGGGGAGCAGGTAAGACTAAGGCACAAATATACTTTTTTGGTGGTTAATGAGAACAAAGAAATAAACAGGATTACAGAGAGGATATTCCAGCAACTGGCTCCTGTTGATGAATATGATCATATTGGAGTTTACCATATAAAAAAATCAAATGGGCTTCTCTGCGATGTATTTTCATTCCTTACAGATAAAGGAAGAATAGAACATCCTGAATTAATATACAATAATCTAATCAATTTTGTTCATGACAGGGATTTAAAATCTAGGCCAGAAGAAGACATCTTACCTTATCTGGAAAGGACACTGGGCGCAGGTATAAGTTAACTTTTTATACATCTCCCTTCTTTAGGATTTATGGCAAAAACCAATGAAAAATTTTACATAACAACTGCAATAGACTATGTTAATGCAAAGCCACATGTTGGCCACGCATTCGAGAAAACAATAGCAGACGCTCTTGCCCGCTGGAATAAACTGAAGGGCAAAAAGGTATTTTTTCTGACAGGCGTTGATGAAAACGCACAAAAAAATGTTCAGGCAGCTGAAAAAGCAGGAATTCCAGTGAAGCAGTTTGTGGACAAGAATACCGGATTTTTCATTGAACTCTGCAAAAAACTAGAAATAAATTATAATGACTTCATAAGAACTACTGCAAAAGAACATGCAATAATCGTGAAAGAAATAATAAAAAAGATAATTGATAAAGGAGACATATACAAATCAAATTATGAGGGCCTTTATTGCACAGGCTGCGAAGAATACAAGGCAGAGAATGACCTTGTAAACGGAAAATGCCCTGAGCATAACAAAGAGCCGGAATTCAGGAAAGAAGAGGCCTATTTTTTCAAATTGAGCAAATACCAAAAACAGCTTCTTAAGATAATCCCCAAATATGTTGTTCCTGAAAAAAGGGCCAATGAAGTTCTTGTAAGGGTGAGGGAAGGCCTTAATGATATATGCATAACAAGAAAGGATGCACAATGGGGCGTTGATTTTCCCGGAGAAAAAGGATTCAAGGTCTGGGTGTGGATTGATGCCCTGATAAACTATATTTCAGGATTGAAAGAAAAAGAAAAAGAATACTGGCCTGCAGATGTTCATGTTGTAGGAAAAGGGATAAACTGGTTTCATTCTGTTATCTGGCCCGCACTACTTCTTTCAGCAGGGTACAGTCTTCCAAGAAGTTTGCTTGTTCATGGTTACCTGACTCTAAAAGGGGGAAAAATAAGCAAAAGCACAGGTAATGTAATCGACCCTGTTGCTCTTTTAGAAAAATATGACAGCGATTCTGTAAGATACTCTTTGCTCAGATGCTCTGTATTTGAAGATTCTGATTACAGCGAAGAAATTCTAAGGGAAAGACACAACAACGAGCTTGCGAATAAACTTGGGAATTTAGTCAGCAGGGTTACATCATTGGCTGAAAAATACGGAATAGAAAAGTCCGAGAATAAACTGATTAAAAAATTAAAGCTAAAGGAAATAGAAAAAAATATTGATGAATACTTCCTGGACAAAGCGCTTAGCGGGATATTTGCATTCATCGACATTTGCAATGAACATGTCCAGAAAAACAGGATATGGGAAACAGGAAACAAAAAACAGATTTATGAGCTTTTAGACAGCATAAAGGCGATTGCAATCTTGCTGTGGCCGTTTATTCCCAAGGCAAGCGAGAAAATCGCGAAGAACCTTGGCATAGAGATAAAATACAAAGATATAAATCTGCCCCTGAAAATAAACAGGATAAAAAAGGCAGAAATCTTGTTCAGAAAAACATAGGCTTAGCTCAAAATATTGGTTTCAACTTCACTCATCCTTAGATTAAATTTTTATTTATCATCATAAAAATATTTAAATAAGCCTTTTCTTTATATTTAGAATAAGGAATCTGAAAAAAGATGGTGAAGAAAAGAAATAAGAGGTTTAATCTTTCTAACAGGGCTCTTTACACATTTATAACATTTGGAATAATTATTATCTTGGCTGTCGGAATTTATGCTTTGACGCCAGGTGTTGCGCCAAATCCGGGGCATTTGATTACAGATGTTGCACCTCCCTCTAACTGTTCTTCTGGACAGTTTCTTCAGTTTAATGGAAGTAACTGGGATTGCGCAAGCGTACAGCAGAGTTCTGTCCTGCAAGGAGGATTGAATGTGACTATTATACAACCTCCATCAGATGCAAGTTTTGTTAATTGGGTGCCAATTTTAGCAACAGTTGTAAATTATAGCCCTGTAAGTGTGCAATTTTATTTAGATGATTCTCCTTTAGGAAAATTCTTTACATCACCTCTTTATGCAATGGATTGGTTAAGCAATGAAACCCCTGACGGAAATCATACAATTTCTGTAACAGCAACTGACTCTTCTGGAAATCACGCAAGTGACAATGTTACAATATACTTACTGAACAACGCCTCAAAAAATATTTCTTCAGGATTTTTCTGCAATTATAATGGGGTTTGCGATGTTGGTGAAACCGCTTCCACGTGCGTAGACTGCATACCCCCTCAAACATCAGGATCATTATCAACATATTGTAATAATAATGGTTATTGTGAGCCGCAACTGGGAGAAAATTCTGTTAACTGTGGTGACTGTTACTCTTCTGGTTCAATTGGAGGTTCAGGTTGCTTCGTTCCTGGGACAGAAATTTCTACACCATCAGGAAAAGTTCCTATTCAGGACCTTAAATTAGGAGATGAAATCTTTTCAGTTAACACAAGCAGTAATAAACTTGTGCCTGAGAAAATATTATTCATTTACTCCATTCCTGCCGTGAAAACTATGAGGGTTGTTTTAAGTAGTGGAACAGTTTTAGTTGTAACACAAGAACATCCTTTTTATGACCCCCTGTCAAAAAGTTATAAACCAATAAAAGATTTTAAGCAAGGAGACAAAGTTCTTATTTTCGAAAATTCAACTGCACAAGAATCAATAATAAGCTACATCGGATTCTTACCCTCATATGATGGACAGCCAGTGTATAACATGCATGTGAGCGGTCCATTTCTCAACTTCCTCGCAGATAATGTTTTGGTTCATAATAAGGTAGCATATCCTACTGAAGGGGGAGTAAGTGGCAGTACTTCAGGAAGCGGCGGAGGTAATGGAGGGGGAGGGGTTTGTTACTCTGTCCTTTTAGGTGGTGGAATACCTTGTAATGCTAATGTGTTTTTTCCTGGAAGTGCTATTTGTGCATCTGGAGATATAATAACATGCTCATGATAAAAAAATGAATAAACAAAAAAGTCAATTGCCAAGTATAAAAGAAATGAAAATAAAATTTACTCTATTAGATAAATTATTCTATACTTTTATAACTTTTTTAATATTCTTAGTTTTAGGTGTTGGCGTTTATGCTACATCTTTAACGCCGGGCCAGGCGCCTAATCCAGGGCATCTTATAACAGAGATTGCCCCCCCTTCTCCTTGCTCTGCAGGTCAGTTTTTAGGTTGGAATGGAACCTTGTCTTCATGGTTTTGTGCTTTTGCACCTGCTTCGCTTATAGTGTCGGTTAGCCCTTCACTAGGGGAACCTGTCTTAACCCCTGGAACAACGCCAAATCCTGGGCATATAATAACAGAAGTTGCGCCGCCTTCTTCTTGCCTTAATGGTCAATTCCTGCAGTTCAATAGCGCAACATGGGCATGCGCTTCCTTCGCCTCTTCTACAACGCTTTCTGCTCCACAAAATCTTACTGGTTTCTTTGACCAGTACCTTGTTAGGAACAATCTGGTGTGGCAGCCAGTTACAGGAGCTGCAGGATACAACTTTTACAGAAATGGAACTCTCTTTAAGAGTATAGGAAATTACACCTACTTTATTGACGATAATATCACAAAGGGCAGCACATACTCTTATACTGTTACTGCCTATGACCAGTATGGCGCTGAATCAGGACAGTCAAACTCGGTTACAATAAATGTGCCCATCAAGAGTACGACACCCCCAACAGTCAGCATAATAAACCCTGTGAGCGGCGCAAATCTAACTGTATCCTATGCGTATGGGAATCCTTCTGCTTACATGATTAATATAACGACCCAGACAACAAGTTACAACGGAATATCTTATGTCAATTTCTGGCTTGCTAATAGTTCTCTACCAGATTTAAACTCCCAGAGTGTTTATATTGGGACTGCTTGGGGCAACAATCCCTCCCTTTACTGGAATGGTTTGAATGCTCCTAGCGGAAATTATAATCTTATTGCAGTTGCTTATGATATCTATGGCTATGTATCAAATTTGTCATACGTGACAATCCACATAACTGATGCATCTCCTTTCTGCCCATCATACTGCCCTGCCTCATGCATAACTGGTGTTTGCGCTGCGCCTTCAAATGGGACTTACAGCATCCCATTCTACTCGTTATGCACTGCAAATGGTGGAATCGTTTTCCCAAATGACATATGCCAGTTAAATGATTCTTCATGCCCTCTTAATTGGATTGCAAACTGGAATTTCTCAGACTGGGCAACAACAACATCAAACACCTGTAATGGAGGCACTGCATATGGTGATTATGGACAAGTATGTACAGGGAATTCATGCACAACTGGCTCAGAACCTTGGAGCAATACCTACTCATATCCTATATCAAGCTGTAATTATAACTCTGCATATTCATATGCTACATCAGACCCTGCCTTATGCCCACAAGGTGGACAATGCACTGTTTGCGCTACAAACTCAACAACATGCTATGCCAATATTGTGCAGGTAGGTTGCACTATTTATCCTACATCTCTGAGATGCACAAATGCAGGAGGTACATGGGACAGTCAGCATAATGTATGCCAGTTTGGGGGAAGTGCATGCCCTAGTGGATGGAATTTTGTCCCATCATGGACAACCACTATTCGTAATACATGCGATGGAACAAATGCCATAACATTAACAGGAGCAGCTACAGGGTGTTATGGAAACTCATGTACAACTGGATATCATGCCTGGAATAATCTTCCTACAGAATCCTGCAGCTATAATCAGTCTTATATAAATAATGCTACTGGCGCCTGTTCTATTAATCAGCAATTTTGTTATGCTAACGTAACACAGGTCGGCTGCCTCCCTGCTTAATCAGATTTTTGGGAAGACTTAACTGACAAGAACATATTTTAATAATATGATAGTTTGTGTAATCTATTAGATAAAGTTAATATTACAATAATAGAATATGGACTTGCTGTCATATAAAAAAGAAGATTAATTTTTATCTCACCCTGCTTCCTAATTCAATATCCTTTTCCGGCTGCAGCAGGAAAACATCTCTTTCATCTGAAGAAACAGCTGCAAGAAGCATTCCTTGACTTTCAATTCCCTTTAACTTTCTTGGTTCAAGGTTTGTGAATACAATTATTGTTTTTCCTTTTAACTCTTCTTTTTTGTAATGCTTCTTTATTCCTGCAACAAGCGTTCTTTTTCCCAGCTCTTTGCCCAAATCAATTGAAAGCTTGTAAAGCTTGTCAGCTTTGTCTATTTCTTCAACATCAAGGATTTTTGCCGTTCGCAGGTCAATTTTCTGCCATTCTGAAAAGGGAATTATCTCTGCCATGCAATATTTAGTGCAAAAACCGGTTTATAATATTTTTTATTAATCTTCGCTCGGCCATGGATATGCTAAATTTGCCTTGCTTCATAAAATCTAGAATTTTAATACAGAAAAACTTATTTAATTTATTACCCTGTTTGTTTGTACATTAAAAACCAGATGGATTTACATGAATAAATCGCGTCATGAAAGTTAACCAAAGCCAAGCCAGGCATAGAATCTTTTGAGCATGTTATTCTGGTCTTTTTTGGAATCGTATGGAACATTAAGGATTTTGGCAGCTATTTCCTTGTATGCGCGTGATGCATCGCTTTTTGGATGCAAATGCACAACAGGAGACTTGTCCTTTATTGATTTCTGCACGGCAATATCTTCCGGAACCATTCCAATAATTGGAACTTCAAGCATTTCTTTTACAATATTTGGCTCAAGCTCAATGTCATTCTTTTTTACCCTTGTCACAATAACCCCAAGAATTGGCTTTTTCATCTGCTGAGCAAGCCTTACTGTTTTCAATGCATCTGTCACCGCAGGCATCTCAGGATTTGTTACGATAATTATCTCATCTGCAGCTTCAATTGCAAAAACAGCCTCAGGACCCAAGCCAGCAGAACTGTCAACAATTATCTTTCTTGAAAGCTTTTTGAACTGGCTCTTGAAATCCTTGAACCTCTCAGGCTTTGTCTTTCTTAGCTCGCTTAAGGAAAGGGAGGAAGGCATAATCTTTATTCCTGACTCATGCTCATAAACAGCCTCAAATGGTTCTGCTCTTCCTGACAATACATGATTAAGGCTTATTGGAACTTCAGGAGAATTCAAATGCAGTCCGATATTTGGAGTTGAAAGGTTTCCATCAATTATTAGGACATCTTCCCCGAAATATTTCATTGCAGCTGCCAGGTTTATTGCTGTTGTTGTTTTTCCAACACCGCCTTTTCCAGATGTTATGACAGTTATTCTTGACATTTTTGTTAAATTATTTTATGGTATAATAAACTTTTATGGGCTTATAAGGATTATTATTAGAATTGCTTTGTGTTAAATTTAATTGTTACAGGATTATATTAACCCCTTAAACCTGTTCATGATGAGTGAAATTGTTTAACTGTGCTTATAAATTTTTCCAGCTTTTCTGCATAAAGCTTGAGTTTGTCGAGGTTGATGTTTATTTCTTCGCCAAGATAAAAAACCTTTAGGGTGACATTTTTTCTGAATTCTCCTATTCTCTCTTTCCTTAACTCTTCTATCTTTCTGAACATTTCATACATATCCATGACTTCCTGGAAATTCTGATCTTTCTTGAATAATTTTCTTACAGATTCTATCTGGCCTATTGGATTTGCAGGGATAGAAGATATTTTCTTCTTCTTTTTTGCATGTTTTAGAATTGCATTTATGGCTGTCTCTATCATCTTCCTCCAGCGAAGAAGAAGGTTGATAATGACATCACAAGTTTTTGTGTATTTTAGGCTGACATACAAAAGATGGTCAGCGCTGATTTTCTCCTGAATTATTTCTTCCATTAAGCCAACTTTTCACCCCTCAGAAAGGCATTATTATGCGAGGGTGCGCTACTATTTATACCTTTCTTTCTGTCATTTTTACGAGGTAAAATTTAAGCACTATTTTTTCTCATTCCTTCCCTTGTTTTCTTCAGCATTTCCTTGGCAAGATTGAGAAACTGCTTGGTCTTTTCAATGCTCAAGGTTATATGATTCATACTTTCAGAAAGAATAACAACCTCTTCTCCCTTTATGAATTCAAAAGGGCTAGATTTATGTTTTTCGACAAAATCAAAAAGCTCAAGGACAAGACTAATTTCATCTTTGCCTATTCCATATCTTGCAGCGCATTTTTCAGTGAATGTCCTGAAATTTTCCTTTGGATCCCTTGACAGGCTCACGCGTTTGAAAATGTATTCATATTGCAGAATTGAAGTTATGCAATCTGCCACAGATTTTTTTATTTCCTGGATTACCTTTAGAAGAAGCCTTTTGTCTTTTATAAGGGGAAATGTCACATAAACCATGTGATCAAGAGTCTTTATCGTCTTTTCAGCTTCCTCAAGACTTTCAAGGAATTTTTCCATAATCTGATAAAGGACCCAGAATTAATATGATTATTGGTTGTTTAAAATACATTACAATTATTCTTAACTAAGCTTTAAAATTGCATCTGCAATGTCCCTTGTTTCTTCAAGCGTTTTCCTTGCCTTTTCCCTTGTTGCGCCTGTTTTTTCCATTACTGTTTTTATATCATCATCTGAAATCTCAAAACCGGATTCTTCATGGGCATCTCCTGAAATCTGGAAGCTTTCCTGACCCTGCATTGAAATCTTTGCCACAGAAGGATTTTCAATGACAATTTTTTTCCCATCATTTTTTTCTATTATGACACGAAAGGCGTCTATGTCTTCCTGAGACATGCCAAGCTGCTTCATCACTGCCTGCATTTTCTTTGGATTTAATCCCCCGCCTAATCCGCCAAGTCCCCCTAACATTTTTCAGCTTTTAAAATTCTATTTAACCTTTATTTATTTAATCAAGAAAGTAAGTGCAACCCTAAAAACAAGTATGAAAACTACAAATGCAACCACATGAGCTGGCTTTATCATTATCTTTGATTCATATTCTTCATCAAATCTCATCAACCCGCCAAATCCAGCGGGCATCTGTATTTTATCGTCTGCCATTTTAACAATGTAAAAAGAATGGCATAGTTTTTAAAAGTTGTTGTATTAAGAATATTAATGGCACTTAAGGACATAAAAAATTGGAATATTGAGCTGGAAAAAGAGATAACATCCAGGTGGAAGAAGTCAGATATGTTCAAATTTGACCAAAAATCAAAAAAAAAGGTATATTCTATTGATACCCCCCCTCCTTATGTTAATGCTCCTGTTCACATAGGTCAGGCAGTTACCTATTGCTACATGGACTTCTTTGCAAGGTACAGGAGAATGAAGGGATTACAGGTTATTTTCCCTCTTGGCTTGGACCGGAATGGCTTGCCAATTGAAATGGCAGCTGAAAAAGAATTTGGAATTTCTCCATTTCATATTCCAAGAGAAAAATTTATTGAATACTGCAAGAAAATACTTGAAAGAACCTCCACCGAAACAGAAGACACATTCGCCAAACTAGGAATTTCATTCACATCATACAAAAAAAGCAGGAATATTGGCTCTGTTTATCTGACTGATTCAGAAGAATACAGGAGAATAACACAGGCAACATTTGTTGATTTATTCAAAAAAGGACTTGTCTATGAGGATACACGGATAAATAACTGGGACCCTAAACTGCAGACGACCATTGCCGATTCTGAAATAGAATACAGGGATTTGCCCAGCATATTTAATTTTGTAAAATGGAAAATCAAGGAAACAGGAGAAGAAATAATAATTGGAACAACAAGGCCTGAGTTAATATGCACTTGCGGCGCAGTTATATTTAATCCAAATGATGCAAGATACAAGAGGCTTAATGGAAAAACAGCAATAAGCCCGATTTTTGGGAAAGAAGTAAAAATAAAATCACATTCCCTGGCAGCTGAAGAGAAAGGGACAGGGATTATGATGATGTGTTCTGTAGGAGACTTGTCAGACATACAATTTTTCAGGGAAGAAGGATTGAAACCAATTATTGCAATTAACGCAGACGGAACAATGAATGAACATGCCGGAGTTTTAAAAGGATTGAAAGTTAAGGAAGCCAGAAAAAAAATTATTGAATTGCTCAAAGAAAAAAATCTTATACAGAAGCAGGAAAACATTGTGCACAGAACTCCTGTTTCTGAAAGAAGCGGAGCAGAGGTTGAATTTATTGAAATGCCTGAATTTTACATCAAGCAAATAGAATTTAAGAACAGCCTTAAAAAATTTGCAGGTAAGAAAAACATTTATTTTTATCCAGAGGAATCCAGAAAAATACTTTTTGACTGGATTGATTCCCTTAAAATAGACTGGCCTATTTCAAGGAGAAGATTCTATGCAACGCCAATTCCATTGTGGAAATCAGGAAAGAAAATTGCGATTTCAGATGGAAATGCCTACTATGAGCCCTGGAAGCAGAAACCAGAGCAAAATTTTGAAGTTTTTGAAAAAGGTAAGAAAATAGGCAGGGTAAAGGACTTCCAAAACGAAAAATGGATTGGCGAAGAAAGAGTATTTGACACATGGATGGATTCTTCAATTTCAGAGCTTGTTCTCTTGAAATATAAGGAAGACGACACCTTTTTCAAAAAAGCATATCCTGCAACATTAAGGCCGCAGGGAAAAGAGATTGTAAGAACATGGCTATACTACACCTTGCTTCGAGGATATTTAATTGATTCTAAAACACCCCCATTTGAAAATGTCTGGGTACATCAGCATATTGTTGATGCAAAAGGATTCAAGATGTCAAAATCCAAGGGAAACATAATAAATCCGCAGGATTTATTGAAAAAATACGGTGCAGAAGCAATAAGATTATGGGCTGCCACAGAAGGAGACCTTTCAAAGAATGATTTGAAATGCTCAGAAGAAAAAATAAATTCTGAATTAAAGACACTGAACAAAATTCTCAATGTTTCAAAGTTTGTCATGCTGTTTAACAATCCAAAAAATGCCAAATTGACTGAATTTGATAAACTATTTGTGGATTATATTGAGAGTCTCACCGAGTTTTCAGGCAAAGAATATGAAAAATATGATTTTTATGCTCCTGCCTTAAAACTTAAGCACTTTTTATGGGAAATATTTGCTTCCCATTATCTTGAAATGATTAAAACAAGGGCTTACAACCAGGAGGGGAAATTTACAAAGGAAGAATCTGATTCTGCGAAGCATACGCTTCACTTTTTGCTTGAGAGATTTTTGCTTTTGATTTATCCCATAATTCCCCAAATAACCTCAACAATTTGCATTGAGAATGAAATTGATTTGCTAAACCATGACTGGCCAAAATCCAAAAAAGGAAAATCCGAATTAAAACTTATTGACGAGATTATGGAATTCAACAGTCTTGTTTGGAAAGAAAAGAAAGAGAAAGGAATAAGCCTTAGGGAAAAAATTTCTGGAATACAGATTCCAAAAAGACTTAAGCAGTTTGAAAAGGATTTAGGGGCTGCCCATAACTTAATTTAAAATGACACAATTATCTAAGGAAGAACTTGCAGAGCTTGTTGAAGAGCTGGAGCAGTACAAAGGAAGGGCGACAGAGCTGATAAGCGTTTACATTCCTGTTGGACAAAATATTTACACTGTTGCAGACCAGCTTGAGGCTGAAAAATCAACTGCAAAGAACATTAAATCAACGAGCACAAGAAAAAATGTAGGAAATGCGCTTGACAAAATAACAAGGCAGCTTAAAGAGCATAAAAAAACCCCTGAAAATGGAATGGTTATTTTTGCAGGAAATATTTCCAAAGTTGAAGGCCAGGATGATTTAAGATTGTGGGAAATTGAACCCCCTATGCAGGTAAAAACAAGAATGTACAGATGCGACAAGGAGTTTATTCTAGAGCCAATTAAGGAAATGCTGGAAGTAACGGAAGTTTTTGGACTGCTTGTAATGGATAGGAAAGAGGCAACAATCGGGATTCTTGAAGGAAAAAGGATTGAGGCCCTCCAGAAAATGACTTCCGGCATTCCTAGCAAAGTAAGGGCAGGAGGGCAATCAAGTCAGAGATTCCACAGGATTACAGAAGGGCTTACCAAGGATTTTTACAAAAGAATTGCAGAAGAAATGAAAACTATTTTTTTCACCATGCCAAAGCTAAAGGGAATTCTTATTGGGGGACCAATACCAACAAAGGACGAATTTGTTGAAGGAGATTATCTTACCGGCAATCTTCAGCAAAAAGTCATGGGAAAAATAGACATTGGCGATGCTTCTGAATCAGGATTGAGGGAACTTGTTGAGAAATCACAGGGTCTTTTAGTTAACCATGAAAGGACAAAAGAGAAAAAAATTGTTGAATCACTTTTTAGAGTTTTGGGCGAAGACCCAAAAAAAGCGCTTCTTGGAGAGCAAGAAGCGAGAAAAGCACTGGAAATGGGTGCTGTTGAGACATTGTACTTGAGCCTGAAAATACAAAAACCTCTTGCAAAAGAACTGTCAAAAATGGCCAAGAATATTGGTTCAGAAGTTTATCTTATTTCAACAGAAACGCCTGAAGGCGAGCAGTTCTTTAACATGGGAGGAATTGGCTGCGTTTTAAGATTTAAAATCGGATAAACTTTAAATGGTAAACAAATTGGGAGTTGCCACAAAAGTTTTTGGACTGTATTTGGTATTTCTTTCACTGCTTGCTATTGCAAATGCTTTTTTTCACCCTGAAATTGCCTCGCCTCTTTGGTTTTGCTACATAGCTGTTTTTCTTATTGGGCTTGGCCTTTTTTACGGGAAATCAGATATTGTTGCAATGCAGATAAATATAATGGCAATACCTGTTCTTGTATGGAACATTGATTTTTATCATTACCTTATAACGGGAAAGACTTTATGGGGGGTAACAGATTATTTCTTTGCTAGCAAGGATACTTTGAGTAATTTTATAACCCTTCAGCATCTTTATGTAATTCCGATTACATTGGTTTTCCTTTATTTTCTCGGAAGCTATGGAAAGAACATATGGAAGTGGAGTTTTCTTGAAGCAGCAGGAATATTTATTTTGTCCTGGTTTTTTACAGCACCTTCCGCAAATGTCAATTGTGTCTTTAAATCATGCATTAACTTCTTGCATGTAACAGGAATATCATACCAGATTTTATGGTTTGCCGCGATGCTGCTCATGATTTTCCTGACAAACAGGATATTTTCTTATCTTATTAATAAAATTAAAAAAAGATAAAACGAATAAGTTTAAAACTTGTTGGGATTTATTTTAACTATATGGAAGAAGTAGGGAACGCAAGAAATATTTCCAGCAAAACACAAATTGAAATTGATGAAGGGAAAGAAAGAGAAGCAATGCAGATGGTAGAAGCTGTCCTTTTTGTTTCAGGCAGGTTTTTGGGAATGAAAGAAATGATAATGCTTTCTGACCTGAACCCAATAATAATAAGGGAAATAATAGAAAAGCTTCAAGATGAATACGAAGAAAGAAATTCTGCATTGAGAATTGTGGAGAAAAATGAAATGTGGAAAATGGACCTTAAGCCTGAATTTTCAGGAATAATTAACAAGCTTGCAACAGGAAGCAGCGAGTTTACAAAGGCAGAGCAGGAAACTCTTGCGATAATTGCATTCAAGCAGCCGATAAAACAGTCTGTTATAATAAAAATAAGGGGAAACAAGGGATATGACCATATAAAGAAATTCTCGGACCAGGGACTTATAAAAAAGAAAAAGCAGGGACACACGCATGAGCTAAGCTTAAGCGACGAGTTCTATGATTATTTTAATGTAGAACAGAAAGCAAAGGAAAAAGAGGAAAAAGAAACAGGTGAAGAAGAAAAAGAAGAAGGACAGGAAAAAACAGAAGAGATAAAGAACGAAAAAAACGAAGAAAAAAAGGAAAATTAAAATGCTTGATTTTATAACAATAGTATATCTTGTATACACATTTATAGCACTTTACTTTCTCTTTCTTTTTATAATCATTTACCTTAAAAACAAGAATAAGATATTTGAAGTTCCAAAATTAACCAGAGAATATTCCTTGAGCATTGTTGTTCCATGCTATAATGAAGAAGAAAGCATTGGAGGGACAATTGAAGCACTTCTTCATTCTGATTACAAAAACCTGAGGAAAATAATTGTTGTTGATGACCGCAGCACAGACAATTCCTACCAGATAATAAAGAGATATGCGGCAAAATACAGTAGGGTTATGGCTGTGCAGACACCAAAAAATACAGGAAAGGCAAGCGGATCAAAGAATTATGGCTCAAGATTTGTAAAAACAGACTTGATTGGATTTGTGGATGCAGACTCTTATCCTGAAAAAGAGGCAATAAGAAATATGATTGGCTTTTTTGACAATCCAGATATAGCTGCTGTTACATCCTCTGTTCTTGTAAAAGAAAGGAACAATTTCATTGAAAAGCTGCAGGCAATAGAATACAAGATTATAACATTCTCAAGGAAGCTTCTTGGTTTTGTTGATGCCATTTATGTTACTCCTGGTCCTTTGGCAATCTACAGAAAAAATCTTTTTGACAAAGTTCATGGATTTGATGAACGAAACATGACAGAAGACATTGAGATTACATGGAATTTTGTTTCTCATGGCTATAAGGTTGCCATGAGCACTATCTCAAGAGTCTATACTGTTGCACCTGACAAATTCAAATTATGGTACAAGCAGAGAATAAGATGGAATGTCGGGGGAATCCAAACAATAAACAAGTATAAAAACAATTTTATGAAAGCAGGTATGCTTGGCGTCTTTATACTTCCTTTTTTTGTCATGTCATGGGTTATTGGCGTTATTGGAATTTTGTTCCTTGCATATAGAATAATAAGTCAGGCAATAATTTGGTTTCTGTCAATTTCATACTCAGCACAGGCCCAAACAGCTGTATTAACCCTTAGAGATATAAATTTCACGCCTACTATATTATTTTTCTTTGGAATGGCATTGCTTGTTTTAGGAACAGCATTCACCCTTGTCGCTTTGAGCTACACAAAAGAAAAAGGATTTAAAAAGCAAGGGATATTCAGCTTTTTTGTATATTCATTCGTTTATTTGCTGGCATATCCAGTCATATTGGTCAACTCAGCCTTTAAGTATATTACAAAAACACATAAATGGTAAAATAAAATGCTAGAAAGTTCAAAACACGCTTTTTGGGAAGCGTTTGTCATTACAATTGCTGTTTTTGCTTTGGGAATTTTTGTAGGAATTGCATATGAGAACTCCAACGCAAATCAAATAAACAAATTTTATTCTTCTTCAGAAATATCACTTATTGACTCATTGGCTTTGAACAATATTTTCCAGACAAACACTGTTACATGCTCTGCATTCATAAACTCAAGCATTGATTTTGCAGACAGGATTTACCAGGAGGCTTACACCTTGGAACAGTATGAATCAGCTGGTAAGCTTACAGATTCCTTAAGGCTGGCGCATACTAGATACGACCTTTTGAGGACACTTTTATGGGCAGATGTTATGCAAATACCTGACAAATGCAAAACAAACCTTTCCACAGTTGTTTATCTTTACCAGTATGACACCCAGGATTTAAACCAGAAAGCACAGCAAGGTGTATGGTCCACAGTGCTTTTCAACCTGAAACAGCAGGAAGGGAACAGGATAATTCTTATTCCCATAGCTGTAGACAGCAACCTTACTTCACTGAACTCATTGATAAGCTCATTTAACATAACAAGATACCCTGCTGTAATAATTGACAATAACTATGTTCTTTATAATATAACAACTGTAAACGATGTGGAAAAATATCTCAAATAAAACAGGATTTTTCCTATATTCTGTCATATCCAAATATTAAAAAACGACTTTTTTCTCTTTCTTTGATGGAATGTTCTATCTGCGGAGCGAGTGAACTAGTGAGACCTATTTTTCGCGCCCTTTCACCAACAGGCATTGTTCTTGTATGCGAAAACTGTGCACAGGAGCAAGGATACCCTCTTGTAAAAAAGCCAGAAGTGAAAAAAGAAGAGTTGGAAAAAAGAGACAGTGTTTATGAGACAATGGTCAGGCTTTCTGGAGTCAAAAGAAAGGAACCAGAGAGATTTGAACTAATTGGTCAGGAAAGAAAAATAAAAGAAGTTGTAAGCAAAAATTATGAGAAAAAACTAAAACAGGAAACAATAAGCCTTGCCCCCAGACCGGACCTTGTTGACAATTTTCACTGGATAATCATGAGGGTTCGCCGTGTCAAGGGGCTTACACAGGGACAGCTTGCAGACAGAATAGGCGAGACAGAATCTGCGATCAAAATGGCAGAGCAGGGAATAATTCCACAGGGGTATGAATTACTGAACAAACTTGAGAGATTTCTTGGAGTCAGGCTTGTTAAAGACAATGTAATTCATCCAGAAACAAGTCCTTTCCAAAAGACACAGCTTGATTTAAGCAATTCAAACATTGTTCCTACAAAACAGCTGCCAAAAACAGTTCCTGAAGCAAGAAAAACAGAGCCCGCAAAAATTACTTATCCCAAATCAGGAATTATTAATTTTGACAAAAAAATACTTGATACTCTTACAATAGATGATCTGAAAAGGATTAAAATGGAAAAGGAAAAAGGAAGCAAATCTGAAGAAGAGAAATAAATAAAAAAATGGATACCAAAATACTTTATCATGATGACCAGATACAAATACATTTTTATTCTAAGGCAGAATGTCATATCTTAACATTGGAAAAACAAATACTGCTTCTCTCCAGGGGTGTTCTAGAAGAATTGGCAAGAACCCCACTAGCTAATTTAAAAAGTAAGATTTCTGCAATTGACCCGTCTTTTGATTACACTATGGGGAAATATGCCCTTCCTTATGAAAGAGTTGCCATTGCAATAACGCAGGCACGAGTTAATGAATTAGAAGATGAATTAAGAAATTCCGGAAAATACGCCCCTTAATCTTCCTGGCTTATTAACAGAAAGTTTATAAATCAAATTCCTGATTTCTTAATATGGAACTTGAAATTCTTAAAAGCTCAAAGGAAGAAATTGAAGTAAGGCTTGAAAATCTGACTTTGGTTGAAATCTTAAGAGTTTATCTCAACAAAGATTCAGGAGTAAGCTTTGCAGCCTGGAAAAGAGAGCACCCTTCTGAGAAGCCAATACTAAAGGTTGTGACAAAAGGCAAAACAGCCAAAAAAGCAATTGCAGATGCGGTCAAGGAAATAACAAAGGACCTTGACAAAATAGAATCTGATTTCAAGAAGATGAAGTAAGTTTTGTAATTATTAATCCCCCCCACACTTTTTTAATGAAGAAACGAATTATACCCATTAAATCAAAATTATCTATTAATAGGCGAGCGAAGCGAGAGAGTTAGTACATTACAATAATCCTTATTAATCAAAATAATTTTTTTCAGATATGGACATCCAGAAAATTTCTGCAGGAAGCTTTGATTTGAACAAATGGCTTTACGGGGGATATGAAGCAGGAATTATAACAATGATTGCAGGGCCTCCTGCCAGCGGAAAGACAAATTTTGTAATACTTGCTGCATGCAGCCTGGCAAAAAAAGGAACAAAAGTAATTTTTATTGACACAGAAGGCGGATTCAGTGTTGAAAGGGTAAAGCAGATTGTCGGGGAAAATTATGAAAATGTCTTAAAAAATATTTTTCTTCTGCAGCCAGGAGATTTCTATGAGCAACGGAAGATTTTCAACAGGCTGGCTGAAAGAGCGAAAAAAGAAAGCATTGGTTTGATAATTGTTGATGGGATGGCAATGAATTACAGGCTTGAATTGGGAACTGTCAAGAACAAGGAGAATGCAACAGCTGAAGACATAAAAAAAGTAAACAGGGTACTTGCATGGCAGATGAAAGTCCTTGCAGAGATATCAAGAAAACAGGAAATTCCTGTGATAATTACAAACCAGGTTTATTCTGAATTTTTGTCAGAAGAGCAACTGAAAAAAGGAATTAAGCCAGGCGTTAATCTTGTTGGCGGAGACCTTATGAAATACTGGAGCAAGGCAATAATTGAGCTTGGTAATGACAATGGAAAAAGAAAGGCAATTCTTCTCAAGCACAGGAGCATGCCTCAGAAAGAGCTTAATTTTGAGATACGAAATGCCGGAATTTTCAGAAAAGGGTGGATATGAAATTGATTAAGAGGTATAAAGAGCAATAATATTAAAAAATAAAATTTAATAATAAAAAGTCAGATTATCTTATCATAAAATAATTGTTATTTATTTGGTTATTTAGCTTTTAGCACTAGTTTTATTAAGGCTTTTTTCCTATAACACTAATTAAGGAGGTGTAAAATGTGGATGCATCATAATGGTAAGGATCTTATTTTGGGTCTTGTCATACTGATTGTTACAATTTGGCCAGCAATATTTGGTTCTGTTGCTAGCATGTGGATAGTAATCCTTGCCGCTTTATTACTGGTAATACACGGGCTTTTCTGCATGCATGGGAAAAAGCCTGAACACAAAAGAAGGTAATTTCTTTTTTATTTTTTTCCTTCTTATTTTTTTTATTTTTAAACAACTTTTAGGTAGTTCTTAAATATTTTAAACATCTTTTTCCTTGATTTTTAATGCCTGAAGAAAGCAATGAAGAAAAAGACATAAAATTTGAAGTAATAAAAAAGATAGCTAACACCAAATTCAAATACAAGGATATTGAAAAGGTTTCACAGATTTCCTCAAGTTCGCCCCCAAGCGTTTTTATTGGCTCAAAGCTAAAATACCCTCTTGTTAATGTCGGAATACTAAGCCCTTTGGAAAGAGATGAAGATGTATGGGTTTATGACGATGCAGAATTCTGGGCAAAGAACAATTTTGGTATTAGGGATGTAATAAATCTTAGGGAAAGCCTTCTTAATTCAAGGTTTCAGTCAAAAGTTACTGACATAAGGTCAAGCAGCAAGAAATTTGTTGACATGGCGCAGGAAATCGCAATTGCTTCCAAACCTGTTGATCTTGAAATTGAGCTGAAATCCAAAGTCGGACCTGGCTTTAAAAGAGACAGGGTTGTTCTTCCCCAGGGAATGCATGCTCCATTGAAAAAGGCAACAATAACAAGCAATGTAAAGATTGACCAGAAACTGGACAAGGTCATGAATGATGACATAAAAGCAGCAGAGGCTGTCGAATTCCTCTATAAAAATTCTTTTTCAGAATACACACTGAGCAAAATTCTTAGTGTTGGTGTTTTGGGCATGAAAAAAGACAGGAAGCTTGTTCCAACTCGCTGGAGCATAACTGCCACAGATGACATGCTTGGAAAGCAACTTCTTGAAAAAATCAGGCAATACAAATGGATTGAAAATTATGAATTCTTTTTTGGAGAGTTCATGGGAAACTGCTATCTGATAATGCTTTTTCCAAATATTTTTTCATATGAGCTTTTTGAGCTTTATATGCCTGGCAGCTCATGGAATCCAAGCAATGATATAAAAGCATCAACTGATATGGAGGATTTTTACGGAAGAACAAGCTATGCTTCAAATACTGCTGGAGGATATTATGCAGCAAGGCTTCCCATATTAGAATACCTGGAAAGCATTCAACGACAGGCTTCAATCCTTGCCATAAGAATAGAGCTTCCAACTTATTGGGCAGCTTTAGGTGTATGGGTTGTAAGGGAAAGCGTTAAAAAAGCAATGGAAAACAAAAAATTCCAGTTCGATGATATGAAAGAAATGATTGAAAGTGTGAGAAAAGTCGGAATGATTAAGTTTGGTTACGATCCAACTAAAATATTTAAGAAAAGTAAACTAATTGCATCTTTAGATCAAAAGAGTCTTACTGAATTCTTTGCGTAAATTTATTGTTTTTATGTGCTAAAGTGCATGTTGGAAAAATGGAAGACAACTCTTTCATATCTTCATACAGCTTATTATAACTCTTTGATGATATGCTAAACCTGTAAACATCAAATTTTCCATAAGCATATTTTTTTCTTATGGGATGATATATATACCCACATTTTATGCCAATACTTCTTATATCATTCATTAATCTTGCATTCTTTCCATAAATAGTTATAACTCCCCATACATGTCCTTCATCTATTATAAAAGAGATTAGTCCAGCAACCAAAAAATCTCTTTTTAACTTTTTGATGTTTTCTGGAGTATAGGATTCAAAAGTGTTTGTGCTTGGAAGCTTAAAATAATAATTATAAAACTCCGTGATAATTTTTGGAATATTTAGCCGACCATTGTTAAACTCTTTTTTAGGATAATCAAAATCACCAAACACACTTTGCAATTTCTTTAGAAAATTGTTTAGCCCTTCTTTATTCATTTGCCTATAAGAAGAAACTTCTCCTTTTTTTCCTATATGCCCGTCCCCTAAAAAATGAAATATTACTGAGACCATTTCTGGAGTGAAATATAATGGTAATTTTGGATTAAATATGGGATGAGATTTTCCAGTGCCTGTGTAAAGTTCGATATTCTTTTCTATTTCTTTTATTGTCTTATTACCTATTTTATTACTCTTAGAAAGGATTTTTGAAATCTCTATTAAAAGCCATAGCGGGATATATACATTTTTTATCTTCCCTCTGTCCTTTTTTGAACCTTTAATCCATGAACTTAAATGTCCTGTGTTATAATTTCTTTTTATCTTATATTCCCCTGAGCCTGAGGGGAACCACGGACATTGATTATCATGTTTCTGTTTTTTTCCAAAGCAGGATAAATACAATAAGTCATCTGTGTGTGCCACTTTTTGTTAATATCCCTGAAAATCTTGCTTATTCCCAGGAAATCCTGCTCTGTAAAGTGAACAAATCCCATATTCAAGTCAAATTCATAAACAGTTGGTCTTCCCATGTAAAATGGCATCTTTCTTTTACCAAACAATTTGAAATTAAAATTTCTTAACTTGCTGACAACCTCATTAACCAGCTTTTTTTCAGTGAATGGCCTGCTTACATCAAACTCTTTTTTCATAGAACTAAAATATGCAAAACCCAGTTAAATATCTTTCTGAGAATTGTTTTCAGCTTCCTTCTTTTTTCTGTATTCTTCCAGTCGTGCCTTGTTTGTTTCGCAATCCCTGTTGAAGCAGAAGATCCATGGTCTCTTGCCTTTTTTCAGGGACATTAGCATTGGAAATCCGCACTTGTCGCAAATCTTGTCTGCTTTCTTTATGAATGTTGCAGGGGGAAGAGAATATGTGTTCTTGCATTCAGGGTATCTGTCGCATGCAATGAAGGAGCGCTTTGTTTTTGGAGAATATGTTATCTTCAAATTTCCTTTCTGGCAGACAGGGCACTGGTTCAGCTTATTTTCCTCTTTTTGCTGTGCCCAGATTTTTTCATTGGCTCCTGCAAGTTCTTCTCCTATTTCTTTTTCCTTTGACTTGAACTGCTGCGATATTTTTGTTATAGCTATTTTTGCCTCATCAATGACTTTTTGCTCTTTTTCCTGCTGGTTTTTCTTTGCAATTTGTATCTCATTCATTTCTTTTTCAAAGCTTCTTGTCAGTTTTTCATCTATTATTATTGGAGAGTGCTTTTCAAGGGTTTCAACAAGTGAAATCCCTAGAGGAGTTGCCTTTATGCTTTGCCCCTGAACATATCCTCTGTCGTAAAGAGTTTCAATGACAGAAGCTCTTGTTGCCTTTGTTCCAAGATTTCTTTTTTCAAGCTCTGAAACAAGAGAAGCAGGTGAAAATCTTTTTGGGGGCTGTGTTTCCTTTTCAACAATGTTTGAATTCGAGATTTTTATTTTTCCGTTTACATCTGGAATATGCGCTTCCGGCATTTTTATTGGATAAATATCCATCCAGCCTGGTTTTTCAACAGAAGAACCACGTTTTACAAAATTAAATCCATTGACCTTTGCTGTTATTACTTTATTTTCAATAACCGCATCTTCGCAGAACAAAGAAAGAAATCTTTTTGCTATCAATCCATAAATTTTTTCCTCATCTTCACTCATTGCTCCTGAATTTCCTGTAGGGTATATTGAAGGATGGGCAGGGTCTGTCTTTTTGCCTTCAACAGGTGTTTTTCTTGAAATCAGTTTTTCTGCATTAAATCTTGCAGCTAATTTTTTTAAAATATTAAGGTAAGCTATTGAAGGAGGAAGTTTCTGGCTTGAAGTTCTTGGATACGAAATTAAGCCTGCCAGATAAAGATTTTGTGCTAACTGCAATGCACGTGCGGGATTTATTCCAAAAACCCTGTACGCTTCTGTTTGCAAAGTAGTAAGGTTAAAAGGAGGGTTTGGAGGAATTTCCTGTGTCTTTTTCTGCGTTTCAACATCTGCTATTTTTCCTTTTAAATCTTTGAATTTTTCAAGCTCTGTTTTTTTGAAGATGTCCTTATTATGAACCATCTCTATTTTTCCTTTTTCTGTGTCAAGGGTTATGAAAACCTGCCAGTAAGGAAGCGGTTTGAATTCAGAGATTTGCTTTTCTTTTTCAACAATTAAATTTAACGTTGGCCCCTGCACGCGGCCAATTGACATTATTTTGAATTTTCCGATTGACTTCAGCGCGCTCATAAGCTCTCTTGAAAGATTTATTCCATAAAACCAGTCAAGATAATGCCTTGTTTCGCCTGCTATTGCCTGGCCCCAGTCAATTGTTGGAGACTTGCTTTCATAGGAATCATTGAGCTCTTTTTCAGTAAGTGTTGAGTATTTCATTCTTGAGGCATCTTTTTGATTTGCAATAAAACGGACGATGTTCAGCCCTATTACTTCTCCTTCTGTATCATAATCTGTAGCAACCGTAATAGAACCAGCTTCTTTAACAAGAGACAGAAGAGTGTCATAATATTTCTTTGTAAAATCCCCTTTTCTTGCAATATAATTCGGAACCCATTTTAGGTCAAAAGTTGGACCACCTGTCATATTTCTTGAGGTTTGCGTTAATGTGAACAAATGGCCGACAGCGCATGCAACAACAATTTCTTTTCCATTTCTGTTTACCTCATAATATGAAATACCATGCTCATTTCTCTGAACTGATTTTCCCAATGCAGATGCAATTTTCAAAGCTGCCTGTGGCTTTTCTGTTACAATAAGCTCGTAGCCGCCTTGCTTGAGATTTATTTTTTTTGGAACAAAATCAATTGCTGTTTTTTTTGGCTTTCTCTGTGTTTTTCCCCTTACATTTTTCTTAATTCTTGCCCTTTTTGTCTTTGCCGGCTTTTCCGGGATAATTTTCCCTTCTTTTTCAACTGTTGTAAGAGAAGAAACATCTATCTGTTTTACAGGCTTTTCAATAGAATATTTTAAGTCTTCCGGTTTTACAGGAAAAAATTCCTGAGCTGTTATTTCTGCCCTTGTCTGTTTTTGTTTTTTCGGCGCTTTTGGCATTCATAATACAGGAAACAGGTGTTTTATAAATTTTTCATAGGTCTTTCTTTCTTTGTCCGGATAAAAGTAGATAACTTTTTAAGATATAAATCCTTTTTTTTGTTTATGCCAACATTAAACACAGTTCATCACCATATGAGCCTGAGAAAGAGGATTCATCAAAAAAAAGAAGCTTATCCGCACCCAACGCTTATCGGAAGAGCTCTTGACAGGATAATATACCTGAGTGCGATAATTCTGCCTTTGCTGAACACGATACAATTATACAAAATCTGGACAACACACAGTGCTGATGGATTGTCATTGCTTGCCTGGATAGGATTTTCATTTTTTTCACTTATGTGGATGTTTTATGGTATTCTTCACAAGGAAAAACCAATAACATTCCTTAACGCAGGATTGTTTATAGTACAGACATTGATAGCATTAAGCGTAATTCATTTCAGATAAAATGATTTTATATCTAATTTTAGGAATAATCTGCTTTCTTATTGTCTTTTTTTGGCTTTCTGGCTTTATTTACGGAGCACCTTACCAAGCTTCAAGCACTTCAGCAGCAAAGAAAATGGTTAAGCTTTCACAAGTGAAAAAAGGTCAGAAAGTTGCAGATCTTGGCTCTGGAAATGGGAAGCTCGTGATTGAATTTGCAAAAAAAAGGGCAGTAGTTACTGGCTTTGAGATAAATCCTATTCTTGTATTGGTTTCAAGATGGAAAATTAGAAAGCTTGGATTGCAGAAAAGAGCAACAATCAAGCAACAGAACTTCTGGAATGTCAGTTTGTCCAAGTTTGACATTGTTTCTGTGTTTCAGGTATGGCATGTAATGCCCAGTTTGGAGAAAAAACTTAAGAAAGAGATGAAGAAAGGTTCCAAGGTTGTTTCAAACACATGGAAGCTAAGAGGAATGAAGCCTGCAAGGAAAGACGACCATGTTTTCATGTATAAATTCTGAATATAGTAGTATTTCCCATTATTCTATATCAAGAAATATGGTTTCCAAAAGATTTAAAAGCACATCACTGATGGGATATATACATTAAAATACACGCATCCAAAATGAAAGACAATTTTGACATCTTTTTTAGGAGAAAGCCGGCGTTAATGCTGGTCTCTTTGAAAAAGAACACAAGGATGAGGTATGGTAGTATTTTGGCTAAGGAAGTTGATTGCACGTATAGCCATGCAGTGAAGATACTGCAGACACTTGAGGCTTTGAGCCTGGTCGATTTCGAAAAAAGAGGGCGGATAAAGGTAATAAAATTGACCAAGAAAGGCAAAGAAGTTGCAGACGCAATTGAGAACATTCAAAAGCTGATAAGATAGTTATTCTACCGCCCCAAATTTATTTATTTTTCTTATTTGTTAATGTTTTTCTTGTTTTTTTCTTTTTATTTTCTTTATTCCCATCCACCCACCCTATTTTAAAGGGAGAAAAAGTTTAATACTAAGTTATTGTTTGTTCTATGATAAAAAATGGTCCTTCAGTATAAACTGAAAAAGGAGAAACGCTGGAAAAAATATCCTGGAAAGGAGAAGTTAAAAGAAAGTGTTGGAAAATATGACTTTCGCTTGTTAAATGAAGCTAAGACAAAGGTTCTTGTGCCGAAAGGCAGTTATCAGCATGTTCTAAAAAGATTCAGGCAGATTGAGTATTTCAAGAACAGAAATTAAAGGATGGCCCCGATGGGATTTGAACCCACGACACCTGGATATCTCCATGTTCTTTCGCAGAACTTCCGCGGGAAAACCCGCGTCGTAAGAGTCCAGTGCTCTGACCAGACTGAGCTACGGAGCCTTCATTTCATTTGTCTCCTGCTGCAATGAGATTCTCCCTTAAATCTGGGCATCTCATAGAGTTACGGAGCCGTATTGTATAAAAGAATAAAACTTATGTCTTAAAAAACTATTTGTTTCTAAACAGAAACAAACCTTATTGTTGTCTGGGCCATTCTTCTGTGAAACTCTATGTTTGCATTTTCCTTCTTTGCATCAAAGACAAGCAATTGGCATCCTTCCCAGAAAAGCCACCATCCGCCCGGCTCGAGAAGAACGGTGAAGAAGCTTGTTATGAATGTATTGTTCTGGTATTTGAAGATGAGGAAAGTTGCTGCAAACATAAGCAAAATTCCAGACAGAACAAACCAGATACCCTGATTGACTATTTTCTGCTTTTCCTTGTCAAGAATATCAGAGTGTTTTCTGAAGTATTTTTTCAGCCTGTCTGCTATTATTGACTCCTTTTTTATGTTTCTCGCATTTTTTGGTACAGTGAATATAAAATCAATTCTTCCTGCCTGCTTTACAAGGCTTGCCCTTCTCGCTTCTTCAAGAAAATCTTCTGACAGCCCCCTTTGCACAATAGGCCTTGGGTCAAAATCGGAGAAAATTTCATCATAATTGTTTATTGCAAATCTTATCTCAGAACTTTCCTTAAGCTCAGCCAGTTCTTCCTCCCTTTCTTCCTCTTCTTCCAAATCTCCTGTCAATTCACCCCCTAATTCCATTAAGAATATAATTGATGGATGTTTTTAAAGTTTAGGAATTAATATCGTTAAAACACTATTCTAACGCCCAAATTCCATGAATCATAATTAAGACATTTTAACTTAAAATTTTATAATAAAATCAGCGATATTCCCGCCAGGTAAAATCGCATTTTGTACACTTGAAAAATTTTGTCTCTGATTCATCGCTTGCTCTTGTCTGCATTGTCCAAAAATAAACCTTATTGTGCCCGCATTTCTTGCATTCCCCGTCAATTATGGGATAAATCTCAACATCCTTGTCCTTTACAACAGCTATTTCCTTTTTTTCATCCATTTTTTCAGAAGTTTTTAATTTGACCCTTGATTTTGATGCATAATTGCATCTAATGCAACCATCATTCTTCCTTTTCTGCACAAGAACAGCTCCGCATTTTGGACAAAATTCCATGTTGTTTTTTTATCAATTACCTATTTATATACCTTTTGCAGCTTGTCTGCCTTTTTTAGCATCAAACTGCACTGATTTATATTATATTGTATCCTGTTTTTAATGTTATCTGTCAGTTCTCATGGCAAAATCCTCTTTCTGAAGCAGGATTCTGCCAGTCGTAAAATATGAGCTTTACCCATCCAAGATATGGGGCAATTTTCAATGCAGCTTTCCCAACAATTTGATTTCCTGTTATTCCGTTTTCAAAGCTTAGCTGGCCGTTGTTGTTGTCCCCCTCTGTCGAAAATGTTCTCTGTCCATTCACTTCAGTTATGTTAATGACTCTATGAATTATTGGATTTGCCTGACCTGCATTAAATATAATAATATCCCCGATTTTAATCTTTGAAGGATCTGCATGAACTATGAAAAGAATATCCCCCTTGTTAAAACCGTTTTTTAGTGGAAAACTCTGAAAATCAAGCTTGTTTATTATGTAAGGAGCATATTTTTCCTCATGTCTTGCCCACCACTCATCAAAATTGCTGAACAGATTACCCTGATGATACATACTGCAGGATTCAACAATTGCCAAAGGCATAGAGGTTCCTGCAACAATGCTTAATCCAGGAAAAAAAATGAATTTTATAAAAATGAAAAGAAAAATCAGGGAGAATATCCACCCCTTTAGGCTATCATCCTTCCAGAGAAGGAACCAGAACTTATTCCAATAATATCTGAACCCCTTTTCCGAAGCCATTAGACATTTAATTATTAATAGTTTTTAAAGTATTTGTAGAGAATTTATACAACAACAAAAGATGTTACTGGAATGCCGGTGAATAGATCAATTTTTAATTTCATAAAAGGGCCTTGCTAAGATGTCCCAAAAGACATCTTTGGAGCCAGGAGAATTTGCATCTTCTGTAAGTTTTGTTCAGTTTGATATTGTGAAGAGCTAGGTAAGAAATCAGGATTTATATCACGGAAACTCTGCACTTTAGTATGGAGTGGATACCATTTTAAACATAAGTTTAAGGGAATTCCTTTCTCAGAGAAAAGCAATGTTTAAACTTTAATAAATTTACGTGCAAGAAAGGTTCATTTATGTGCAGAATTTAATTTATATGCAAAGCCATGACTACCGAAATATTTAAATAGTATATCTTTTATGTGTATACATTGAAGTGTATATACACAAAATATACAACCTCTTTTCGACCCAACCGCCGTGTCTGAAAATGACACGGTTGTTTTATGCTAAAAAAACAAAAGAAAACGAAAATAAAAAAACAAAAAAATGAAAGCAAATCAGAAAAATTTTAATTCATTCGCTACAGGAAGTGCCAAATGACAGACGTTTTTGACAACACAATCCTTTGCAACAAATGCAATGTTAAAATGCAGAAAGCCCAGATTATCAGAAATGGATTTGCATTAAGGGCTGTTGTATGCCCAAACTGCGGCTCAAAAATAATTCATCCAAATGATGAAGCAGAATTTGGAAAATTCAACGACTTAAAAAGCAAGGAATTTCATGTCAAAATGAGGCTTGTCGGTAATAGCTATGCTGTTTCAATACCAAAAGAAATAGTCTCCTTCATAAAAGAACAGGAAAAAATAATGAATGACATGGTCAAGCTTTGCTTTGAAGATTTTGGAAGATTAAGCCTGAATTTCGGGCAATCTCAGATAAATGGGCCTGAAAAGGAAGCTGAAAAAGAAATTCATGCTAATTTAAATGGAATAAGGGTAACTGAGATAAAAAAGAAAAAATGAAAATAGTGCTGGAAATAAGCGAAAAAGAGAAAAGAGCATTAAAAGAAGCTGGGCGTGGCATAAAGGACTCATTCAATAAAATAAAAGATAGCTTTCAGGTAAGGATTGTCAAGGACAAAAAGGAGAGGAAAAAATAAAGATGACAGACAAAAAAAATGTCCAATTAAAGGTTGTTGAAGCGCAGCAGGATGACGCTTACAAAGGCATAGCAAGAATAGACAGTGATGTTATGCATGACCTTGGAATAAGGAGGGGAGATGTTATTCTCATAAAAGGTAATCGGGAAACTGTTGCAATAGCTGACAGGGCCTATCCTGCAGATGTCGGAGAAGGCATAATAAGGATTGATGGAATTCTAAGAAAAAATGCAAAAACAGGAATTGGGGAGTCTGTAACAGTCTCAAAAGCAGAAATAAAAGAAGCAAAAAAAGTAATGATTGCGCCAGCACAAAAGAATATAATGGTTCAAGCAGAGCCTGAAAATTTAAGAAAAGGACTCCTTGGAAGAGCTATGATAAAAGGAGATGTCGTTGTTCTTGGTGGAGTTCAAAGAAGAAAGGACTTATTTTCTGACGAATTTGGAGGAGATTTTGGAGACATGCTTGGAGGAATTGGAGACATGCTTGGAGGAATGGGATTCGGCCAGCTAGGAGGAGGATTTACGCAGATAAAATTCCTTGTTATAAGCACAAATCCAAGCCAGCCTGTTGTAATAACAGAGAATACAGAGGTAACTTTGAATCCAAAAGCTGTTGAAATAACAGAAGAAACAATACCTGAAATAACTTATGAAGATATTGGCGGATTATCAGAAGAAATAAGAAAAATAAGGGAAATGGTAGAAATTCCACTGAAACACCCGGAGATATTTGAAAGATTAGGTGTAGAGCCACCAAAAGGAGTTTTACTTCATGGTCCGCCCGGAACAGGAAAAACTTTATTGGCCAAGGCAGTTGCAAATGAATCAGATGCAAACTTCATTCTTCTTAATGGGCCTGAAATAATGAGTAAATTTTATGGAGAATCTGAAAAAAAGATAAGGGATATTTTTGAAGAAGCTGAAAAAACGGCTCCGGCAATTATTTTCATAGATGAAATAGATGCAATTGCTCCAAAAAGAGAAGAAGTAACAGGAGAAGTTGAAAGAAGAGTTGTTTCACAGCTGCTTACTATGATGGACGGATTGAAATCAAGGGGAAAAGTTGTTGTTATTGGCGCAACAAACAGAGTAAACTCAATTGATCCTGCTTTAAGAAGACCTGGAAGATTTGATAGGGAACTTGAAGTGGGAGTTCCTAGTAAAGAAGGAAGACTTTCAATTCTGAAAATTCATTCAAGAGGAATGCCATTTACAAAAGAGGTTAAGCTTGATGAAATAGCTGCTGTAACACACGGATTTGTTGGTGCAGACTTAGAAGCATTGTGCAAAGAAGCTGCTATAAGTGTTCTAAGAAAACTATTACCAAAAATAAGACTTGAAGCAGAAGAACAAATTCCTCCAGAAATGCTCGAAAAACTAGTAATTAAACATGAAGACTTTTTAGATGCCCTTAAAGTAGTAAGGCCTAGTGCATTAAGAGAGTTTTTCGTTGAAAAACCTAATGTAACATGGAAAGACATTGGAGGGCTTGAAAAAACTAAAGAATCCTTAAAAGAATCAATTGAGTGGCCAATTAAAAATCCGGAAGTGTTTGCGCAAATTGGGATAAGACCACCAAGAGGCATTTTACTTTATGGATCACCAGGAACAGGTAAAACACTTCTTGCTAAAGCAGTTGCAAATGAATCTGAAATTAATTTTATTTCAGTTAAAGGCCCAAATTTACTAAGTAAATGGGTAAACGATTCACATGCAGCTATAAGAAAACTTTTTGAAAGAGCAAGACAAGTTTCTCCATGTATTATCTTTTTTGATGAATTTGAATCTATTGCTGGACGTAGAGGTTTTTCTTCAGATGGGGGCTCTCAAGAAAATCTTAAAGTTATTAACCAACTTTTAGCAGAAATGGACGGTCTTGAAGACTTAAAAGGAATAATAGTTATCGGAGCTACAAACAGGCCAGACATGCTTGATCCAGCTGTTTTAAGACCTGGAAGATTTGATAGATTTATTTTAGTTGACGTTCCAGATGAAGAAAGCAGATTAAAGATACTTGAAGTTCATACCAAAAATACCCCTTTAGCAGAAGATATTTCTCTAAAAGACATGGCAAAATTAACAGAAGGATTTGTCGGAGCCGATATTCATTCATTAGTTATAGAAGCTGGTATGAATTCTATTCGTAGGCATTTTTTGGTTACTAAGAAAAATTCAATAAAAAAAGATGATGTTTTTGTAGTTACAAAACAAGATTTTCAAGAAGCATTCAAAAGAGTAAAACCTTCAGTTTCTGCTGATTATGCTAAAATGTACAAAAAGATTGAAGAAAATTACCTTCAAGTTGCTAAAACAGGTGGATCAGATAACAAACCGATTTATACTGGTTAGATAAACTTTTATACCTTATTTTTTACTAAAGTGAATGCCAGAACCAAGTAATTTCGCTCATGAAATACTAAAGAGTAAAAAAGAATTTTTTATAAACACTGTTCGTGATGCTTCTAAAAAATTCGGAATTTCACAACCTATAGTTAGATTTTGGAATTGCCCAAACTTTAGCGGTCATGAAATAGCTCATTGTCACACTAATTCCTTTACCATTTGCATTTCCGAGTCCGTATTATCTGATTTAGACAATAGTGAGATATATGAAACTGCAACACATGAAGTTACTCATTTAATTCACAAAAATCATGATGTGCATTTTCACAACATTCAAGATGCCTTGAAAATAGCTTCTTTTAAACCAGAAAGGGGTGGAATAGTGCAAATAAGTGAAAAAGAGTTGTCTAAAACAAATAAAGACAAAAACAATTACTCTCCTAACAAAAGAAAATGCAATTACATCCAATCAAAAGAACATATCAAAAATACAGTTAAAGAATGCATTTTTTGTAAACGATTTTTTTGTGAAAAACACTTAACCCCAAGACCAATATTATACAATCAGGATTCATATATAATTCCTTACCGTTTTGAGAAAGAAGTTAACAATCAAGATTCTCACCCATGCCCGAATTACACTTTAGTTTTTCTTACTAAAATAAAGAAATTTAGAGAAGAAGAAAATAAAAAAATTAATAATTTATTAAGAAAAAATAAATATAAAGAATTTAGTATCAATTTTAAAGAAGATAATCAGAGAAAAAAGATTGTTGAAGTTAAACCAAAAACAAACAATATAAAAAAATCTCTTATTCTAAAAAAGAAGAAATCTCTTTTTAAACGTATTAAAAATTTCTTAGAAAATTGAAGACACATTCATAAAGAGCGCAAAGACAGCTGTGCCTTTAGAAGGCAGTTACCTGGGTTAGAGACAAGCAAAATTTAAAAACAGAATTCTCCAGAATTTTTTATGGCAGAAGAAAAAAAGAAAATCCTATACGCTGAAGATTATGAGAGCCTTAGGATTGTTACAATGAATGTGCTTCAAAAAGAGTTCTCAGGTTACAGTATTGAACAATTTGCAGATGGCTCGCTATTAGAAGACAGATTGAAACAAGGGGCTGAAAATATAAGGCTTGTGCTTCTTGACCACAACATGCCAGGAAAAAAAGGCATTGATATAATAAGAGAATATTCAAGAACAAAAGATTTCATAAGAATTCCATTTGTGCTTTATTTTTCAGACAAAGAGCACTTGGGATATAATGCACTTATTGATGGCGCTTTTGCCTATGTTCCCAAGGGAATTGCAAAAATAGGAGATCTTATCTTTACATTAAGGAAAGCTTTGAAATATGCTGAAGTGCACGCAGAATTTACAGAGTCGTTACAATAACCTTATTTTTCTTGACAAAAATTGTATGCTCTGCCTGGCTGACTTTTGAACCAGACACTTCAACAAGCTGGGAAAAATGATGGAGGTTCCCATTTGCTTCCAATTCTCTTAATGCCAAAGCTGAACTTGATCCTAATTTTTTAGAAAGCCATCTTGAGCAGAAAGGAAGAGTTTTGTATTCTTTTTCTATGAATGCAAGAGTTTTTCTTGCGAGCTCGCTTCTTGGCTTTTTGTCACTTTCAATCTGGTATATTCCCGAAGGCCTACCATCCCTGACTTTTCCGTTGCCTTTTGTTGCAAATGGCTCAATTGCATAAAGGCCTTCCCCAAGAATGACATTCTTCCCGTCATTTATATTTGGAACTGTAATTCCTGCATGAAGATCATATTGTTCCATGCTGTGCCCTGAAAGATTTATTACCGGAGTGAGACCATATTTATCTATTGTATTTTGAATAACCTTGCCGATTTCATTAACATAAATATTCCTGCCTTCCCACCCGAGAGAAGGATTGTTAACAGATGAACCAGCGACTTCTGATTTATTATTAGCGTTTATTTTTTCTTCAATCAAACTTATTGCATTTTTCAAAGCCTCTTCTGCAGCCTCAATCAGCTTTTTGTTTTCTTCTGAACCATCAAGGTCAAAAGAAATAGAATTATCAGATGTCCATCCATCAACATGAACGCCGAAGTCAACCTTAATCAGGCCGTGAGCAAGGGTTTTGTCATCATAGCTCGGAGTGTAATGCGCCGCAATTTCATTTATGCTTAAATTTGTAGGAAAAGCAGGCTTTCCGCCAAGTTCTTCAATTTTCTTCTCTATTTTTTCAGCTATTTCAAGAAGAGGAACACCTGGCTTTACAATTGTCTTTGCAAAATCTCTTGTCTCCCTTGTAATTTTCCCAGCCTTAAGTATTTTTTCTTCATTCAGCTCCATTTTTGTTATTAAAATCAAGGCACATATTTACTAAGTAATGCTATTAACAATGTTATCACTATTATTAAAATGAAGAGCCATATCAATCCCCTTACATCAAATTTAATATTTTTATCTGCTTTTCTCAAAGGCAAGACTGGTTCATATTTCTCAAGCCCGGGATTAAATCTCATTGGAAGCTTTATTTCCTTGACTTTTCTTTTGACTGCCATTTTTATTGAAGAAAACAGTATTTTATAAAAGCTTTCCCACCCGCCCACCCTAAAATCCAATTGTTATAATAATAACTCATTTAGACTTTTATATTAGCATGTTTTTAGCGAGCCGAAGGATTGAGGCGAGCATTATAAAAAATTATACAATCTTGAAAACAGCTGTTACGCTTGCAGAAATGTCCTGGCTGCTTGGCTGTATGTTTGTCGCTTCTGTCTTAACCTGCGAAGGAGTTGCTCCTGCACCGCTGACAGCTAGCCAAGGCATGTAATTATAATTGTCAACAGACACTGAAACTAAAGAGCCAACCTTTTTTCTCAAGCCATCTGCAACAGCCTGTGCCTTTACTGCTGCATCCTGTGCAGCAAGTTCTATTGCCTGAGCCTTGTACTTGTTCTGGTTGTCTTGGCTTAATTCAAAGTTTATGTAGCTAATGCCCGCACCTGCTGAAACCCCTGCGTCAACTACTTGTCCTATTTTTTCTGTGTTATTTACTGAAAGCTGAACTCTTATCAAATGGGTTGCCTTGTAATCTATCAATCTTTGGGTTCCTTGGCTGTAATCATATTCCGGATAAACACTGTAGCTTTGTGTCTGTATATCTCTGCTTGAAAATCCATCATTTATCAGAGCGTTTGTAAGATTATCGACAATTGCAGAATTTTTGCTGCTTGCATCCTGAATAGTTGAACTTTGTGTTTCAACACTGAAATAAATCCCAACCAAATCAGGCATTACATGAATTGTTGACTGTCCTGCAACGCTTACTGTATTTTGCGCTGATGGATTTAATGAGTTAAGTATTATAGCGCCAAGTATTATTGCTCCTATAACAATTATTAATGTTATTTTTACAGAATTAGACTTGTTTGCTGCCATAATAGAAATAAAGTCCTCCTGTTTATAAATTTTAAGTGAAACTTATTTCTTTCCACTAAAAAACAATCCAGCCAAACCAAAGACAAAAAGAATCAATCCAATCAAGCCCTGACTTGTCCCTGTCAAATTTCCGATTGCATTTCCAGTCGGAGTTATTGAAGTTAATCCAAGAGCGATTCCTGCAAAGACAGAGCCAAGAAAGGCTAACTCTCTACCTGTTGCAATCTCGAGACCGCCGGCATGTCGTTGCCTTTCTCTTTCACTTTTTTTGATGAGCATTTTTACATAGACTAAGTCGCGACTATCAATGGTATAACCTGATTTATGCCATTTTTCTAACTTACTTATCAGTTTTGGAATAACTTTTCCTCCTTTACCTAATTTAGTGTACAATCTAGCACCAGTTATTATGTCCCTTGGTTCTGACCACTCACTATTCATTAACCCATAAGCGATTGCTTGAATTTCTTCCCTATGATCACTAATCTCTTTACCTGTTACCTTTTTCTCACCTTCTTCATCCCATGAAAAAGGATGATATATATCATTGGAATTATGCTGTACATGTTTATTTACATAGTCTTCATCAAAATACTGTCTTGACATGTCATAATCTAGATTTTTCCTTTTTGAATCTCCTAGAAAGTAATGTGCTTTTATCGAACGGCTTTCGTTATTATTTGTTTCTCTTTCTCTTTTATAAACCCCCTTACCTCCCTAATCTTATATCTCCTTCTTTCCTCTTTTTCATAATCTTCTTTTTCCCTTACCCTTTTTCTGCTTAGCTGTTCATTTTCTTGCCTCAAATCTTGTAATCTACTTAAGAATTCATCAGTCTGACCCATCTTTTTATTAATCTTCTTTCCTTTTTAAGCATTATTATTTACTGCTGCCTTTCCTTAAGCCTTCTGTTCTTGGGTATGAAGTTTCCTATTTTTTCATCAGAAGCTTTTCCTGTTCCAAGGAAATCCTCCTTATGCTTCATGATCAAGAATCCATTGACACCTGTTTTAATAGGAAGCTCTCTGCCTTTCATCCATTCTTCTGCTTGAGAAGAATTAAGCTCAAATATATTCTTTGTTATTTGCTCTTTGAGAATCTGAGAGCCTTCAATGCTAAGCCTTATTTTGCCATCAACAAGCTTTGCAAAATAAACACCCATTCTTTCTATGAATGTGCATTTCTCAAGCTTATCAATTTCATTTTCATTTAAATTTCCTGAAAAAAGGAAAAGCCTTTCTTCACCGCGCATTATAATCATTCCCGGAATTGTTTTTATTCCAAATTGTTTATCCAATTGTTCTTCTATTCTTGCTTTCTCTGTTTTATTTAGTATTTTTATGTAACTCATTTTATCCTCCTTATTTTTGCAACAAAAAATCCCTCTGTATCATTATCCTGGGGATAAATTCTGCAGGAATTTTCAACTTCTTTGCTATAGCTATTGCCATTCCATTCTTTTATGCCTGGCCTGCATTTTATTGGCAAGCTTATTCTTTCTATGCTAATGTTTTTACCAAATTCATTTAGAACAAAATCCAAAACTTCCTCATTTTCTTCCGGAGCATGAGTGCATGTGCTGTAAACGACTTCTCCCCCCTGTTTTAGTATTTCTATTGCAGAAACTAACAGGGATTTCTGGAGCTTTGAAAGCTGAATTATTGTCTTTGGATTCCACATCAAATTGGTTACATTGGAACTTCTTATTGTTCCTTCTCCAGAACAAGGAGCATCAACAAGAATCCTGTCAAAGAGAAAACCCTGCTCTTTCAGCTTTTTGCAGAGAGAAACACCATCTTTTTTTGTTATTATTGCATTCAAGACACCGCATCTTTCTGTATTTGATGCAAGAATCTTCAAGCGGCCTATGCTCACTTCATTTGCAATTATTGTTCCCCTGTTTTCCATTTTTGCCCCAATTTGTGTTGTCTTGCTTCCAGGAGCTGCTGCAACGTCAAGAACAAGTTCCCCTGGCTTTGGATTAAGTGCGAGAACAGGAAGCATGCTTGCAATTTCCTGAACATAATAATATCCGAGAAGATGCTCCAAGCTTCTTCCAAGTTCGCCCGGTTGAAGACTGCTTTTAATAATCATAATCTCCGGAAAATTTTTAAATGGCTGAATAATACCCCAACCTTTATTCTCCAGCCTGATTAACAATTCTTCTGGTTTTATTTTTAAGGTATTGCATCTGATTGAATTTACAGGCTGCTTTTCCAGAATTTTAAGGTAATTATCAAAATCTTTTCCAAGAAGTTTTTTCATACGCTCAAGAAAAAGAGGCTTTGGCGGATAAGTTTTCCTTGATGACATTATTTTAATAAGAAAGAGGCTGTTTTAATTGTTTTTGTAATTTTTTTCATACAGCAATCCGATAAAAATCATAAACAAAGACACAAAAAACACCAATGCCCCGATAATGTTTGACTGAAAATAGCTTAAATTGCTGATTGCTTTTCCTGTTATACCTGCAGAACTTATAATTATTGAAATTAAGATTCCTGATGCACCTAGAATAATCGGAATTTCACCCATTGATGACCTTTCACTGACAGTTTTTTCAAGTTCGCCCGGTTTTTCTAAATCTCTTAGCATTCCCCTCACATTTATCAATTCTCTTTCTAATTCAACAACTTTTGCATCCCTTTCTTTCATGCCTTCCTGGAGTTCTCCTTTGTATTTTTCTAAAATATCTACCCTTTCTTTGTAATCCGTACTTTCATCTTTGAGCTTAGCTATTTCCCTTTTTGTAAGATATCCCGACAAGCCAGAGATTGCATATTTTCCAGCACCATAAGCTGCCCCAAGAAAAGTTCCAGCAGCAACAGGATGCTCATGCACTTTGCCCACTAATGTTCTTAAAAAATTTCTTCTTGTCACATGCTTTTGTTCTTCCTGTTTTTCAGGCTCTTTTCTAAAAGGGTTTAATCTTCCCAGCTTTTCTTCAAAATCATTAGCTTTTTCATAGCCTTTTTCTATGGTATCTGCAACAGGTTTTATGGTATTGTTATAGATTTCTCCAGCCAAGTGGCCCATAGTTCCCCATAAAGCTGCGCCTATGCCAACTCTTGTGCCATACTTTATTGCTTCTCTTCTTGTATAATCTTTTGAAGGCATTTTAAAAATCTCCAAGCTTTGTCTGCTTTTTTCCTGTAATCATTTCGTGGATATTTATGTTGAAGACCTGAAGAATATTTTCAACTGCAGGCAGAATTTGCTTGTTCAAATAATATTCAATATTGTATTCCCCCTTTTCATCAGGAAGCTTTACTTTTTCACGAACTAATTTCTTTTTTTCTCTTGTCTCTGCTATGAAATATTCAATAAGATTGCCACTGCCTATCGGAATTTCTTTTTCCCGCATTTTTTGCGCTGCAATTACATGAGGAGAAATTGCCTTATACTCTGCCAATGGCTTTTGCAGCATCGTCTTGATTATAATTTCCTCTCTCTGCACCTTTCTTTGTTTCAAGTCCTGAATAACTTTTTTTATGAAATTTAAAGCCCTTTGTTCATTTCCGTCCTGCAAAACCATGCGAATAACCTCATTCTGCGTTTTTCTTGCAAGCTGGCACCAGTCGCGCCTTACCGTTTCGAAACCACGGATTTTTAGTTTGTTATCTTTTCCAAGAAGAGCATATTTCTTTTTTGCCCCTAAACCACCTGCTCTTTTTGTTACCCACAAACCCCTAGTGAAGAAACCTTCAAGCTCAAGATCCATTATTCCAGGAAGTTCTGAATTAAGCCTTTCAAGAAGTTTTTTTGCCTGCTCTTCTGTATGATTTTCAAGAAGGAAAGCTATGCTGTCTGTGTTGTGAACTAAAACATAATTAGCAAAAAATCTATGGTTATCTTCTACTTCTATATCATAAACATATCCCCTATTATTTATCTCTTCAATTTTTTTAACCCCCTGTAAATCAAATTCGAAACCACTTATAGATTTTTTTCTATAACTCTTGGTTTTTATTTGAGATAACTTATTTTTTCTGTCTAAAACAAAGCCAATTTTCTTACAAAATGACACTTTATCCTTAATAATCAGATTTATGGAATTACTTCCTGAAGAGTATACCTTTCCTTTAGACTTATACCTGTTATCAGAGTTTTCCCTAAATGTAGAATTGGATATCCCCAATTTAAACAATAATTTTCTAACTTCTTTAACATACTTTTCATTGATAGAAGTATATTTTATAATTGGAGTATTATTTCTCATCATCACGGTTCCGTCAGCAGAAAATAACCCCCTCAAGAAAGAACCAACATTCTCCTCTTTATCATAGAATAACCACCCAGGTATGGATTTTTTGGAGCTATCATCCACAAACTCCTTTGATATAATATTAACAATTTTTAAGCCATTAGTGGTTATATCCCCTTTTCTTGTTTTGCTCAACCAATAGTTCTTAATATACCCCATTTTCTGCAGTGGTTTGATTAATTTCTTTATTAATTCTTCTTTATCTGATCCAAGAGAAAGACGCAAGTAATAATCTTTTTTATATTTTTGATAAAACCTGTTTCTCATAAAACTTCCATCTCCAATAAAATATCCTGCAAATTCATAAACTTCTTTAGGGTAATTTTTAGATTTTTGAGAATTAACTGGAATGTTCTTTAAAGAAATAATGCTATTTGCCCTCTTCTTTATCTCTTCTGGTTTTATTTCAATAAGCCTATTCATAGGATTAGTTTTATTATTCTTTGATTGATTAAAATTTACTGCTTGATAACCAATTAATGAATGATCTTCAGTGACATCAATATGCCAATTATTAGTAAAGTGAACCCTAAACATCCTTTTATTAGACTTATGACGCATGACATATTTTATTGGGCTAAATACTGATTTACCCTTAGCATCAATTGTTAAAACTTCAGCGTCTTTTATGAGATTATACTCTTTATCAACTCTTTTATTATAAATTTTCTTAAAAAGATTTTCTATATTCTCTTCATAAACCTGATTATCTTTTCTTAATATTACCTTTGTATCCCCGCTAACGCTATCAGAGTATATTACTTTGTAGCCGCTCTTGTCTATTTTCTCTATTGAATCCCTTATTGATTTTCTTGCAAAGGCAGCTGTTGCAGCAGCAGCTTCTCTTGAATAATATCTTGCCCCGAAAAATCCCTGATATCCATAGGAAGCGTTTGCCAAGAGCTTGAATGCATTGCTTCTTGCACGCTTGATTACATCTGGCTTTTTTTTCAGCTCTTCCTTGAACTTTTTCCTCTTTTCAATTATTTCCTTAAGCATTTCCGGGAAAAATCCGGGCTTTTTTGTAAAGGAAACTTTTTTACCCTGTATTTCTATGCTGTAAGAATTTTTATCGTCCTTTTCTTTTTCAAGGAATGTAGACTTTGACAGATTAAAAGTTACTATAGTGCTTCCATAGCTGGATGTGAAATCGAAAACAGAGATATTTTCATACAATCCGGGAGTTGGCTCAAAAACAAATGCACCTTCATACTTTTCCTTACTTCTTCTCTCCCCTATTTCATCATTTGTCGGCCTTTTTTCAGGTATCTCATTGAATTTTTCAAGATTGTGCAGGATAAAAGATTCCACATTTTTTGACATTCCGTTTCTTGTCACTTCTGATGTTGGCTCGTGCATTACTCTGCTGAATTCAAGAATATCTGGCCACATTTTTTCAAATAGTTCATAAACAAGAACAGAATCATGAAGGTTGTATTCAAAATAACTTTCCCAGTTTGAATCAGTGAGTTTTGAGGAATGCTGATGCTTGAACTGCTTTTTTTCATCGCCAAGAAATTCATGAGCAACCTCATTTAAGGATAAAGTTTCTGACTGCATGTACTGGGAGTAAGCTGTTCTTATGAATTTCAATAAATCAACATGAACAATTCCCTTTGTTTTTGCGGAAATTTCAAATCCACGAGAAAAACGGGGTTGTGTTGAATCAAGACCAATTGAAAGCCTTATATTATTCTTCTCTGCGCGCATTTTCATATACGGAAGGTCAAAGCCATCTGAGAAATATCCAACAAGGAAATCAGGAGAAAGCTTTTTTACATATTCAAGGAATTTTTCTATCAAATCAGCCTCATCCTTTACATATTCAAGAAAATCAAGATTTTTTTCACTGGTTTTTGGCTTTTTCCATGTGATGACTTTTTTGAAATTGTCTGAAACAAGGGAAACCATCAAAATTTCCCCCTCTCCAAGCTTTATGTCATCTGTTTCAATGTCATATGCCATTACCTTTGGCTTGAATTCAATTTCATCCTCAATTTTTTTTGTGGAATCAATCTTAATGCAGAAATCAACATCAAGATTTGAATCAACACCACCAAAATCCATGGAATTGTTCAGAACTTCTCCTGAAATTTTGTACCACTGCAATGGATTTATCTTTTTCTCAATTATGTAGTGTGTGTCAAAACCAAGATCATAACCTCTTCTGCACTGTATTTCCGGAAAATCAAGCCTGTCTGCAACATCATGAAGATCTTTGTAGTTTGTGGCAAAAATTTTGAGTGCTTTTACCTTTTTGTCAAGGAAGTTTTTTTCATGCAATTCAACGCCTTCCACCTTTGTTTTTCTGCCTTTAAGGTCAAGCTCAATATCCTTTATCTTTTCAATAAGCCTGTTTATCTTTTCAGAGCTAACTCCTTCCTTGATGATTGCCCAAAGATAAACAGGGCAAGTGTCAATAAGGCAAATTCTCTGGTTTTTGCTGTTTCTTCCGAAGATTTTGATATAATTCCTGTCTTCAAAGTCAAAATGGTCATAGTCTACTGGAATAAAATCTGTTTCCATTATCTTAGTAATAGCATTAGTTATTTAAAGTTTAATGAGCCAAAAAATGGCATTTCAGAAAGAGTCGTTTACAAACGTCCAAGCCGTTTGGAAGAAGGGTTTTTCATAAAGTTTATATATGGTTTTCAAAGAGTAAAAGTATGACATACAGACAGCACAGGCCATTAAATCCTCTTGATGTTTCAAGAGCAAGAATGATTATTAGTGAATACGGCAGAGCTGACCTCAATTCTCCAAATGCTGATTTAGCCGGTCTAGTTAAATTAAGATATAACAGGATTAGGGGCATTCCCGTGGAAAATCTCTCAACGCAGCAGCTTTACAGCATAGCTGTCAGACTCCGTAATCAGGCATATACTATAGTAAACCTTGCAAACAAAAATTCTAATTTAGAAAGGAAATTGCTTCCATAAATAACTATTTATATTTATTTTTCTTCTAAATCTATGAAATGGGGCTAAATATTAAAGATATAATTCCAAGAAAAGAGATTGAAATCTCTGACTTAAAAGACAAGCTTGTTTTTGTAGATGCATACAACATGCTTTATCAGTTTCTTTCAACAATCAGGCAGCCTGATGGAACGCCTTTGATGGATAACAAGCATAGGGTTACTTCTCATTTATCTGGAATTTTCTACAGAAATACAAACCTGCTTTCAGAAGGGATAAAAATGGTTTATGTATTTGATGGCATTCCTCCTGATTTAAAGGCAGGAACAAACAGAACAAGATCTGAGATAAAAGACATTGCCAAATCAAAGTATGAAGAAGCAAAGCAGGAAGAGGACATTGAGGCCATGAGAAGATACAGCTCACAGATGGTAAGGCTTAATGATGAAAGGATAAGGGAAAGCAAAGAGCTTCTTGAAGCAATGGGAATTGGAGTTGTCCAGGCTCCGGGAGAGGGAGAAGCAGAAGCAGCTTTTCTAAGCAGGGTTAAGCCAAGCTATGGAGTTGTAAGCCAGGATTATGACAGCCTCCTTTTCGGCGCAACAAATCTAATTAGAAATCTGGGATTAGCAAGAAAGAGGAAAACAATGTCGGGATGGATTGAAATAAAACCGGAGCTTATTGAGCTAAATAGGGTTCTGAATCTCCTTGAAATAAACCTTGACCAGCTGATATGCATAGGAATCTTGGTTGGTACAGATTACAATCCAAGAGGAATTCCGGGAATAGGACAGAAAAGGGCATTGGAGCTTGTAAAAAAATACAAGCAGCCTGTTCTGATATTCCAAAGCGTTGAAGAACAGATGATGAGCATGCCTGAAGAAGACAGGTTTGAATGGAGTGAAATCTTTGAACTGTTCCACAAACCAAAAACAGTCAATCCAGACATTAAATTCAATAAGGTAAATGAAGATGAAATAAAAAGAATTCTTGTTCATGACCATGATTTTTCAGAAGAAAGGGTTGACAAGCAGCTTGAAAAACTGCATGAACTAAAAGAGCAGAAGAAGCAGAAAGCTTTAGGCGATTGGATTTAAATAACACATGGCAAAAACAAGAAAAATCTCAGAAGAAATTCCAAATTTAATAAAAAAAGAAATAAAGTCTTATCAATTTAAAACAAAGATTATAACTTTAATAGCGGTTTTTTTATTATTCTTTTTCTCATTGAGCAAGTATCATCTTACTGGAGCATTTATAGGGACAATTAAGGAGGGCTCATTAATTTTCCTTCTTCCTATTATTTCTTTAATTTTATTTATAGTCGCTTTTCAAAGGGGAAGGCAGAGTATAGAAGATAAAGTTTCAAAAGCGATTACTGGGATGAGTTATAGAAATCCTAAAATGTATCAACGAGTCATTGAAGATAAAAAAATAGTAAGGGCAAAATATAATTTACCTCCTTCTAGACTATTATCAGAAGAACCGCGCGAATATATTAGAAAAATAGAAAATTTAGCTGCAGAAAACGGCATGAGAATTGAAAATCTAAATAGAAACAATTATGGGATAGGAGGAATGGCCAGTAGTGGTGATGAAAGAGTAATCAGAATGACTCCTTATAAAATTAAAGATAAAGATTCACTCATAAAATATGGGAGAACACTTACTCATGAATTAGTTCATATGTTTCAGCATGAAAAATATCCCCAGATGCCAGTAGAAAGGCGGGAATATGAAGCATATTTAGTTTCGGGCACCGACGACCCAGCCAGACTAAAAAAACAAGATGTAAGACAATCCTTATTTAGTCTAATAGATATGTCAGCTCAATGGTGGCATAAACATCATCAACAGACAAAAAAGGATTAATAGATTTATTAGATTAATGAAATTTATTTAACCATTCTTATGTTACTTATCCTTGCTTCTCTTTTAAGTTTCTTTTCATGCATTTTTTTGCCTACAAATAATCCTATAAAGACTAATATAAATCCCAAGGCAAAGGCTGTTCCCTGTTCATATATTAATTGGGTAAATACAGAAATGCCCATAAGCAGCAAACCAGAGATTATAAAAAAGCCGGGCCATTTGAATTTTATTATGACAAAAATGGCAAGAATTACAGCAATAATTATCACTAATAAAGATTGCAAATTCCCTGCAAAACCAAGATTATACAAGACAGAACTGACATCGTAACCGCTTTGGTAGATATAGTAAACTATGAGCGCAGCAACTGAAAAAGAGACAACGCCTGCCGCAACCCTGTTTGGCTCCCCTGATTTTTCTGTGAAAAGGCTCGTTCTTCTGATAGCCAAATTAACAACTGTTAGGATTATAAGAAAAATCAAAATGTAGACAAATGTTGCAGGGTCAATTGTGCTGAAAAGATTATTAAGAGAAAAACCGCCATAACCACCTCCAAAAAACTGCGCACCCACAAGATTAATAAAAAATAAAGAAACTAAAATCGCTAAAACTAATACACCATTTTTCATATTTTACACAATTCTTTTTATCTTATAAATATTGTTGATTTGTTCTTATGCTCCTATAATAATGTTTATAAATCTGTTTTGAGTAATTGGGATATGAGTAAAACAGTTGCTAAAATTTTTGGTGTTATAATAATTTTATTTGTTATTGCTACTTTTGTTATACCTAATATGATTCTTCCTTTTTCCCCCTTTATAGCTATACTCTTAGGAATTTTAGTAATGTTTACTCCTTTAACAAGTTCAGGTGGACAACAGATATACGGACAAACATATCCTGCAGGAAGGGGATTTAGAGAAGGATTTTTTGCACATGTAAGGAGATGGTTCTTTGGAGCATATATGGTATTCGCTGGAATTGATGCTTTTTTATTTACTCCTCTTCTTCCTTATGTTGGCATAGACCAAACTATTGGGAAAATAATATTTGGTGCTATTGGATTGATATACCTTGTAGCTGCTTCTAAACACAGGAATTATCAAATAGTATCTGCTTAATCAATCGAAGAATTATTAAAGTTTTTAAGCGCCCTGCAATGCCCTTAATCTCTGGACATCCTGCATCGCTTTTATCTGGGCATCATTTATTGCCTTCATTTTTCTTACATCGCCAGATCCTGATGGTCCTGTGAAATTGCCACCAAATGCATTTTTCATCTTTCTTGCCTTGTTCCATGACATGAAAACAAAAACCAATATAAAAGCTCCAATGATTATTGAAAGAGTGTTATTGCTCAGTATATCAACGCCAATAACCGAACCTGCTGGAAGTAAAGATGGGAACACCAATGGCAATACAACAAGGGCTATACCGATGATTCCAGATAAAAACCTTCCTTTTCCCATTTCAATAATACGGATTTAATATTTATAAAGTTTAATGTTCTTTTTTTACAATGGATGCAAAGGCGCCTTATGACCTTCTTGGAAACATAGCTCTTGTGAAATTTTCAAGGGAAACAAAAGCAAATGACAAAAAGAAGTTTGCAGACAATCTCCTGAAGAAAAACAAGTCAGTAGCAACTGTTCTGGAAAAGACAGGCGGGTTTAAGGGCAGGCTTAGAAAGCAGGAAACAAAGTGGGTAGCAGGAGTTAAAACAAAAGAGGCAATTTACAGGGAAAATAACTGCATTTTCAGGTTTAACCTTGATTCTGTTTACTTTTCTTCCAGACTAAGCAATGAAAGAAAAGAGATCGCAAAAATGATTCGTAAAGGAGACAAGGTATTTGTCATGTTTGCAGGAGCTGCACCATTTTCCATAGTGATTGCAAGGAATTCCAAAGCAGACATTGTCTATTCAAATGAAATAAACAAAAAAGCAAATGAATACGGAAGATTAAATGCTGAATTGAACAAAGTCAAGAACAAAATAATATTTTTTGATGGAGATATAAAAAGAGTTGCAAAAAAAATCAAAAACAAGTTTGATGTGATTGTTATGCCGCGTCCGCAGCTGAAAGACAGCTTTTTGAAAGAGGCATTTATGCTTTCAAGAAAAGGCACACGCATTTTTTATTATGACTTCTGCAAAGAGGATGATATGGATAAAGTTGTTAATAAGGTAAAATCAGAATCTGTTAGATACAGACATAAAATAAAAGTCTTGGGCATAAAAAAAGCAGGTGAAATTGCCGCTTACAGATACCGGATTAGGGTTGATTTTAAAATGTTGAATTAGAATTTATTGCTTACCCTTGTTTCCAGATGAACCATAAAATCCTTTTCTCCGCTCATTCTTTTGTAGACTATAACTTCCTGTTCAGTTCCAGAAGGGTCTAGAAAAACATATTCCCTATTTGCTGTTTTTCCATCTATAATTATTGGTTTTGATGAGAAATATCTTCCACCCATTAATTCTAATTCGTCCAATGAAGCTCTTGCTGGAAGACCTGTTCTTGATTCAAAATCCATCAATCTTATTTCTCCTTCAGTTGTTATTTCTAATCCAGTCATATTATTTTCTAATAAAAACCCCTTTTAAAACTTATGAAAATCAAAGTTTACAGCTTCTTCTCTGCCTTTACCGCAGTAGGAGCTTCTCCTCCATGCCAGGTGAATCTTGGGCGAACACGAATTGGATAAAGCCTTTCTGAGTTGTCGTCAAGAAGAACAGCGCTCCCCTTCAAAGAGGGAAGGTCGTCCATCTGCTTTTTTATGCTTTCAAGAACATAAGATTGCATTATGTAATTCAGTGCCTCTACATCCGGCTTTGATGTAACCCTATGCGCGATGACAATGTCCGATTGCGTCATTACATCATGATGTATTTGTCCTGGCTGCTGTGTTGCAAGAACAAGCGAAATCCCTGGCTGCCTTCCTTCTCTTAAAAGCTGGATTAAAGCATCTGTTGCAACTGTTTTTCCGTTCAATGGGAGAAATTCATGGGCTTCATCAATAAAAATCCAGACAAGCGGATTGTCTTTTTTTATGCTTCTTGAAAGGTAATCGAGTCCCTGGGCAACTGATTCCGTCTCTTCCTCTTTTCTTGAATCCATTCTCTGGCTGAAGATTTTTCTGCAGAGAAGGCTTATTGCCAAAGCGCGGATATTAAAAACACCGACAGAATTGTAAACGCTTAAGTCAAGCACTGTTGTTATTCCTGCTGAAACCAATTGCTCAACTTTTGTGGCTTCTCCCCCTTTTTTTGCAAAGATTCCCCATGTATTTGCAGCTTCAAAAAGTCCGATTGCAGCGTTTTTTATTTCCTGGGGAGTTTTTTCATCTGAATTCAATGCATCAAGAATATCATCAAGGTCATATTTTCCCTGCTCTTTTAATTTAGTAAGAACTCTTTGTATAATAATTGAAACAGGATTAATCAGCTCAAGACCAAAAGTAAGAATCCAGTCTTCAGGATTCAGCTCATTAACATCCAGGGCAAAAGTTTCATCTGCAGGAATCCCTTTTTCAAGATAAGAGTCATAATGTCCAAAAGGAACAAATATTTTTACAGGAAGATTTTTTTGCTTTAAATCCCATTCTGTCAGCAAATCCTTGTCCTTTTCATTTTTGAATTTCATTGTCCAATAAATTCCCATTGTGTCAAAAATAAGAGAGCCTATGTTTTGGCTTGCCTCTTTTGGAAGAGAAGAAAGTTCTTCTGCTATAACCCCAAGGGTGTATGATTTTCCACTATTATGTGAAATTATTCCATTTGCAATGAAAGAATGATTTTTATCAACTGTTAAATCATAAACCTCTTCAATATTCTGTAAAAAAGAAATTTTTTTTATCTTTTTGCATACCAAACTTTCATCAATATAACAGGTTCTTCTTTTCCCCATATTATTAGCCTTATGGTTGTTTAATCTATCCTGTTTAAATTTAATTATGCTCCCTATTCCCTTAAATTTTTCAATTGAATTATTGTCTGTTATAAATAACCTGTAACTTTCAAATTTCTTTCCATTTACTTTAGATATTTTTAACCTTATTGACGATTCTATTCCAAAGTGAGTCAATAATAATTGCAAATCCTGTAAAAATTCTCTGGATTTTGAACTATAATCAATATATCTTCCTTTTTGAGGTATATAGCAATCACAAGAAAATAAGGCATTAATAAAATGGGACTTAAATTCATTAGAACTCTCAAATACTATTCTTGGAACCCTAATAATAGCCGATTTATTTCCTTCTGGAACACCAAAGGAAATTAGTTTATTTACAACTGGTTGATGTAAAATCTGAACTACTTCACAATTGCAATCATTTCTTAAATATCTTTTTGCATAAACATTAAATTCCTGCTCAAAATCCTCTTTTGCCTGTGATAGGACTTCATTATCAGCATTGAATATTCTTATTCTTGCTTTTGTACCATTATACAAATAGCCTCTTCCGTCTTTCCATATCCCTTTTCTAATTCTTATATTCCCATCAGCGAGTATATAACCTAATAATCTTGCTATTCTTAGGCTTTCTTTACCTTTTTTAATCTCAGGCAATCCTAAAGGAAGAACTATTTTATCCCCAACTTTTAATTCTTCCCCGCCCCTCCAAAAAATATATTTTCCATAAGATGCAAGTAAGGGATGTTCTTTTGTAATTACTATCTCCCTTCCATCATCAAGTTCTATTTTTAAAAGCTCTTCATTCTTAATGGGATATTTTAAAAGTTTAGCATTTTCCAATTCAAAGTTCTTTTTGTCTTTGTTAAAAGATAATATCTTATCTTCTTTTTCATTAAAATCTTTTATTTTTTTATATCCTTTATCTGTAAATACTAACGTGTTCCCCTCAAGGCATCCCCTTTTTCCGGCAACCAGAATGACATGGGAACGGGCAACGTCCATGAAAATTTTGTTGCTTAAAGAAGTGTACTGCCCCATTTTCACGTAACCCTTTCCAATATACACAAGACCGCGATTTCCAAATGCCTTTTTGTCAGAAGCATCCCTTCCAACTGTTATATCATAACCCATTATAGTAAATAGCTGAAGATGTTTATAAAATTACTGACAACCAAAGTCATTTTGCTTCGCAAAATACCCCTAAAAACAGGTTCGCGCTGTTTTAATTTAACAAGAAACCAATTTTAACAACAGAGAATAATATTCAATTTTATCAGCATTTTTCACATTAAAATATTCTCATTCTGATCTGATCACGTTATGCAAATAAGCTATTTCTTCCTCAGAAAGCCTGAGCTCCTTCTGTATTTCAGGCTTCATGAGAAATGCCTGCACTTCTGGAAATTCCTTGTAAGCCCTTTTTTCTCCGATGTGAACATACTCGCCATATTTTCTTGCTATTGACTTTTTCTTGTCATATTTCTGGTTATTGAGCCATATTTTGAGTATTCTTGTCGGTTTTTTGTAGCTAGTAAATCCGGTTTTGATATTTTTCTTTGCGCTTGAAATTCCATAACTCAAAAGGGCATTTTCATACACAAGGAAGCGCCAGTATTGCTGTCTGTAAATTCTTTTTTTGAATATGTCAACCTTGCTTAGGATATTAATCGCCCTTGCAAGCTCTTCGCCTTGATACTCTGCAGGAATATTTTCCTCAATCCAGAGAATTATCTCATCAATAGGCATGTTGACTGAATCAAGAAGCTGAAGCATGTTTTCATTTGGTTTGCCCTTGAAAATCATTCTTAATGCGGAGAAGATATCCAATTCCTTATTCCTTTCATCAAAAATTATTGCAGAAGGATCTTTCATCCCGGAAGCTGTCTGTATGTCATTTATTGCGGCACGCAAATCGCCCCTTGCCTTTATTGCAATGTTTGTTACAATATCCCCTTCAAGAAATTTCTTCTCTTTTCTGAGAATAGAAATGAGGACATTCTTTATTGTCTTGTAATCTATCTCCTTTAACTGGATTAAGTCTGCCTTTTTTCTTAATGCAGTGAATTTCCTGTCCCAGATGTCATTTGCGGTTATTATCATAGGATATGAGGAGGATTCAACAAGCGCAATAAGTTCAAGAAGACCGCCTTTATCTGTTTCTGAAATGCCGTCAACCTCATCAACAAGAATTATTTTCTTTTCTTTTGTCAGCGATCTTTGTTCTGTTGCCGGCTTTAGTATTTCAATCAGTTTTTCCCTGTTTCTTAGGTCAGAGGCATTTAATTCAAACAGTTCTGCATGATTCTCATTTGCAGCTGCAAAAGCCAATGATGTTTTTCCTGTTCCAGGAGGACCATAAATTATCACTGCCTTGTTGCCTATTGCGAATTTTTTAAGAAAATCTTTTAGCAGGAAAATAGCCTGCTGCTGCCCTTCAACTTCAACAAAATACTCTGGCCTGTATTTTTCTGTCCAGTTTACTGCTTTTTCAGGTTTTTCTTCTGGCATTTTGATTTACTCTTTTTTACAATCCTAATCCAGCAAGAACAAAACTTGCTAGAAGGGATTGGAGCTGAATGAAAGGGTCACTACCTTCGACAATCCTGAATTCTGCCTCGCCTGTTTTCTCAGTTAGCTTTACTTTAACTTCTGGCTCTATAGGCAAACTCCATAACTCTTTTTGGATTGCCTTTATAACGTCCTGACCTGAAACACCATCCCTTAGCATAGTGTCAAGAAGCTTTTCCCTGGCTTTTTGAAAGTCTCCTGAAATAGCATAATCCATAACAACCCTTATATCTTTTGGCTTTGCATTCGATATCACTGTTGAAACAAGGTCAAAATTTATTATCGGAGAAATTGAGGCTGTTGATTGAAGAATGTTAATGCATCTTCGGCAATCTCCCTCACTACCTTCATAAATTAATTCTAGAGCATCAGGGTTTATTGTAAGCTTTTCTCCTTCTGAAATCTTCTGTATTACCTTTGCTATGTCTTTTTTCTCCAGAAGCTTGAACCTGAAGATTGCGCAACGCGATTGTATCGGGTCAATAATTTTGCTTGAATAATTGCATGACAAAATGAAACGGCATGTTGATGAATAGTTTTCCATAGTTCTCCTCAACGCCTGCTGTGCTTCCGGAGTTAAGGCATCTGCTTCATCAAGGAATATTATTTTGAATGGCACATTTCCTATTGATTTTGTCCTTGCAAAATTCTTTACTTTTTCTCTTATTATGTTAATTCCTCTTTCATCAGAAGCATTCAGTTCAAGATAGTTTTCCCTCCAGTTCTTTTCAAAAAGTTCTTTTACAACTATTAAAGCGAGAGTTGATTTACCTGTTCCTGCAGGTCCTGCAAAAAGAAGATGAGGAATATTAAGTGAACCTGTAAGAGCCTCTACTTTTTTTACAGTATCATCCTGACCAACCACCTGGTCAAATTTAGAGGGCCTATACTTCTCTGTCCATATTTCAGAAACCATTTTTTTATTATTAAAATGTCAAATTTACTTTGACCGTCAATTTTGCCTTTGACGTGAGGCTTAATTCTGGAAGAAATTGCCGCTTATAAATATTGTTGTAGTGTTTTTAAAAAACCAACGAAAATTAAGAAAAAATAAATTTTAGTCCCTTAAAAGGTTTTCAACCCTATTATGGGCCTTATAACACAACACATTATTATTTCTTTGTTTAATAGTTATTTGTTTATCTCTTTCAAGAAGCTCTTCTAACTCATCTATTTCTGTTAATCTCTCGGAAGCGCTTAAATTATGGATTCCTCTTATAAATCTTGAACCAACATATTGCGGATTGGTCATATAGTCCAAAGTATCCATTTTTATAACAGATGATTTATATTTATAAAATTAATTATGAAATGAATTATACACTTCTTTGCCTTCTTACTTTTCTTTTGTGCTTCTCTTTCCTGAGGCGCTTTCGCTGCCATTTCCATCTCATTTGCCTTTTCTTTTTCCAGCGCCTTGAGCTTCTTTTCATGATAGAACTTGGAAAATTTGGTTTAAAAACATAATGGAACGCCCCTGCCGAGATTCGAACTCGGGTCACAGCCTTGAGAAGGCCGTATTCTTGGCCTCTGAACTACAGGGGCTCACTCGCTTTGCTCGCTCGCCGCACAACCGCTTTATCAACCATCGGTTTAGTGCTTAATTTATTTTTTAAGCTGAGAAGTCTATTTAAGGTTTATTGGTAATTTCATTCTATCAAGTAAACTATGTCATTTGGCCTTACCTTGTCAGGAACTTTTATACCTATATGGTCTCCCTTTTTTGCCATTTTAACAGGAGCCCTGTCTATTTGTATGCTTCCGACCTTTAACTCAATATCAGTTGTATGGCCTTTAACATGTATTGTATCTCCTACTTTCAGGCTTCCTGAGAGCTTTATTGCCGCAACCCCCACATGACTGAAATAACCTGAAATTGTACCTATTTCCTTTTCTTCTGCCATTATTTATACAATCTCCTTTCATATTTAAATTTGTTGATTATTTATTACCCCTAAATATCTGTTATTGTTTTTTAGACTAATAATGCTTAAATACACTGATTTATTATAAAATTCATGCCAAGCGCAAACCCCAATTGCCCAAAATGTCATGGAACAGGAAGAATAAGAGAAAAAGATGGAACAGTTCATGTTTGTTTTGATTGTCTTCAGCGCGGAGAGATGGATCAGCACGAGAAAAATCCAAAAACAGCAGAGGACTTCAGGATAAAATTATAACTCTGGAATTTTTAAAATTTATAAGAAATAGCCCCACCAGGATTCGAACCTGGGTTTATGCCTTCAGAGGGCATCGATCTTGACCGCTGATCTATGGGGCTAATTTTTCTTAATCTTTGTATATGCTTTTGGTTTTTAAAACCTACTTCCTCCATATACCTCTTCACTGTTCCACCCATTTCAAACCAAAAATCTCTGTAATCAATTTTCCAAGATAGTTAACATGATAATCTCTATCTTTTTCTAAATCTCCAGATATTTTTCATTAGTTCCCAATTTTTTTGGTAATTCTTTCCATATAAAATCTTTTTTTGCTTTGATGATCAACTCTTTTTGTTTACCTGTTTTAGTTTTATTCTCATATTTTCTTATGCTTATTATCGCTCATATTGCTTCTTGGCTACTGCACTGGAGCTATAGATTTATATTTCTGAATTTGCATTATTACTTATGCTCTGGAAGACACATCTTGTAATCGGACTCGCAGTAGCACTTTTTTTTGCCCCCCATGTTTCAGACCCTGTTTTGTTCATGCCTATTGTACTTTTTGCAACTCTTTTTCCTGACGTTGATTCCGGATTTTCATATATAGGGAAAAATCCCCTTGCCAAGCCGGTTCAGATGACAACAAATCATCGTGGAATTGTGCATAGCTACACTTTATGCATTTTCTTATCAATACTGATAGTTTTTGTTTACCCGCCTGCAGCTCTTCCATTTTTTCTTGGCTACAGCTTTCATCTTTTTGCAGATGCATTTACTGTTCAGGGAATAAGGCCATTCTGGCCCATTAAAGCAGTTTCAAAAGGAGTCATAAAATCAGGCGGGATAACTGACAAAGCAATATTTTACACACTCCTTTTTGTAGACATACTGCTTATAGTTCTCATGATTTCAGGAACGTTCTGATTTATTCAAGGATATTATTTCAGAAATATTTTTATATGAGTGAAATCTTTATTTAAGATGAATACATTTATACTTATTGCAATAGCTACAGTAATAATACTTTATATTTTTCTTAAATTCAGCCATTTGAAAGCAAGGGTTTCCTTCATCTTCCTTCTTATAGGTGTTTTGTTCATACTTTTCCTGATTTTCATTTTTACAAGTGGAAGCAATTTCAGCTTTTCATCTATTGATGGCTTAATTGCATCTGGCAAACTTTACTTTTTGTGGATAAAAAGCGTTGTTACAGGATTATTTCAGTTTACCGGAAAAGTAATCGGAATAGGTGTAAATAATTCAACAGCAATAAAATGAAAATCCCAATTCTAATTGTGAATCTTTTGTTTTTGGGCGCGCTATTTATTATCAGCAACCAGAACATCCACATGGGTGTTTCCTCTGAAAGGCAGGCTTTTTTCCAGGATTACTCTGCATGGATTGGAAACATTTTTAACAAAGCTGTTGATTTGACTGCATATGTCATTAAAGTTGACTGGCTTCCAGATAAAAATACAGAAATTCCCAATAACTTATCTACGGGTAATTTTCCCAATAGCACTATAAACTAACCGCCTCAAGTAATCTTTATAAACCAAAATAACTATACACTATAATGCCTAGAAAAATAAAAAGAGCAGTAAGGCAGAGAGAGGACACAAGTCCTTTGCAAAGAAGAATACATATTTTATGGAAGAATCTTGTACTCTTCCTTATACTTTTCATAGTTTCATTAGTGCTATTTTTCTTTTCGACAAATAATTCGGTTTTTTACAATCTCTTTGAAATACTTTTTATAATATTCGGATTTCTTTCATTGGCGCTTGTAATAGTCCTTATTACTCTGTTGCTTGTTAAGTCAGGAAGGAAATAATTACAATTATTTTTTGCACACATTTTATATAGTATAATTTTTCTTTTACTATTGTGGTTTGTTTTAACCTCAAATAAAGCCGCAGTAGTTCAGTTGGTAAGAATGCGTCCTTGGTAAGGACGAGGTCGGGAGTTCGACTCTCCCCTGCGGCTTTTTTTTCAATATATTTATAAACAATTTTGATGATTGAAAGGAATGGAAAAAACAGGCAATGGCATAGGACTTGAACAACTGAAGAAAGAGTATGAAAAACTGCAGAAAAAGGAAAAGCTCCCAGGCTTTAAGGAAATGAATGAGGAATTCTACATAGAGAAAATTGCGGAAAGTGAAACAGACATGCTTATAAGGGAAATAAGAAGAATGATTGGTGACAAATGTGCAAATTATATGAGATTCATTGAAAACATTTTGAATCCTGTAAACGCTCCAATGTTTGTTTTTCAGATACTGAAAATAATCAGCCAGGAAGACAAAAAAAATCTCTCAGAAGTTTATAAAAAGCTTATGCAGAATGAGATAAAATTCATTGAAAGGGATTTGGACTATAATGAACAAAAAGAGGCAGAATTTGTAAAAGAATCATTCAAAATGTGGCAGGAAATAAAGAAAGACATTATTCCGATATTCGAAAAAATAGAAAGAAATCAGGTAATCAAGCCGGAAGACAACAACAAAGGATATTTTGGATAAAAAGAGGCTATAAATTAGAGAGCGAGCCGAAGGAGTGAGGCGAGCGTTTAAGCTATTAACTTCTTAAAAATTTCTTCTAAATCAATCTCGAAAAGGGCAACAGGCATTTTTATCTTCCAGTTTTTCAGGATTTTAGGATGAATTTCCCCTATGAATCCTATCGACTTTCCATTGATTGATATCTCAGCTGTTCTTCCATCTATGAACCATGATGGCATGTTTTTTGGCTCTGAAAAAACAGCATTTATTTCCAGCATCCTGAAAAGATACTCAATTGCTTGCCTTGTTTCTGTGAAATTTCCGGGCGCAATGGCAAGGGAAAGGGATTCTTTTTCTGTTATTTTTTCTGAAACAAGATTGAAGATTTTTCCTACTTCAAATATTTTCTGAGGATATTCTGAATCAACATTCTCAGAAAGTATTTTTAACAAGGAGTGAGTGAGGTTTTTTCTGAGAGCATTGTATTCTGTCTTTGATTGCTCAACTTCTATTACTCTCTCTTTTTCAGGCAGATTCATGTTTTCAATCTGCGCTTTTTTGTTTGTGAGATGATAGCTTGAAGCTTCCAAAAAACCAAGCCCTGCGAGTATTAGTGCAATGCTTCTTTTTATCTTTTCTTTTCCGCTTTCTTTACCAGTAGTTGATATCTCCGGAATTTCCGGAACAAGATTTTCATAGCCATAGGCAATTGCAACATCCTCTATCAAGTCAACTTCATGCAAAATGTCTGTTCTCCATGCCGGAATTTCAACAAGCTTGCTCTTGTAATTATAACCCATTTTTTCAAGACATTCCTTAAGTTCTTTTTCAGTAATGCTTGTACCCAAAAGCTTGTTTGTGTTTTCAAGTGAAATTTTCATGACCCTTGGCGTAAAATCAGGAGTTGTTTCCTTTCCTCTAAGCTGTCCGCGCGAAAGTTCCATCTGGTAAATCTTTCCCCCCATGTCTGCAAAACAGGTTGCTATTATATTAAGGCATATCTTCAAGATATTCATGTCAGAGCCAGAACATTCGACAAAAACATCCTTTGTTTCACTGGTTATTCTGCCCGTAAGCTGTGAATTGATAATTGGGGGCATGCTTAAAACCTGGTCTTTTGCATCAACAAAAATTGGGAACTTAACTTTTCCAGCCAGGAGATGCGCGTATTCCTTTCCTGCAGAATGCTTCTGAAGAATTTCAAGGCCGGAAAGCTCTTTGTCCATTTCAAGGGGTGTGAATTTTATTTTATCAGGCTCAACGGCCCTGAATGTTATTGGAAGCTGAATTTTTTCCAATGGATAAATTCCTATAGCTGCCTTTTTTCTTCTTCTTCCAAGAGTCAGGTGAAGCATTTCCTGGACCTGAATTATTTCCTTGATTTTTTCATCATCAAGCTGCAATCCCTTTATTACTGCGCATGCTGTGTAAGGCCTTATATCCCTTACAGAAGAGTCAATTATGACTTTATAATTTTCTTCAGGCTTGCTTAATTTATACTGAATCAGCCCTGTTCTTTTGCCTAGAAATCCAAGGAAGCCGCGCTTGAAGCCCTGATATGAAAGTAAATCAGGCCTATTCGGGAAAACTTCTATGCTTATGCTGTCTCCTTCTTCCCTTTCCAAAGGAGTCCCAAACATTGCAATCTTGTCCTTTATTTTTTCATCAAAGATTCCAATGTCTTTCTCAAACTGTTTTTTGCTGAAAGTTACTATTGCCATTTTATTTCATGAGCTTTTTTATTTTTGATGCTACTTTTTCCATTTCTCCCCTATTATAATTGTTGACTTCCCACTTTTCTATCCTTACTCCATCATTTTCGAATCTTGGTATTAAATGAAAATGAACATGAGGAACATACTGCCCTGCAACTTTTTTATTATTCTGCACAACATTTAACCCTTCGCCATATTTTAACAATGCTCCTGAAATTTTCTTTATTGCAATTCCCATATCCTTTAAAACATTATCAGGAACATCGGTTATTAATTCAAAATGCTCTTTTGGCATTATTAATACATGACCGCCATGGATGCTTGCAGGGTGTATATCTAACATAGCCATAAATTCCTTATCTTCCCAGATTTTTACAGCCGGAATTTCCCCGGCTATTATTTTGCAAAATATGCAGCCCTTATCTGTTTTCATCTTAAATCGTCCCACCTTATTACTGTAACAGGCGAACTATATTCTAAGTTATGATAAAACTTTCTTAATCCATTATACATATCATCTTGTGATTTGTAACCATCATCCAGCCATTCTTTCTCAGTTACTTTTTCCAAAGTTGTGTGTCTTACACTAGTTATTGTTCTCATTGTAGCCCAGTTTAATTTATGACAGCCTAATAAAACAGGACCTTCGCTGTAGTCTCTGTGACCTTCCCTTACTGTTATTTTTTTTCTTCCCTGAAGAACATCTTCTTTGTCTTTTTCTCCTTCTATTAAAATTGCTCTTAATGCTCTTTTCATTTTATTTCACCCAAAATTTCATTTTTCTCATTTGATTTATGTCATTCCTGTAAAACTCACGCAGGTCCTTTATTTTGTAATAATCCATTATAATCCTGTCAAAACCAGGACCCCATGCCAATACAGGAATATTTTTTCCAAGAAGAGGAACAACAACCTCTGGCCTGAAAATTCCTGCGCCTCCCAGTTCAAGCCAGACTTTCCTTTCTGGATGAAAAACATCTATTTCAACGCTTGGTTCTGTGTATGGAAAATAACCCGGCCTGAATCTAACTTTTTCAAATCCCATTTTTGCAAAAAATGCCTTGAGATACCCAAGCAAATGTTTCATGTTTGCCTTTGGATCCACAACAATTCCCTCTGTCTGGTTGAATTCAAATCCATGCGACCAATCAACTGTTTCATTCCTGAAACATTTTCCTATTGCGAAGAATTTTGCAGGCAAATCTTTTTCTTTAAGCTGCGCAAGAGTTTGTGAAGAAAGACAGGTTGTGTGGGTACGCAAAACGAGTTTTTTTGCTTCTTCCTCATCCCATTTATAACCCCATCCAATGCTTCCGGAAACGCCAGATTCATGGCTTTCCCTTACCTCTTTTACAAGTTTCTTGTCTGGAAGCTCTGTTTTTTTGTCTATGAAAAAAGTATCCTGCATTTCCCTCACCGGATGGTCCTGTGCTGTAAATAAAGCATCGAAATTCCAGAAGCTGCTTACGACAATGTCCCCAGACATTTCCCTGAATCCCATTTCTGTCCAGACAGTTCTTGCATAGTCAATTGCCTGATTGACAAAATGTCTTTTTCCGCCGTATATCTTAGGAACGGGAATAGTCAGGTCATATCTTCTGAATTTCTTTCCGCGCCATTTTGAATCGTCAGCTATTATTTCAGGGGTTATCTGCTCAATAAATCCCCTGCCGTTTGCTCCAATGCTCAAACTCATTATTTTTATTCCGAATTCTGTCGCTTCAACATGCATTGTTTTCTCGTCTGAAATTTGAATCATATTCCTTCTTTTCTCAAGCGATTTCATTGCATAAAGCTGCTCCTGGCTTAAAGAATCAAATTCTAATGGAAGCGAATCAAGGAAAATTTCCTCAAGGCTTTTTCTTGATATTTCCTCCTTTTTTGCAGTCAGAAAAATCTTCTCATTTTTTAATTCTATAAACGCCTTTTTCTTAAGGACGCCAAGAGAAGCCCTGAACTCTTCTTCAGAAAGCCTGCTCTGCCTTTCTGCTTCTTCAATTTTTATTATCCTCTTTTCTTCCAAAAGCTGGAGAAGTCTTCGTTCAGGCAACCCTTTTTTTCTGTACAATGCCCCGTTTATCCCAACATCAACTATTTTTTTCTCTTTTGCTGTAATATTCACAATTCCCTTGCTTTTCAGGTAGCCCAAGGCCCTTGTAACAGATGTCTTGTCCAGGCTTGATTTTTTGCAGATTTCCGAAACATTTTTTTCTTCAATATGGGGCAGAATTTTCTGTTCATTAGGGCTTAAGGATTCAAGGACTTTGTTTGCATCTTGCATTTTATATCTTCAATACTCCTGCCATCCATGTGGGCATGCTTAAAACAAGCCCCAGTGCTTTTAAATTATAACTGTCTCTTGATTCTCTGGAAATGAATATCATTTTTAACTTATTCTTGTTGCACAAGATTATGCTCTGCCTTATTCTTCCTAAAATCTCGGCCTTTTCTTCCTTTCCTTGGCTAATAATCTCATCAAAGTTTATTCCTATTGAAACATCTTTTTTCTTTGCGAGCCTAGCCAAAACCTGATTAAATCCCGAATTTCTCTGCTTCAATTTGTCCTTTCTTCCAGATAGGTTTATCAAAAAAATGCTTATCTTTTCCTTTTCCAATACTTTTCTTGCTACGTCATCATCATTACCTGAAAAAATGACATTTTTTCCCTTGCTTTCCCTTATCTTTTTTCTGATTTCATTGAAATCATTGCCTGAAACATTTATGTAATCCATATTTTAAAGAAATAAGGCTCATTTATAAAAATTGAGTTAATTCAATTTATCCTCTGATTATTGTTCCTCTGAATGGTTTTCCATGAATCACGTTTTCAAGCTGTTTCAGGTCTTTTCCAAGAATATAGGTGGGAATTTTATGCTTCATTATTATTTCTGCAGCTGTCTGGTCAAGGACAAAATGCTGACCTGGCCTGTACTTTGACTTGTTTGCCATTTTGTAGAAATCTATCCATCCTATTTTTGGTATGAACTTTGCATCTTTGTGCTCTTTAGGATTTTTATCGTGTAGACCAGAAACATTTGTTAAATTTATGAAAATCGTCTTGAAATGCTCTGCAACTTCTGCAGCTGTCGAGTCAGAAGTTTGTTTTGGTCTATATTCAAGTGCGCCCAAAAATATTACATCTCTTTTCTTTGCATAACTTTCCAGTGTTTTTGTCGTGTGCGGAATCCCATATTCAGGATTTATCCCAAAGAAATAATTCATGAACCTCGCATTCATTCTTGTAGCTGAAATTCCTGAAAAGCTCTGAAATTCCTCTTTAAGGCCTTCCTTTTTCAGGGCATTGATGTATTTTCTTGCTATTGAACCGCCTCCGCAGACAATCAGGAACTTAAAATTCTTTTTATTTCTCAGGATAAGGCTCTTGAACTTCTTGAGAAAAGCAAAATCAACATCATCAGGAATTATGATGCTTCCGCCGAGGCTTAGAACAATAATCCTCTTTTTCATTTTTAATGGAAAGTGAAGCAAATTTTAAAATTTGCTCTTTTTCATGATTTAATATGAATAATATATTTTATTAATGTTTTCACGACAATTTTGGCAGAATAATGCCAAGATTTTATCCTAATTGCTTTGTTACATCAAAGAGCTAGAAAGCGATTTTACGAGCGGGCGTTTATTTCACTGTGAAAAGCCTGCTGTCTTTAACACTGAAAATGCCAAGACGAACCCCTGAATCGAGCCAGCCATGAGCATAGTTTAATGCTGCAAATGCATTTACAAAATCTCCTTGCTTTTCAAAATAACCCGCGTCTGAGACATAATTTTCAGCCATTGATATTATTTCCCCTGCTTCCTTTTCCTTGCCTTTGATTACTTCTAATTTCACAGTTTCCAGCGCTTTTGATGTCAGTTTCCTGTACTTTTCAAGCTTTTCCGGTGTTATTTTGTCGTGTTTTGTCGGCATTTTACTTTTTATTAGACAGATTAGATAAAAAAGATATATAAATTATAACTTATTGTTTTTTACATATTTATTGGCAATATTATTAGTAATATCCTTTATTACTGCATTTCTTAACTTAAGAAATATTTAAATATGAAACCATCCATCTACTGAAATAAAAATGAGGAAAATAATCTTTGGAATAATTGTTGTCTTGCTTGTTCTTGCAATAGGTGCTTTTGCCATATCTGCAGAAGCAGTCAATAATAATTCTTCCGGGAACAGTAGCGTTATTAGCAAGCTTAGCGGTTCTGTTGAAGGATTTGTGCAGCAATTTGCATCCAAAAGCGGAATAAACCAGCAAGAGATAACAGGCGTCAGCCAGGTTGATTTCAACTCCCTTCCAAAAGAAGTAAATATAAAAAATGTGAATGATAATAATCTTGCAATCTATCAGATAAATTATTCCAAAAACAACCAGAACAAGCAGATTTATGTTGTTGCATACTCTCTTAATCAGCTTAAGGCTCAGGGTGATTTGATTGTTGCAAGCGATAAAAGAAATTTCCTGGACTTTGGTTATAGCGGAATAATGAATCAGTCGGGATTCTTGAATACCGGAGCAGGTGTTCAGACAAGCAATTCAAAAGGATATGTTATGCCAAGAGATGGAAGCATAACTGCAATATCAACAGACCTTGAAGTCGTGCAGGGAAATCCAGGAGAGATAAATATTGTAATTCTCAAGAACGGCCAGCCGATAAGCTTTGGCAACACAATAAGTACTGACACAATCGGAATGAAGAAAGATTATGATGTCCAGGAAAAAGGCATTGTCAATTTCCAGGCAGGGGATGTTATTTCAGTCGTTGCAACAAGCTCAGGAAATGTTGCATGGAGAGATGTAATAACAATGGTTGAAATAACGACGAACAGCTAAATTCTCTTGTATGAAAAACAGAGCAATAGGATTCTGCTGCTTTCCATTTCACAGATTATCAATGTGAAAATCATATAATTTTTAATAACTTTTTTAATAACTTTTATTATCCTTCCCGCCATTATTACAATATCTCATTTACTTTTACTTACACAAACTAAATTTATCCTACAAAATTCGCATCAACAAAATAACAGATTAATCAAACCCATGCAGTCAATCATAACAATTGTAATATCATAAGTTTTTTAAATAGACTTTATCTAATCTATTGATGGCTGATACAAAAAGCATTTGGATAACTGTTCTTGGTTTGATTGTTGTCATTATGGCATTGGTTATAATCTATGCCTTTGTGATACAACCGGCAATTTCTGGGTATTCTGTCCAAAAACAGTCTGAGGGTGTTCAGATAGCTGTAAATGCAATTTTGACACAGATTCAGCAGAATGGATACGTGCAGATACCTGTCGGAGGCAACAAAACAATAATACTTGTTCCATATGTGCCTCCAAGTGCCCAAACATCTACACAGACAGCTACATCAACAACACAAGCACAAACAAATCAAACTCATTAGAAATCTTATCGGTAATTTTATAAAGAGCTTTGTCTTTTTTTAGCAATGCGTGAAAAGAGGTTTCTTTCTAAAAAAGAAACTAAGGGTTTATCAGAGATTGTTGCTACTTTGATAATAATTCTTCTTACTCTGGTCGCTGTTGGAATTATCTGGGTTGTTATTCGGGGGATTATCTCAAGCGGTTCAGATCAGATAAGCCTTAATCAATTCACTTTTGACATAAGCATAAAATCAGCATATGTTTCAGGCTCAGACATTGTTGTAAATGTTAGAAGAAACGCTGGAGGGGGTGCTCTTGCAGGAATAAAATTTGTTTTTACAAACAATACCGGAAGCATAGGTATTGATGAGAATGTTTCTATGGATCAATTGAGTCTAAGGACATTTACTTTTACTTCCTCGCAGATATCTGGAATTTCAGCAGGCGATACTGTTTCTGTTGCTCCTTTATATATTGTTTCTGGACAATCAACAGTAGGCAACCCAACAGATACTTCAACAATAAGCGGGACCCCTCCAAGCGGTACTAACACAAATACTGGTGGGAACAACGTGCTGACAGGGAGCCCAGGAACAGGAACTTGCGGAGACGGGATTATACAGATTCCAGACAGCAAGGGCATAAATGAGCAGTGCGACACAAATAATCTCAATCTTGCAACATGCATCAGCCTCGGATTTACAGGAGGAAACTTAGCATGCACAAATGCCTGCCAGTTTGACACTTCACAGTGTACAGGACCTGCACCTGCATCATTATCCTGCACAGGAACATGGAATTCAAGTGCATATCTGCCTGGAGTTTATGAATGCGACGGAGGAGGCAGTCCAGGAAATGTCCACGGCTGCCAGACAAACTGCCTGTGCAAGACAGGATTCATCTCTGATGGGTCTGGAGGATGTACATTAAATCCATCATTGAATAATGGTTCTATACGTTCTGTGTGGAATAATATATATTTTGATAGTTATAATTTGCCTGCAAGCGCAGCTGTCCAGGGATATATTGGGGATTATGTAAACTTCAGCACGTTTAGCCAGGGATGCTTCCAGATAACTTTTGCAGATTATTTGGCAGACAATAAGATAAGTTATGTGAGACTTGATAATTCAATGGGCACTCCAAGCATATCCCCAGGCGATAATTATTCAATTTGGCAGGCTGTAAACTGCGGGCAATAAACCTTTAAATACGCTCCAGTTTTCTTATTGTAAGTCAGTTACCCTACACAATCTTTTTAAGAAGATTGGACAAAAAAAGGAAATTGAAACATGGCTTATGAGAAGTACATAAAAAAAGACGGGAAGATATACGGCCCTTACCTTTATCAAAGCAAAAGAGTTGATGGAAAAGTTGTTTCAGAATACCAGGGGCAGAAAAGGTTTTCTCTAGGGAAATTTGCATGGATAATCCCCCTTGCTTTGCTGATAATTATAGGAGCCTATTTTATAGGCCAGAGGCAAGGCAATCCAACAGGCAATGCCATACTTAATTTAAATGCAAATTATCAACAAGGCAAAACACTTGATGGACAGCTTAAAATTTCATTGAATCCTGGAGAGCTCATCCCTGTTTCTTCGAATATTGTCTTTGAAAATGGAGGTCAAACTTATCAGTATCCACTTAAAACCCTTGTTTCAGAGCAGACAGTTTCAGGGAATTATTTTGTTAATGGAAAAGATATAAATGGTTCAGGAGATGGCTTCGGCATTGCAGGAACAAAGACAATTTATCCAGATGTTCAGTTTACAATGATAGTATCTTCCTCAAATGGTTCAGAAGTTTCTAATGCAAATGCAGAAAGCCCGGCAACAACAGAAACATCATCAAACACAACAACTGGAAACACAACTCTGCCAGAAAACAATTCATCATCAGCCGGAACAGTTTCTTCAGCATCAAACACAACAAATGCACAACCTCCTGCACGGGAAAATAACTCAAGCGGAGCTGGCTTGTTGGGCGTTGTCGCAAACTTTTTTCTGGGGCTAAGGCCAACAGGATATGCGACTTTCCAGTTTCAAAATGAAATTCAAGGAAACGTTTCTGAAGACCACATTTTTACATATACCTTGCAGCCAGGAGAGACAGCTGAGATAAAGCCGACAAGCGTTCATACAGATGGCGGAAATCAGCTCCCAGACAGTACAATAAAATTAACAACAAATGGGAATACTGTTTATGTTACAACAGATTATTCTGTTCAGCAGCAAGGATTTGGTAGTGATTACATCGGTACAGGCACAAAGGATATTTCAATAAACCTGAACCAGCTTAATCTTTCCTCTCTTCAGCAGGGGCCAATTGATGTCGGAATTTTGTATAATGGGGAAGAAATAGTTTCAATACAAACAAACCTGATTCATGGTGAAATAAACGGAAATTCTTCACAAGTTCAAACGCAAACTTCAAACCAGAATGAAAATGCCAATGTAAACAATTCAAATGTAAATCAAAGCATAAATAATGTTTCTGTACCTGCTGCAAATCAAAATCTGGCTTTGACAGATTTTGAAAGAAGCACATTAATCAATGAATTTGGAAATATCTCTGTTCAGACTGCAGAAGCGCAGGAACAAAACGGGTTCATAGTTGTAAGATATGAAATTGGAACTTACTGGATTGAGAATTCCTATCCTGCAAATCTGGACAATTCAACATTAAACTCATTAATGAACGAAGACAAGATAAAATTCCTAAAGGACATTGCAGCAAGCCTTTCACAGCAAAATCCATCTTCACAAAGCATTAATTCTCTTCTGGGAAATTCTTCGTATTAAAGAAAAAGAAAACATAATTCTTTTTTTGGTCTTTCAGCGTTTGGCTTGTTTTTTATTATCCCAATCCTGACAAATTTACTTTTTGCTCCCATTTCTGCCTCTTTTTGCATATTTCCTGCATTTTATTTATTTTTTATATTATCCTTAGTTTTAGCTGAAAAAAGAGGGTTTAAAATGACCCTTATAATTGTGTCCTTAATTTTATTTGTTACAGAAACTCTAATTCATTATAAGACAGGGTAATAATCTTTTTAGATTAAAGATTAGAACTCCTGAGCAATCTTCCTTATTATGAATCTGGTCCCAACAATATCTGAAACAACTGCTGAAATAACAAGATTTCCGAAAGCTGCCTTGAAAAGCCCCTCTGTGCTTGGTATTTTTGCAGATTCAGAAAAAGCTCTTACAATCTGGTCTATTTCTTCCTTGCTGAGCTTTATAGGAGTTTTTTTTCTTCCCATAATCCCCATAACATAAATATTATCATCACTACCATTGCATTCTATAACCTTAACCAATGGGTCTTTTATAATCGCATTTATTCTTCCCAAATCAATTTCTCCGGGAGCTGTAATTGGTCTTACATAATTTACTGTTTCTGGAAGTGGCTGCTCAGGAATTCTTAATGGTTGAAATGCTCTTTGGAATAAAGTAGTTTGCTTTCTTAATGGAATTAACACGGGTCTTTGAAACCTCTTTGAGAAAGAATTTAATTCTTCAGCAAGGTTGCTTTTCTTCATTTCAGAAAGCTTTTCAGATTCCTCCTTTATTCTGCCCTTGATTACTTCCTTGACCTCTTGCTTCTGCTTTTCAATCATTGCACTTATTTCCCTCTTCTTCTTTTCAAAGATAGATCGATTTTGGCTTTCTATGTCAAGTGTTTTTGGCGTATTTAGCGCATCCAAAAACCTTCTTTCATCTTCATTTTTTAACTTCTCTGCCTTGAAAATCTCCTCTGCTTTTCTGTTTACCCTAAACCCACGGTAATAATTTGTATTTTCAATTATTTCCTTTGTCAATTTCAGAAGAAATCTTTCCCTGAAGTCACCTGAAGTCTGTTCCAACATTTTCTAAGAAATATTATTGCTGTCGTTTGGTGATGATTTTTCAAAACTATCAAGCTCTTTCGTCAGCTTTTTACCTGATTCCATGCCCATTATGTTTGCACCGCTTTCTACGACATTTGTTTTTATAGGAATAATAGGACTTTGCATATTTTGTCCTACTGCTTTATTCTGCATATTATTGCCCGTACTTGAAAAGGTTTGTCCTGCAGAAAAAATTCCGTTTCTCTGGGGATTTGGCGGAATAACAGGGTTTCCATTTTCTGTTCCGACTTCATGAATGAGTGCTAATCCCCTTCCTATTAAGCCCGCTTGTTTTGAGATATTATCAAGCCTGTCCAAGATTCTTTTTGTGTCTGCCTGTGCTGACAGGGTATTAAAATTTCCAGGAGATGAAAGCTCTTTTTTTGCAAGAGATTTTGCAGAAATCTCAAAAAGGTCAAGAAGCTTTGATATCTGGTCAGAAAGACCGTCAAATTTGTTTGAGAGATTTACCATAACTTTCTGCAACCCTATGAAGTTGTCAATCAGGGCTTTCTCAACCTTTATTTCTTTTGTTGAATGATAAACCACCTCTGTTGATTTTGCTCCATGGTTTACTTTTTTCTTTATGCTTTTAGCCCTTACTCCTTTTTTTGCCTTAGAAAAAGTCTTTTTAGCCATCTATTTTTAGAGGTATTTTTTGTTTATAAATTTTTAGAATATTTTAGAATACATCAATGCCTTCAAGAACATCTGCCTCTTATTCTGCACGGTCTGCTTCTGTTCCGGGAATAACAGGCAAATCCTCTTTTGTTATGTCTTCTTCATAAACAGGCTTGCTTGCCTTTAATTCCCTGTCAATTTTCTTTGGCGGGCGCTCGTCTGATGGCCCATAATTCCTGTACCTGTACTGGCTTTTGCTGTTATCTTTTTCAAGTTCTGCAACATATTCTGAAATGTCTGCAGCAACATCTGAATTAACGCTTATGCTGTCAATTCCGTGTTCTACAAGAAATTTAACCATCTCTTTTTTGCTGCCTGACTGACCGCAAATGCTTGTTTCAGTATTGCTCCTTTTGCATGCTCTTATCACAGATGCAAGCTGATGAAGGATTGCAGGATTCATTTCATTATACAAATCCTGAACTTCCTCATTTCCACGGTCAATTGCAAGGGTAAATTGCGTTAAATCATTTGTGCCGAAAGAGATGAAATCAACTTTCTCTGCACATATTTCATCTATTACCTGAACAGCTGCAGGAGTTTCAATCATTACGCCTATTTTTGCTTTTTGAAATCCGGCTTCTTTTACAAATTCCTTTGCCTTCTTTACCTCTTCCAATGAAATAATCTGGGGAAACATAATACCTATTGTTTTTCCCTTTTCATGTTCTGCAACTCTTTTCATTGCCATAATTTCTGCCTTAAGTATTTCAGGGTGTTTTAATGAAAATCTGATTCCGTGCATTCCAAGCATTGGATTTGCCTCAATTTTTTTAGGGGCACCTTCAAGATTCTTGAATTCATCACTTCTTATATCAGAAGTCCTTACCCATATCTCATCAAAATATTCTGCCAATTTTTTTATTCCTTTGAAAATAATTTCCTCATAATCTTTCATCTTCTTCTTTTCCAGAAAGTAGTAAGGATGCTTTCCTGATTCTGCAATTATTCCCTCGATTCTTGCAAGCCCAATTCCCCTCAATCCTGTTTTGGATGCGTGCTCTGCATAAGTCGGAAGATCAATGATAACTTTTATTTTTGTTTTAGTCTTATTTGTAACAGGCTTTATCTCTTTCTGAACTGTTTCTGAAACTTTTCCAGCGTATACTTTTCCTGCAAATCCATCAACTGTCACAATTTCCCCTTCTTTGAGCTTTTTTGTTGCTTCTTCTGTGCCAACAACTGCAGGAATTCCCATTTCTCTTGAGACAATTGCTGCATGTGCTGTTATTCCCCCCTCATCTGTAACAATTGCAGAACAACGCTGCATTGTGACAACCATGTCCGGATTTGTCATTTCTGTTACAAGAACATCGCCTGACAAAACTTTTTCCAGGTCTTCTATCTTATGGACAATCTTTACTTTCCCTGAGCCTATTCCAGGAGAAGCTGCAAGCCCTGTAAGAACAACCTGGCCTTTGATTTCCTTTCCATTTCTTGAGATTGTTTTTCCCAAAGTTGTTATTGGCCTTGTCTGAACAATATAAATCTCGTCATTTTCTATTGCGAACTCTATGTCCTGGGGCTTCTTGTAATGCTGCTCCAATTTTAATGCTATCTCAGCAAGCCTTATTGTTTCATGGTCTTTCAAAACATTTTCTCTTGCTTTTTCCTCCTTAAGTTTTATTATTTTTGTCTTGCCTTCTTCATCCCTTATGAATGCAATTTTCTTTTCTGCTGTTTCCTTTTCCTTTATTTTTTCATTTTTTACAAGATATCTGTCTGGCGTGATTCTTCCAGAAACAATTCCTTCTCCAAGTCCCCACACAGCTTCTATAACAACACCTTCCCTGTTCATTGAAGGGTCTTTTGTAAAAATAACCCCTGACTTCTCTGAATTAATCATTCTCTGGACAACAACTGCCAGGCTTACTCCAACATTTCCAAACCCTTTTTTATTCCTGTAATATGTTGCCCTTGGTGTGAAAAGAGAGGCAAAACATTTTTTTATTGAACTCAAAAGCTCGTCTTTTCCCCTTACATTGAGAAAACTTTCCTGCTGACCTGCAAAACTTGCTTCTGCAAGGTCCTCTGTTGTTGCACTGCTTCTTACTGCCACAAAAGCATTTTTCTGGGAATGAGCCAGAATAGCGCTAGCCTTACCTTCCTTTACCTCTTTTCCTTCTGTTCCAAGTATTTCATATGCTTCCAAGATTTCATCTTTCATTTCTTCAGTGTATTTTGCAGTTTCTATCATCTCCCTGATTTGCTTTGTCACCTTGTCAAGCTCTTTCGTGTCCTCATAATTTATCTTTTCCAGAAGTAATTTTATTCTTGTGTCAAGCCCGGCCTTTTTTATGAAATAGTCATATGCCTGAGCTGTTATGACAAACCCTGGAGGCACAGGAACATGAAGATTAAAGATTTCTGCAAGGTTCGCCCCTTTTCCACCAGAAATTTTGCCAGAGCTTTTGTTTAATTCAGAAAACCATTTCACGAATTCTGTTTTAGAATCAATACCTCTTTCTTTTACGAGCATGAATAATAAAAAAGTATTAGATTAATAAATGTTTTTGTCAAAATTTATAAATGCTTTTTACTTTTATTAAAAATGGGTTTTTTAAGAGGATTAGCTGTTGTTTTTCTTGCAATGCTTATTTTTGTTTCACTGGTTGCTTCAAATACCCTGTTTGTTTTTGGAACATCATTGAAATATGACAATGTCAAGGCAGGATTATACCCTCTTGTCCAGGAATTATCAGGAACAGGCACGGGAAACATTCTTCCCCAGAATATTACACAAAATGTAAATGTAAACAAGTATGTTCAAGGAGCATTAACATATGTCAATAATTATTGCCAAAACAATACAGATTACACTTTTAAATACAATGGATACAGCATTAACATTACGTGTGACCAGGCCAAGAGTGCCCTTAATTCATCCAATCCTGCAGAAGCCATTATAAACCAGAGCTTTGACAGCATTGTTTCCGCATTTTATTACCAGAATTATAACTGCACATTCACGCAATGCTTTTCAACAATCAACCCGCCGACTTTTCTTGTTTCCCAGATGTCGCAGCAGTATTTTATGGGCAAATTTTATCTTGCTATTATTGTTTCAGTAATTCTTATTGCTTTGCTGATACTTGCAGCAGCAAGAAAGGCAAATGCTGTTATCATAATAGGAACATTGCTGATTGCCTCCGGAATATTTGTTTTGGAATTTATAAAAATTGCTGTAAGCATGCTTGGCCAGTATAGCCCTTTGCTTAGGGTATTTTTAACTACTGCAAATACAACTTTCCTGTTTTCCCTCATTGTAGGAATTGTTCTGATTTTGGCAGGAATTGGGTTAAGAATATGGCACAAAGTTGAAGATGAAAAGAAAAATGCTAAAGAAAGGCCCAAACAGAAAAAACAATAATTCCTAAGTTAACTAAGATTAATCTTTTTCCATCCTTTTCATGAATCCATTAAGGAATCTTTCATGCTGGGAATGATCCTTCATTTCAGTTAATGCATAAACATCCATGTCCTCTATCTTAATTTTCTCAACCCTTACAGAAGTTCTTACCCTGTCTGTCATTTTTTCAGAAAGAAGGATATTATTCTGCGCAATGGATGCTATTTTCTTTGATCTCATCATAATGTTTCCCATTCCCATGAACCTGAAAACATCTGGTTCCTGCTTTGCAATTATTTCGCCGTAGTTAAGGGAAATTCCAAATTCAATCTTCTGCCTTGCAGTCCTGTTGTGGCTGTCAAGAATTTCCTTTATTTTCTGCGCAGATTTTATTGCAGTCTGTTCATTGGCAAATGTCTTTGTTCTTGCAGGGGCGAAAATAAAGTAAAGATAATCCTGATTGTCATATGTTGCAGCTTTCATATCTTCTGCAGATGAAATTATTTTCTTCAGAACTTCTTCTCCGCCGCTTTCTTTTGTATGCCTGATTGAAATCATGTTCTTAATATTCACTGCTACAATGCTGACTTCCTGCTTGTCGCCCTTTATTGAAAGAGTTAGTTCTGCCCTGCTGCTTTTTGGGTTGTAAATAGTCAAGTCCATGCTTTTATTTTTTTCTATTATTCCTAATGCAGTTCCCCCCTTTACAGAGCTAGGCGCGTAGCCTATAAAATTTTTTTGGTAGTTTTTCCTGAAGAGAATGAATGCAACCGCGCCCAAAATAAAGATGACAAATATCCAAACAGCTGGAAGCTTTGCAATGCTTAGGAAATCGCTTCCCGCTTTTTTAATATCTATTGCGCTTCCTGTCAGGCCAACAACTGCTCCTGTTATCATTCCATCATTGATTACCTGAACATTATACTGCCCATCAGGTGCTGTTAAAACCCATTTCTTGCTTTGGTCAACAGGAATATACACATCAAGATTAAGGCTTTGGTTCCCGACTTTGACAAGAATTGTTCTGTTGAATGGAACATTTCCATTGTTTGTTATTATGACAGTATTATTTATTATGCTTGTGCTTATGTTTTCATTTTCCAGAATTGTGAATGTTGAATAGGAATTAATCCTGTTCGAGACAGCTACAACACTCCAGTTTGCAGGAGCCTGGTCAGATGCTATGGAAAAGTTTGTGAAATTGTCTGTTGAAACCTGCACCTGACTGATTATTTTATTATTATTGTCTTTTACTGTCAAGAATCCTGTTGAGTTTATTTTTATTCCTGTCTGGTCATAAAGAACTTCCTTGACACTCATGTCTGTTCCCGGCATTACCCTGCTGTTATCGAAAATGATTTCAAGGCTTGTCGGAACCTGATTGACATAAATATTGTCATCACTTGAACCATGGTTTGTTATTGTACCTAAAAAGTCTTTCTCATAGATTTTTAGATTTACAAGGTAACTCCCTGATGCAGTGTCATTAGGGATGCTTAGATTCATTGAAAAATAGCCATTGTTCACTGTTCCGTTCTGCGAGAGAATTGTTGAATTTCCGTCAAGAAGACTTATTTCTGCATAGCCGTTTGCAGGATTTTGGTCAGCCCTTGTTGCAACACCCTTTAAAAAAACAGTATCCCCTGGATTGAAACTGGTTTGGGAAATGTTTGTGCTTACTGTTATTGAATCAGAAATCTGGAAGCTGTTTGTCAATGCATAATCATTTCCAAGATATGCTTTTATCTTGCAGTCTCCAATGCTGTTTCCTGTAATGCTTCTTGAAAGCACAAGGCTTTCATCCCTATTCCATTGCCCCCCTGACGGGATGCTTATTGTATTTTTGTAAAAATTTATTTCATTTCCATTGCAAATTAAGTCCATGTAAAGAGTTCCTATAGTATCTGCTGACTCTTTTACTGTTAAAGAAACAGGTATAATATTTCCTAAATTATAGATACTTCCCGGCTGCTGGTTGAAAATTATGTCTGCAGAAGTTAGTGGAACAATCAGCAATATAAACAGGACAGAAAGAATAAGAATTACATTAACTCCTCTTTTTGATGCCATGAATTCTAAAGTAAGAACTTATTTATAAATTTATATGAAAATAATAGATTATTATGCAATATATTATAGGAATCTGCAGGAAAAGGATTTTTACCGTTCGTTTTGTTAGATATATTTAAAAAATGCAAGGCCTTTGATTGAAAATGGACAAAAAAATGAATGTGACTCCCTGGGAAGTTTCTGGAAAAATTGATTATGACAAATTGATAAGGGAATTTGGGATTAAACCAATAACAAATTTGCCTCAAGCTTTTATGGGCAACATATTATTCAGAAGAAAAATTGTTTTTGCACATAGGGATTTTGAAAAGATAATTGACTCAATAAAAAACAAGAAGCCCTTTGTCATGATGACTGGATTGATGCCTACAGGAAAGTTCCATTTAGGCCATATGATACTTGCTCTCCAGATGGCATTTTACCAAAAGCTTGGCGCAAAGATTTACATAGCTGTTGCAGATTTGGAGGCATACAATGCAAGGCAAAAGAGTCTTGAAGAGCTCAGAAAAAATGCAGTTGACCAGTATCTTCTTAATTATGCTGCCCTTGGACTTGACTTAAGCAAATGCGACATTTACTTTCAGAGCGATAGGAGCAGCAATGCAAAAAAATCCAGCGCTTATTACAGGCTTGCTTCAAATTTCTCAAGATATGCAACATTTAATGAATTTAAGGCTATTTACGGAGAAATTACACCAGGGAAAATGAATGCTTCACTTTTGCAAGCTGCAGATATGTACCATCCCCAGCTTCCGGAGTTTGAAGATTCAATACCAACCTTCATTCCTGTCGGAATAGACCAGGATCCCCACATAAGAATTGCAAGGGATATGGCCAACAGGGACAAAGACTACAAATTCATTCCAATTGCATCAACTTATCACATATTCCTTCCTGGATTGAAAGGCGGGGGAAAAATGTCTTCAAGCGATGAGAATTCTTTTATTGCTATGACAGACTCCCAAAAAGAAGTCGAGCAGAAAATCAGGAAATATGCATTTTCAGGGGGAAAAGACACTATTGAAGAGCACAGAAAGAAAGGCGGGAATCCTGATGTCGACGTTTCTTTCCAATATCTTAAGATGTTCTTTGAACCTGACGATGAAAAATTGAGAAAAATTGAGAATGATTACAGAAGCGGAAAGCTTCTGACATCTGAACTTAAAGAGTATCTGATAAAAAAGATAAATTCATTCCTTTCTGAACACCAGAAAAAAAGGGATCTTGCGAAAAAACAGATTGAAAAATTTGTTTTTAAGGCTTAATCACCGTTTCTTGTAATGTCCCTTATGTATTTTTGAGTTATTTTAGGGAGCCTGTCAAAATTTTTTATTGCATCTCCATAGCTCATTCTCCTGAGATTTCCTATTCCTGTATTGTAGCTTGCAAGGACATTCGCAACTGTTTTTTCAAGCCCGCGCTGTTCGAGCATTTTAGGAATTCTCTCAAACAAATACCATCTGCTGACAATTCCATTTTTCCTTGGATTAAACATGTCTTCTTCGCTGAATTGCCTTGCATGATTTTGATTATAATCCTCCAAAGCCCCTGATTCGCTTGTATTAATCTGGTTCTCGCCCTTGGAGTATATTGTATCTGGAACTACCATACCATCAACCACACTTTTTCTTATTACAAAACTAACTGCATTAGGATTATTGTTTGATTCAGTCTTTTTTAGCCTTTGAACCAGGTGACTTTTTTCTTCACTTGTCAAATCACCAATATTTTTTCCAGCAATATAATCCAAAGAGAAAGGCAAAGGGTCTGCTTTTACATTAATTTCAGGCATATCGTAGGAGTATGCCACAGGTTCAGGCAATTCAGCATTGTCTGTTTTGCCAAGCTGCGGCGGGAACATTGTAGTTACTATACTTGCCAGTCCGATAATTCCCTGCCTGATTACTCTTTCTGTTCTGTTTTTCATTTTTTTTTGCAGCTTTTCAATTGTCTTCTTTAATTTTTGCTTATACCCTATTAAAAATTAGTGTGGAATGAATAAACTCTTTTTAAACTTTTCTCATCATATCCCAGTAGCGCTTGTCAATTTTGGCAATATTTTACTAATTTTTCACCTTTTATTGATTAACTTTATAAAATCCATTTCTCTATTTGTTTCATGAAGATACTTTGCTTGCATGTTGATTATATTAACTTTAAGCCGCTGAAAAAAGCACTCAAAAACGCAAAAGAGCTTGAAGAAAAAGAAAAGCAGCAGCAAAAAGTAGGTGAAAGCCTTGTTGTCCTTACCTCTGTTGAGAAAGGAGACAATGCAAAAAGCGCTGTAAAACTTGCTGAAAACATTGAAGATGTTGCAGGGCAAGTAAAGGCAAAAACAGTTGTTCTTTACCCTTATGCGCACCTGTCAAGTAATCTCGCTTCACCTGAAACAGCAGAAGAAATCTTGAAAGAAGCTGAAAAAGAGCTGAAGAAAAAGTTTAAGGTTGTACGCGCTCCATTTGGATATTACAAAGAATTTGAGCTGAAAGTCAAAGGCCATCCTCTTTCTGAATTAAGCAGAGAGATTGTTGGAGAAGAAAGCAGAGAATCAGAAGACGGGGAAAAATTTGACATAGAGCAACTAAGAGACAGGCTTACAAAAGTCAGGATGAGCGCGCCAAAGGGAAAAAACGGACTGAAAAGCAATGTTGAGATTGGAAGGGATATGGATTTGTACATTGTCAGCGAAGTTGTCGGTCAGGGACTTCCGTTGCTTACCCCAAGAGGAGCAACAATAAAAAGGGAGATTGAAAGATTTATAGTTGATGAGGAAATAAAAAGGGAATACCTGCATGTTTCAACGCCTGTAATGGCAAAATCGGATTTATACAAAATTTCAGGTCACTGGCAGCATTACAAAGAAGGAATGTTTGTGATGGATCTTGGAAATGAGAAATTTGCATTGCGGCCCATGACATGCCCTTTTCATTTTGTCCTCTACAAGAGCAAGCCAAGAAGCTATAAGGAAATGCCCGTAAGATATGCAGAAATATCAACCTTGTTCAGGAATGAAAAATCCGGCGAGTTGCGGGGTTTGTCAAGAGTAAGGCAGTTCACGCTCGCAGATGCTCATCTTATATGCAAGCCAGAGCAGATTGAGGAGGAATTTGCAAAAGTTCTTGACTTGATAAGATTCTCAATGGAAAAGCTTGGAATCAGCGATGTCTGGTACAGATTCTCAAAATGGGACCCTAAAAACAAGGAAAAATATGTTGACAATCCAAAAGCATGGGAAGAAACCCAGAAAATGATGAAAAAGATACTTGACAAATTGAAATTAAAGTATGTAGAAGCAGAAAATGAGGCTGCATTTTACGGACCAAAACTTGATTTGCAGTACAAGGATGTTTATGGAAAAGAAGACACCTTATTCACTGTACAAATAGATTTTGCTTTGCCTGAAAAATTTAACCTTACTTATGTGAATGAAAAAGGAAAAGAGGAAAGGGCAATGGTTATTCACAGGTCTTCGACAGGAGCGACAGAAAGGGTGATTGCGCATCTTCTTGAATTAAATCAGGGAAGCTTGAAGACATGGCTTTCTCCTACTCAGGTAAGAGTTTTGAGTTTTACAGACAGAAATGACAAGCATGCAAGAAAAGTCATCGAACAAATTGGAACAGAAATCCCAAATATAAGGATGGATGCTGATTTCAGGTCTGTTCCTGTTTCAACTAAAGTCAAAGATTCAGAGATTATGAAAATACCTTATATAATTGTAATAGGGGACAGGGAAGAAAAAGAGGGAACTGTTGCTGTGAGGGAAAAAGGAAACAGCAGGATAAAATCAATGAAAATCAGCGATTTCATAAAAGAGTTAAAAGAAGAGATAGCAGAAAGGAAATAAATAGTAAAAACAGTTATAATAAAGAATGCATAATCATCATAACATTAATATACCTGAACTGTTTAAATTTTTTCAACATTAAAACAACATATTTAAAATGAAAGCGCAGCATTACATAAAAAAAGTAAAGGAATCAAAAGAATTCAAGGAGTTCATAAAATCTGATCCAAAGGCATATCTCTGCTCTGTATTTTTTGTAAGGGATTTTACAGAAGGAAAGAACGAGACTCAGGTTGACTTTTTTTCTCCAAAGAAAAAAAAGATAATAAGCTTCAAGGCAGAAGGCAGAATAGAGAAAATGCTCGATAAAAAAGCGCAAACACTTGAAAACAAGAAATTCATTCCAAAGGAGCTGAAGGAAATAACAAAAATAGATGTTGATGAAATTAAATCAACACTGCAGGATGAGATGCATAACAGGGAAATGACATACACAATTGAAAAAGTTCTTGCTTTCCTTACGACAATGGATGAAAAGCCTGTCTGGAACTGCACAGGATTCCTTGCAGGACTTGGACTGTTACAGGCGCATGTTGACGATGAGACAAATACTGTTCTATTCATGGACAAGAAATCTCTTTTTGACATGATAAAATTCACAGGACAGGGCATGGCGGGTCTTGGCGCCGGTTCTGGCCCAAGTCTGGGTGTTGCTGGTGCTCCAACCGGACTTGGTGGTGTTCAAGCTCAGCCAAACATGGAAGCAAATTTCCAGCAGGCTGGAAAAAGGCCGGCAATAAAAATAGTAACTGAAGACGAATTCAAGAAAGCGATAAAGACGCAGAAGGAAGAGGCAGAAAAGGCTGAAAAATCGGAAAAGAAAGCAAAGAAGAAATAATTATCTAACTCTTAATCATTTCCTAACTATTGCAGTAATATTTTTTTCAGAATATGCTTTTCTTGTTGAATAATTCGTGTTTTCATTATCTTTTTCATAAATTTTTACAATATTAAAGCCAGCGCTTTTCAATAAATCCAAAAATTCCTGCTTTTCATAAAGATAATAGTATCTTTTGAATTCGCCTTTTCCCTTTACTTCCCATGATATGAAATTTTGCTTTGGAACATCTTCAAATTTTCTCTGGTTCTTGTCCCAAACAGTTATCATTAATTCTGCTTTTGGCTTTAGAACACGATAAAGCTCTTTCAAGGAATCTTTTCTTTCTTTTTCAGAAGGAATGCAGTGAAGGGCAGCAATGTAAATTGCAGAATCAAAAAAATTGTCCGTAAAAGGAAGTTTGTCTGCTCTTGATTTCTTTAAAACAACATTTATTTTTTCATTTTCTGCGAATTCCTTGGCATATTTCAGCATTTTCTCTGAGAAATCAACACCATATATTGTTCCATTAATCTTCGCGAAATTTCTGCCAGAGCCACAGCACAAATCAAGAATTTCTCCTTTCTTGTCTTTCAGGAAATCTTGAACTTCTGGAATTGGCTTCGCCCTAAATTCTTTCCATGGGTTTGCAATATTGTCCCATACTTCTTCCTGCGAAAGTTCTTCCATATTTTAGTCAAAAAACCTACAATTTAATAAATTATCTAATTAACATAAATTTTTAATATGTTCCTGCCATTAAAATCAACATGCAAAAGCAACTTGAAAAGCATGTCAAGAAACCTGTAAGGACAATTTCAGGAGTGACTCCATTGACAGTTGTTCTAAAACCAAGAAAATGCAATCATGGAACATGCATCTATTGCCCTGGCGGGGAATATGTTCCCCAAAGTTATACCGACAAAAGCCCTGCAGTAATGAGGGCGCTTGCATTGGGTTTTGATCCCTATGAACAGGTAAAAAACAGGCTTAATGTTCTTAATGCAATGGGTCATCCGACAGACAAGATTGAACTTATTGTTTTAGGAGGGACTTTTTTGCAGTATGACCTTGAATATCAATACTGGTTCATCAAAAGATGCTTTGATGCAATGAATGGAAAAGATGCAGAAAACCTGGAAGAAGCAAAGAAAATAAATGAAACAGCAGGGCACAGATGCGTTGCAATGTGCATTGAAAACAGGCCTGACAATTGCTCGCCTGAAGAAATAAAAAGAATGCTGGAATTCGGGGCAACAAGAGTTGAAATAGGTGTCCAGATGCCTGACGATGAAATTTACATGAAAACAAACAGAGGGCACACTGTTCAGGATGTCATAAACGCGACAAAAAATCTGAAAAATGCAGGATTCAAATTAGGATATCACATGATGCCAGGACTTCCAGGAAGCAATCCAAAAAAAGACATTGAACTTTTCAAGAAAATATTTGATTCAAGTGATTTCAGGCCTGATCAGCTTAAACTTTATCCATGCCAGGTTGTTAAAGACTCTCCGCTTGCCAGGACATACAAGATAATTAAATACAAGCCGTATACAGAGAAACAAACAAAAGAAATTCTCAAGAAAATGATGGCTTTGATTCCTGAATACTGCAGGGTTATGAGAATGATTCGGGAATTTCCCAAGGAAAAAATGGTTAAAGGTCTGACAAAGCTTGATTTAAGGAAAGATGTTGAAGAAGAAATAAGAATTTCAGGAAAGAAAGTCAATGAAATAAGAATGAGGGAAGTTGGCTTTAACAGCAAGAACTTAAATGAAAACTTAATGTTAAAGACAATTGAATATGATTCTTCTGATGGCAAAGAATATTTTTTAGAAATAGTTAATGACAATGGCATATTGTTTGGTCTTTTAAGGTTAAGACTAACAAAAGGAAAAGAAGGAAGGGCAACGATAAGAGAGCTTCATATTTACGGACAAACATTAAATTTGGGAGAGCATGAAAAAGGAGTTTCCCAGCACAAAGGACTTGGAAAATGGCTTATGGAAGAAGCTGAGAAAATTGCAAAAGAAAAAAAATACGAAAAGATTTATGTCATTTCAGGAATAGGCGTAAGGGAATATTACAAAAACTTGGGGTATAAACTTGACAGGCCTTATATGATTAAGAAATTACTTTAGCAGCAAGACCTGTTTCATCTTTTATTTCCATACACTTTAGATTTTCTTTTGCATATCTTTCCAAGTAATTATGTAGCCTTCTTGTCATCTCATCTTTATTTTTAGCTATTCCGAACAATTCATCTTGAACACAAATTGAAGTCATACCAAACAAAGGATAGACTCCATCAAGAGGATAGCTATAAGATCTTAAAACACATTTTCTGCTTGATTCTTCTACTAATTGAAAACCCTCTGGCAATGTGTCACTTTTCTTTAAGATATATCTTAAAATTCCAATACCACCACCCATACCAGCCATATTCCTCTTATTTTACCATACTTTTTAAGAATTATTGTTCTAAATAATCACTGCAAAAAGAACAGGAATTCATGTAAACAACTTTGCCAAAGCATTCATTGCCGCATATTTTGTCGTGCTTTTCATCGAGATTACAATTTTTTTCTGATTAAAATATTATGAATGTTCTGCGTGTTAATCAAAATTCTCCTTCCCACTCTTTGTAAAACTCTCTTAGATATTCCTCCATGAACCTATGCCTCCCTTCTGCTATTTCCCTTCCTGTTTTTGTGTTCATTCTGTCTTTCAATAAAAGCAATTTCTCGTAAAAGTGATTTATTGATGGTGAATCAGTTTTTTTGTATTCTTCTGCAGTCATATTCAACTTTGGTTTTATTTCAGGGTCATAAATTGCCCTGTTCTTATAACCCCCATAATTGATGCATCTTGCAATGCCTATTGCACCCATTGCATCAAGCCTGTCTGCATCCTGAACAATTTCAAGCTCTTTTGACTTGAATTTCTGTTTCTCAATTGTATCACTGTATGAAGCATGCCTCACTATATTTTCAACATGGTCAATTACCTTTGGATTAAGATTCAGGGAAGTAAGGAATTCCCTTGTTTTTTTAGGTCCTATTTCCTTATCACCCCCATGAAACTTATAATCAGCTATATCATGCAATAATATGCCTAATTCAACTACAAACAAATCACATCCTCTTTCTTTTTTTGCGATGTGCTTTGCAAGTTTCCAAACTCTGTAAATATGCCACCAGTCATGGCCAGAATCATTGTCTTTCAGGTTTTGCTTGACAAATTCAACTGTTTTTTCAATCACTTTTTCTTTTTCCATTGTAAAAATAAGCGCCCGGGCCGAACCACAACAGGACGTAAGTGCCTACAACTATTTTTTTGTGTGGTCACCTATTTTCTTCTTTAAAATCTTGTACTCTTTAATAAGCAAATCTATTGTTGGTCTTATATTGTGGTTCTTTTCATATTCTTGTAACACAGAATAGTACTCTCTTCTATTCTTGAAATCAATATTAACAGGAGCTAAATTGTTCTTTATTAAAATGTTGTTCAACAGTATCCTTCCTACTCTTCCATTACCATCACGAAAAGGGTGTATATTCTCAAATTGGTTATGAACAGCTACTGCAAGGACTAATGCAGGATATTTTTCTTTATTTTTATTATACCATTCTATTAATTCTTTCAGCAATCCAAGGATTCTTGACTGGGGAGCTCCGTAATGCACAATGTTTCCAAGCCCATCCCTTACAACAACTTCCTCGCCTTTCTTTCTGAATTCACCTGCAAACCCTCTTGAATTTTTAAACACTATTTTATGCAGTTCCAAAATAAATTTTATTGAGATATGCTCTTTTGTTTCTCTTATAAAATTAATAGCCTTATTCACACCATAAGTCTCTGCTATATCTTCCTTTGACTTTTTAGGCCATTTGTCCTTTTCCAATATTTCTTTTACTTCTTTTTGGTCTAATTCACTTCCCTCTATTGCATTTGTGTTATATGTAAATAACTCAGAAAAAAATTTCCATTGCTCTTCTGATAAATGAGTAATTCTTAACTTCTGATTAACCTGCAGTTTTTGGATAAAATTTATTTCTTTTTCTGAAAGAGGAACCCTTAAAGGATCACTTATTATTTTGTATTGCGCTATTTCCTCCAAGATTATCTTTCTTGCTTTTTCTATCCTTTCTTTTAATTGTAGTACCTCAATATTTTTGCCTAGAAATTTCCTTATCTTATGGACTTTGTTCCCTTCTCTAAAAGAATGGGAAAGATAGTACTTTATTCTTTTTCCTTCCTTCCTTTTTTCAATGTACATAATATTATAATGGGTGACTACATATATAAACTTTATTATTTTTTTGTCTACACAGAGCTGTAATTATTTTTAAACAAAGCGCCCCGACCGAGATTCGAACTCGGGTCGCCGCCGTGAAAGGGCAGTATTCTTGGCCTCTGAACTATCGGGGCTTTAGCACCGCAGATCATGGCAAAATCTTTCCAGTATTTTAGCCTGAACTATCCGTGCATTACCTATAGAATGCTTGTGGTAGTTTTTAAAGATAACCGAGGGATAAATCAAAGGTCAAATTCCTGGATGAAAGTCTTGATTGCGCCGTATTTTTCCAGGAAATGAAATCCGCGGTCTGAAAGAGAATAATACTTTGTGCCGTTCTTGTCTGTAATCTCCTTAACAAAATCCTTTTCCAGCATCTCTGCCATGTATTTTGAGAATCCTGCTGACGAGATATTTGAACTTCTCAGCAAAGGCGTATGCCTTATTGAATTCTTGTTTTCCATAACTGCCTTTAATATACCGTAAATTACCTCAACCCTGCTTCTTTTTTTTGGCATTTTATGGACTCTTTTTTACCCTGTTTAGACTATCTTTTGGTGGTTTTTATCACCCTGTAGAGAATTATTAAAAACAAAACAGCAGATATAGTGTAAAGAACAATGCTTGCCTCATCAGATATTATTATGAAAAAATGCGCTACAGCATCTGCAATAAAAGCTATGAAAAGAAGGATGTAAAGGATATACAGTTTTCCTATGCCGCCCTTTCCTTTCTGCTTTGATGATTTCTCGCTTGAATATGCAAGAAGTATAGCAAGAATGTAAATTAGAAGCAAGAAAATAAAAGTTGCAGACCCGAAAAGGAAAATAATGAAAACCGCAGCAATTGTCGCAGCTATTGGATGGAAAAGCCATCCTATTTCCTCTGGATTTTTCAAATGCTTCCATAACGAGCTGTACACAAGGTAAAATCCCGCCATCAGTCCGGCATAAAGGAAAAAAACATATCCCAATCTGAAAAAAAGGAAGCCGAAATTATTACTGAAGTCTATAATTGCAAAAATGCGAAGGACAAGTCTGGACAAAAAAGCTATTCCGAAGAAAAGAAAAGCATAGCTGAAATATTTTATCCCCCTGTATGAAGATAAATCATAAAGCTCCTTGGCTTTGAAATAAATAAGCCCGCAGGTTATAATAATAATTAATGAAAAAATAAGCTCTTCCCAAAACAAGGGGTCTACAAATGGAATTGGAGGCGACATTGTGATTTATCCAATTTTTTGCAGTATTTAAATCAAATAGATTTTAAGTCCATCTTGTTTATAAACTTATCAAGAAGAAATTATTTTATGGATGATAAAAAAAATCATGGATATCTTCCCATTATGGAAATTCTCAGCGCTGCTGCAGTAACTCCATCTGGCTTTTTTATTTTTTCAGACCACTTATTTCATAATCAAAACTCCATGATAAGAAGCCAGTTCATAATACAGGGAAACTTCACAATCAACCAAACAAAGGTTGACGAAACCACCTCTTTTTTTCAGGACTCTTCCAGCGCAGATCAGGTAAGCACATACTGCAGCCAGAACAGAATTCACTGCTTCAAATGCTGCAGGATAAATCCAACCGATAAGAGCTGCGCTGGGCTTTTCAATCATGCAGGAAATTACGGAATTTACCCACTTATGAATTATGCAGGGCAGGAGGCACGCAGTAATCAATGAAATCGATTGTTAAGATGAATGATGTATGGAAAAGATACCCGATGGGGAAGACAGAAGGGCTAAGTGTCCTTAAGGAAGTTTATTTAGACATAAAGCAAGGAGAATTCGTCGCAATAACAGGGCCAAGCGGAAGCGGAAAAAGCACAATGATGCATCTTGTCGGCGCTCTTGATGTGCCTTCATACGGAAATGTCTATCTTGATGAGAAAAACATAAGCAGCGTTGGTGAATCTTCGCTTTCTCTGCTGAGAAGCAAGAAAATTGGATTTATTTTCCAGCAGTTTAACCTAATACCGACGCTGAACGCACTGCAAAATGTGATGCTTCCCATGGAGCTTATTGATGTTTCCGAGGAATCTGCAAGAAAAAGGGCTGAAAATCTTCTCAAAATGCTTGGACTTGGAGAAAGAATGCATCACAAGCCATCTGAACTTTCAGGAGGACAGCAGCAAAGGGTTGCAATCGCAAGGTCGCTTGCAAACAATCCAGAGATAATCCTTGCCGACGAGCCAACAGGAAATCTTGACAGCAAAACAGGGACATTTGTCATGGACTTTCTTGGAGAAATGCATGAAAAATACGGAAAAACAATAATTCTCGTTACGCATGACCTGAACCTTGTTCACTATGCAAAAAGAGTCATTCACATCAAGGATGGGAGAATTGAAAAAGAAGTTGAGAACAAGAGGCCCGGAAGAAAAAGAAACGGGAGGAAAAATGGAAAATAAAGCAAACAAAAAAGAAAAGCCAAATTTTAATGTGCTGAAAAATCTTGCATTGTCAATAATAATTGGAATTCTGATATTATTCCTAATATCATTCTTTTCCATAAAAAACATTTCTGCACAGCCAATACAGCAGGTTAATTATACAACATCCTCAAGCGACCAGGGGCTAATTGTTACTCAGCTTGACTACTCCCCATTTCCAGCAAATCCTGGAGGATATTTTGATTTATGGCTGAGCGGACAATATATTGGAAGCAATAATGCGCAGACAGTTACTTTTCAATTGCAGCCAAATTTTCCCTTTTCACTTGATTCAAATCAAAGCACAAACAAAACTATTGTGCTGGTAGGAGGCCAGAATTTTCTTGTTCATTACAAAATAAAAGTTGACCAAAATGCCGTCACCGGAGACAATGAGCTTGATGTTCTTTATACTACCGATCCAACAAGCAATGTCTGGATATTGAAGAAGATAGATATTTCTGTCTCAAATGCCCAGACAACATTTTCATCTGTTATACAGCAGCCAACAAGCAGCTCAGGTTATTCTTTTTCAATCGTAAATACAGGAGAAAACACTGCAAATTCAGTAATAGTTCAGATACCTAACCAGCCTGATTTCAGAGTTTCCGGCACAAACGGGCAGGTTGTCGGAAACCTTGCAGCAGGAGATTATACTGTTGTAAATTTTGATCTTGTTCCTACATTTTCCAGAACAGGAAATATTCCCGGAAGCAGAAACCTCACCGTTGAAATAGATTATACGGACAATATAGGGGTCAGAAGAACTGTTTTTGATACAGTTGATTTCACCCCTTCTTTTGCAGGAAACGCTAACATAACAGGACTGACAACTGCAGGCGGGGCTTATTTCACAAGGAACAGGACAGGAACAAGCACATTCAGCAATTTCTGGTTCTGGCTTTTTGCTCTTGCTGTTGCAGGCGGGCTTATCCTTTACTATAAAAAACATCCTGAAGATGTAAAAGGATTTTTTGGAAAATCACGCAAAGACAGAAACAGCAAGCAAAGAGATTCAGGAGAACCAAATTGGGTTTCGGCAGAAAGAAAGAAAAAATAAGAGGCTGAAATGAGAATAAAAAAAGCATTTCATCTCGCCTTCAACATACTTCTTCACAGCAAGCTTAGAATCTGGCTTACAATAATAGGTATTGTCATAGGAATTGCAGCGATTGTTTCGATAATTTCTGTCACAGAAGGCGCGCAAATGAATCTGCAGAGCCAGCTTAACTCTTTTGGGGCAAATATCCTGACTGTAACACCTGGATTTTCAAGGGCAAGCAGCACGGCAGGCGGATTCAGAACATTTTTTGAAAATGGGCAATCTTTATCTGTAAACCAGAAAAATCTTACAACAACAGATGTGAATGTCATAAAAAATATCCAGAATGTTGATTATGCAATGGGAACTATAAGCTTAAGGCAAAGTGCAACATATCTTGGCAATAATGCAAGTGTCAGCATTGAAGGAGTTGATCCATTGATATGGAAATATTTTGTTTCTTCACAGCTTGAAGATGGAAGATATCTTTCTGCAGGCGATGTAAACAGCGTTGTTGTTGGAGGCAATATTGCAAACTCTGTTTTTTCAAGCATGACTGCCAACAGCCAGATAGACCTTGGGGGTCAGCTTTTCAGAATTGTCGGGATACTTAAGCAAAGCGGAAACCAGGAAGACAATCAGATTTTCATGCCAATACAGGCTTTGAGAAATATTGAAGGCGATCCATCTGGAAACTATTTTAATTCAATATCTGTTGAAATAAAAGACACAAGCCTCTCAAACCAGACAGTGAATGACATAACCCAAAGCCTTATGGTTTCAAGGGGAATTTTCCAGGCGAAAAACCAGGATTTCACAGTGACTTCTCCACAGGCTTTTCAGGCAAGGATTTCATCTGCTTTGGGATCAACATCCATTTTCCTTGCAGCAATTGCAGCTATTTCGCTTATTGTTGGAGCTGTTGGAATCTCCAATACAATGTTCACTTCTGTCATGGAAAAAACAAGGGAAATAGGAATAATGAAAGCAATCGGTGCTAAGAACAAGGATATTTTGCTGATATTCCTGATTAACTCAGGGCTTATAGGGCTTGTTGGGGGAATAGGGGGAGTTGTTCTTGGACTTATAGGGGCAGGATTTATAGGAAACCTGACAAGCGGGAGCAGGATAGGAGGAAGGCTGACTCTTGGTTCTGTTTATATTAATCCTGTACTTATAATCGGAGCTTTTTTAATTTCAATTATTGTTGGAATGATTGCAGGCGTGATTCCAGCATACAGGGCGTCAAAGCTAAAGCCGATTGAAGCATTAAGATATGAATAATTCATCACCCTAAAAAATTGAATTTGTTTGTCTGCGGGCAAATTTGCTCATTTCCGGTTGAATCAGTGAAAAATGGAGTGTATTCTATTGATGTTCCATTATCTATTTCTGTCACATTTTTGCCTGTTACAGTGTTTAAAGTTACTGTTTTTTGGTCTAACTGCATAATTTTTCCAAAGTCCATTGGCCCACTTCCTGTGCCATTTGCATCAATAATGCTGACCTTTATGCCACTAAGGTTGTTATCTCCTCCTGCTGACCTGTGTATTGTTACATCATATATTCCTCTTGAAATTTCATTAACAGAGATTACATCCAAATTTATTGAATTGCATTCAAAATTTAAAGATACCTGGCCGCTTCCACCTTGAATAAACGCTTTTACACCAACAAAAACAATTCCAACAGTTACTAAAACAAGAAGAGTTATTATTAATGTTGCAACAATCTCGGATAAACCCTTTGCATCTATCATTTTAACCTAATTTATATGATTAATAGATATAAAAACATTATTCTTAATCAGTAATTAGCTATTTTTTTCTGTATTTCTCAAAAAAAGCCTTTATTGCAAAATAACTTCCCCCGAAAAGGATTACTCCTGGTATAAGCGCAACCCCTAAAGTTGGAGCAAGAACAGCTGTTCCAACAGTACCTATTAATCCTGCTCCTGTGCTTTCAAGGATTTTTGACATTAAAGGAATGCTGTTTTCAACGTTTTTCTGCAAAGGGTCTATCTGCATCAGGTATTTTCCATCCTTGAAGATCTTTATTTTCCTTTCTTCCTGGGATGCAAGGATTGCTATGTTCCCTTTTTTTGAGGCTGTCATGACTGCAGCATGCCTTGTTCCAAAGCCAACAAAAGGCTTTGTATTTTTTATCATTACCCCATAGTCCACAAGACGACCATTGAAATCAATTATTACTGCTCCATCAATTACAGCCAGACCCTTTAGGACTTTTTCAGCTCCCCTGTCAAAAATATCAAGCTTCCCGAATTTCTGTCTCATAAGCTTTGCATACCTTATTTCTTTACCTATGACAAAAAGAGCCCCTGCACCTTCCCTTGAAATTTCTATTGCAATCTTAATGATTTTTTCCTCAAGTTCCTTTAAACTGTGTTTTGCCATATTTTTATCATTTAAACTTTAATTTTAGATTCAATGAGCCTGCACAGATTTGAACTGTGGACCCCTGCCTCACTTAGACTAATCCAGTGAAATATAATCCTTACGAATTACGCTCATATAAGAGCAGTGCTCTAACCAGGCTGAGCTACAGGCTCATTATCACTTTGAGAGTTTTTTGCATATTTAAAATTATCCTAAAAATTAGCAGTTTAACATGATTTAAAATTTATTTTGCAGGGAACAAAGTCTTGATCATTTTCCTGAGATTTTCATCCAAAAAACAAATATCTTCAGATGCTATTTTTTCTATGAATTTTGTCATGGCTCCGCGACCCGTAAAACCAGTTTCACCAGCTTTCTTTAACAGCCTTTTTTGGGTTTCTGGGTCAAGGTAAACCTTAATAGGTTGTTTCATTTTCCTCTCTTTTATCATTTTTTAATGTTTTTGGCTTTTATAAAGTTTACTTACACGTAGGTAAACTAATTTTTACCGACGATAAATATTTTTTCCTATTTTACTTACAACTGAAAAAAGTCAAACGGGCCTAAAAAAGGCTGTTTCAGGCCCTATTTGGTTCCTAATATTTATGATTAAATTTCATGTTTTTTTAGTATGTCAAATACCGTATGGTATATCTCATTTAGTGGGAAGAAGATTGAATTTAAAAAATATCCAAAAAGCAAAAAATCAGGCAAAAAAAATAATAAAAAAACCCGCAAAATAAGAAATTTTTTCTTTTCTTTTCTGTTTTTATTTACTCTTTCATTTTTTTCTTCATACGTTTCAGCAGCTCCAATCAGCGATACTTTCCATATAAACCTGCAGACAACTTATTCAAACGGCACGATACAGCCAGGAACTTTTAATTTTGCCTTTAACATAACAGATAACCCAAGCGCAAGTTGCATCCCAAACATTGTTTACAATTATTCAACAACTTTAACAACAGACACAAGGGGAATTGTTTCTCTTTATTTGCCCCAGATTGGAAGCGGAGGAGGAAATTTAAGCGCCTTAAATTATGACATTCAGTACTATCTCTGCTATTACAGAGATGGCGTTTTGCAGGGCGTTGACCAACTTGCAAGAGTTCCCTATTCTTTTCGGGCAACAGAAGTTAACCTAAGCGAAATAACTGTAAACTCCAACTTGAACCTTACTCCTACTTCAGGCAGTTATAACATCAGCGCAAACACCGGTTTTTTCAGCTTTTTGGGAAGCATCACAAACTTCATTTCCAATCTTTTTGTCATAAATGCCAATGTAAGCAATAACCTTAGTGTTGGAGGAAATTTGAGTGTTGGGGGCAATCTTAACATATCTGGATTCTACTATGGAAATGGAAGCCAGCTTACAGACATAAATGCAACAACAATTGGCGGCTATAATGCCAGTTTTTTCATGCCCTTAAACAAGAGCGTTTATGGCAATTTTGACTTTAATGGGGGCTGGCAGAACGGAGGATTAAGCATTTCCAATGGGAGCATTTTCGCCCAAACAGGCTACTTTTACAACATTTCAAGCTTAAATGTAACAAATATTAATACAAATGGTTCCTTTGTCCCAATAATTGATAACCAGTTTGACCTTGGAAACAGTACAAACAGGTTCAGGAACATTTATGGTGTGACCTTGTACTCTGGAGGAAACAACCTGACAGTTGGATACAACTACGCAACAAACGGAACATATTACCTTGCAACAAACCCAAACTCTTACTACAACTCAACAACATTGCAGAACGTAAGCCAGCTTTCAAATAACCTGAATTTCTTAAACTGGTCAGGCGTTGATAACGGCACTTTTTACTACAAATCAAATCCTTTCAGCTTTTACAATAGCACAAATCCTCCTCCAATTATCAACACAAGCTACTATGTTGACAATGTTCATGGTTACTACAACTCAACAACATTGCAGAACGTAAGCCAGCTTTCAAATAACCTGAATTTCTTAAACTGGTCAGGCGTTG
>DAHWUG010000001.1:208199-350995 GCA_027334715.1 Nanobdellota archaeon
ATAACGGCACTTTTTACTACAAATCAAATCCTTTCAGCTTCTTTAACTCAACAACATTGCAGAACCTTTCCCAATTAAGCAATAACCTTAATTTCATAAACTGGTCTGGAGTTGACAATGGAACCTTCTATTACAAATCAAACCCCTTCAACTTCTATAATTCAACAACAATAGGAGGGGTCGTAAACACTTCTTATTATGTCCCTTACAACGGTGCAACGCAGAACGTTAACCTGGGAAACAACAATTTCAGCGTTGGCACAAGCGACTTCTTTGTCAATAATAATACAGGCAACGTCGGAATAGGAACAACGAGCCCTGGAGCGACATTAGATGTTGTAGGAAATGAGTATGTTAGAAGTGGGAATTTATTTGTAGATAATATAACTTATTATTCAGGCGGAGCTACCCCTATGATTCTTGGAAATACTGCAAATGGTTTTATTGCTTTACGTTATGATAATGGCAACGTCGGAATAGGAACAACAAATCCGAATTCTATACTGCAGTTAGAGGGAAATTCTGGAACACGGGTTATGAGTATAATTTTTAATGATACCTTAGCGGGTTATCAGGGAACATGGCGTTTAGGTGATGATGGTAAACCAGGAATGTTCGGTTTGATGATTAATAGCAGCAATAATTATGCATGGATTGTGGATGGAAGTAATGGAAATATAGGTATCGGAACGACAACACCGCAAAACAAACTTAATGTCGTTGGAGATGCAAACATCACGGGAAACCTTTACGGCGGAACAGGAACATTCAGCAATCAGGTTCATGGTGGAGATATTGGCATTAGTCAGCAGAATGATTATACTCCTTATATGCGTCTTGGAATGGATATAAATTATGATCAATATCTTGCTAATAATGCCTATTGGAATGGTTCTGCTTATAACTATGTATCTACAGGTGGCTACGGCGGGGCTGCAACTGCTATACATCAGAATTCAGGAATAATCTCATTCGATACAGCCAATGGAGGAACCAATCCAATTACATGGAACAGTCGTATGTACATAAGCAACAACGGCAGCATTGGAATTAATACAACAACACCGCAAAACAAACTTAATGTCGTTGGAGATGCAAACATCACGGGAAACCTTTACGGCGGAACAGGAACATTCAGCAATCAGGTTCATGGTGGAGATATTGGCATTAGTCAGCAGAATGATTATACTCCTTATATGCGTCTTGGAATGGATATAAATTATGATCAATATCTTGCTAATAATGCCTATTGGAATGGTTCTGCTTATAACTATGTATCTACAGGTGGCTACGGCGGGGCTGCAACTGCTATACATCAGAATTCAGGAATAATCTCATTCGATACAGCCAATGGAGGAACCAATCCAATTACATGGAACAGTCGTATGTACATAAGCAATAACGGCAGCATTGGAATTAATACAACAACACCGCAAAATACATTGAATGTCATCGGAACAGGAAACTTCACAGGCAAGGTCACTGCATCCACCTTTGACCCTCCATATACAATAGGAAATATAACATACAGCACTTATGCCCCAGGCATAAATGGGGTAAAAGAAGAAGTGTCTGATACAATTGACCTAAGCGGGGCAAATAATACTTACACAATTGATTTCAGCAAATTGAAACAGGGAAGCGATTTGTGGCTTTTCTATCAGATAACTGACTTTGGGCAAAACTGGACAAAGATGCAGGTAATGCTCACTTCTGGATTTGACGGAAGAGTCTGGTATACAAAGGATCCAACAAAGAAAACATTAACAATACACGGCACTGCGCCAGGGGAAGTTTCTTACAGGCTCACTGCAGACAGGTATGACTGGAGAAACTGGGAAAATACCCTTGCCTCACAGAATGAGACAAAGATGCCTTTGATTGAAAAAAGCTGAAGGCAGCAGAGATTATATTTACTTCTTCCCTCCATCCATCCCTCCCTCTCCAAGCCTTAAAATTCAGCTTCCACAGCCAAAATTTAGTTATATCTTCAGCACTTTCTGTCAGATAAACTGCCAGCAAAATCTGTCAGATTGCATGCTAAATTATCTACATGTGGTTTAAATATAACTCAGCACTTTCTGTCAGGTATTTGATGTTTTTATGCCCTATAAGGATTCTATTACATAACTAACCAGAAAGATTTATATATTATCTTACTTATATGAATAATATGTTACTTAATAAAAACAAGCTGAAAATTTTGGAAGAATTTTCTGCAGATTATAATAAGAAAATTTATGGAAGAAATATTGCTAAGAAACTTAAGATGAATCAAAAAACAGTTTCAAATGTATTAAATAAACTTGAAAATGAGAATATCCTGAAATTCTCGCAAGAGGGAAAAAATAAATACTATTACCTAAATGGATTTTATCCATATAAAAAAGAAATAATCCAAATGGTGGAAATTGAGAGAAAAATAGGCTTTCTTGAAAAATATGCCAGATTAAAAGAGCTTTTCTTAAAATTAGAAGAACAAACTGACGGAGTGCTGGTCATTTTTGGAAGCTATGCAAATCTTAATGCAAATGAAAAATCTGACTTGGACGTTTTTATTATTGGGAGCATAAAGGATTTTGAGAATGATTTGGAAGAATCTTATAACCTGAAAATAAATGTTATAAAATCAGATAAAAACAAATTTAATAGAAATGAATATATTATAAAAGAAATAATTAAAAATCATATCATATTAAAAGGAGCAGAGGAGTTTGTTGGATTAATATGACAAGCATGAAATGGTGCTGCAAGCAAAAAGATGGAATAAGGCTTATTGAGCCAAATGACAATCTAGCCTCCAGTTATCTGAAAATGGCTGAAGATTTTCTTGGGACTATGAACAGGGAAAGAAGATACAATCTAAGGTCAGCAATCTCTGCCTGTTATTACTCCATGTATTATTCATTATATGCAATACTTATGAGGCTTGGGATTAAATGTGAGATTCATTCCTGCACGCTTGAATTTATGAAAAAAGCACTAACTGATTTTTATTCCAGGGAATACATTAAGACTATCAAAAAGGCATTTGACCTCAGGGAAATTGCACAATATCATGTTGATAAAATCATCTTAAGGGAAGATTCTGATTATGTTATGGGACAGGCCCCTTTATTTTTCAATAGATCAAAAGAAATCTTGGCTGGAATTAATGAGAATATCACCAAACACATCAGGGAGAAAATCAGCGGTTTTTGATTATTTTTAAGGATTCATGATTTGCCAATACAAAAATGGGAACAAATAGGGGAATCAGCAAGGCTAAATCAGTTGTTTGCATATACTGCCATTCAAAAAAAGTAGTAAAGAACGGCCAGAGAAAAGCAAAATTCCAGACAATCCAAAAATACCTGTGCAAGGAATGCAACAGGCACTTTCTTGACACTGAAAAAAGAGTGCCAAACAAAACTTATCCAACGCAGACAATCCTTAGGGCAATTTCTTTTTACAACCTGGGATACAGCCAGCAAAAGGTTTCAAACATTATCTCAAAAAGATACAAAATCAAAGTTCCCCAAAGGACAATAAGTCAGTGGCTCAGCGAATACAGAAATATCTGCACTTTTTATAAGATAAGAAAAGAAGCAACTAATTTTTATTCACCCGATGAAATAATAGAGGATCATGTTCTCATGCATAACAATCTTCCATACAAGTTCCAGATTCATAAGGCAAAATTGCAGATTCTCTGCCAAAGCAAGGTTTACAACAATAAATTCACAGACAATTCAAAATTTTATCAGCCATTAAAATCTTATTTCGAAAGAATTCCCACAAAAGATTTTCCCAATCATATCTTTAGCCAGCATCATGACCGTGGCCCAAACCAAACTCAAGAAAATAAATCAGATAAAACAAGCAAAGCAGGCGAAATAGGCAGATTAAGCCGCTCTTCTCAGTTAAAATTCAAGACACTTGACTTTGTAAAGCAGGAGAAATATAATCAGGCAAACAAACTTGCCTATCTGGCTTTAAACTTAGCAAGGAACAATAGGGAAAGGCACCAGTCAATCCAGGATTTCATGTTAATCAATGATTCAACAACAATCGCAACAGAAATCCCTGTTTATCTTACTAAAGATGACATAGCTTACTTCAAAGACAAGGGGTTTATTTTTAATTTTGAAAGCTATCAAACCCCTATTACAGGGCACATTGATTTCCTGCAAGTAAGGAACGGAATAATCCACATTCTTGATTACAAACCTGGCGCAAACAAAGTAAATGCAGTCAACCAGCTGACAATCTATGCCTTGGCTTTGGCATCGCGGACAAAGCTTGCTGTAAAGGATTTCAAATGCGCATGGTTCGATGAAAACAATTGCTATGAATTCTTCCCTTTGCATGTTGTGTACAAGTTAAGGGAAAAATAACGAAAAATGGATGCGAATTGCCTCCCAGAACGAAACAAAACAGAAATTTATCGAGAAGTGACAGGAAGTGAAAAAACATAAGGAGCAGGATAATACAAGCAGGAAAAGCAAAAGAAAAATTTAAATAGTATCAATTGATATTATTAAAATGGAAACAGTAAATAAAGGATTTGCAAGATCTCCTACACTTCAAACTGTTTTAATGGTGGAAAAGTTCATCGATGACAATAGCGGGGAATATAAAAAAACAGATTTATTCAAAAATCTTCCGCGAAAAGTCATGTGGCAGACTTTTCAGGTTATAATAAAATATCTTGAAAACACGCTAAAAATTGCTTATGACAGAGATGGCTATATTGTCTATATATGGAATCCAGAATTATACTCAAAATATAAAGACAGAAAAGATTTGGAATGGAATCCAAAGTAATTTTTGCAGATACCAATTTAAAAGAAGCTTTTGAAATGCTGAAATCAGAGGACAGCAGGCTGTTTAAGGAAATAGAAAATGCACTTAATACAATAAAACAAAATGCTTTCGCTGGAAGAAATGTTAAAAAAGAAATTATTCCAAGGTCTTTAATCCGGAAATATCAAATAGACAATCTCTGGATTTACAACCTAAGAAAAGATTGGAGATTACTTTATACCATAACAAATAATGGGATAGCTGTTTTGGCAATAATTCTTGACTGGATGAATCATAAGGATTATGAGAGATTGTTCAAATTTTAATAGTTTATATCCTAATTTCTATGAATTTTCCTGCTGATCGCAGACAGGTATGACTGGAGAAACTGGGAAAACACCCTTGTTTCACAGAATGAGACAAAGATGCCTTTGATTGAGAAGAAATAGGAAAGAGTAGAGGGAAGACTAAATTAATGCATTAATAGAAAACTTTAAAAAGTATTTCTTATTATAATACATTAATATGGAAGAGGAACTCTTAAAAAATATTGATGAATTTATTGATTCAGGAGATGATAACTTAAAAAAGAGGAGATATAATGCTGCGGTCTCTGATTTCTTTAAGGCAATTGTTGTCTGCTGTGATTTTATCATCTATAAGAATACAAAAATCCTACCCAAAAACCATAATGACAGATTCTCTTTATTGAAAAAATATTTCCCTGATATTTACAAGAATGTCTCTAATCTTTTTATTTTGTATACTAAATCTTATAACTTGCGTTTAAACGAAAAAGAAGCCATAAACACGAAAAATTATGCATATGAATTCAGAAATAAAGTCAATAAAAAATAAGCTAAGCAGGATAATAGCAAAAGAGAGTATATTAGATGTTATCTTATTCGGATCTGCAATAAAAGGAAAACCCAACCCCCATGATATAGACATAGCAATAATAAGTGAAAATGAGGCAGATAGAGATATGCCATGCCCAGATGGATTTCATTTCAGTTTTTTGAAGCCTTTAGATTTTTTTAGGGAGAGACCCACTATTTTAAACACACTCTTTAGGGAAGGGTATAGCCTTAAATTCAAAAGGCCATTTTCAGAATTATATGGATTCAACAATAAAGCTCTTTTCTCTTATCAATTAAAAGGATTAAACAGCTCAAAGAAGGTTAAAATTGTAAATATTCTGAGGGGAAAAAAAGGTAAAAAGGGGTTGGTTGCCGAAAAAAACGGGAATTGGCTGGCTAACCAAATATTTACCGTGCCTATTGGCAATATGAATATTTTTGAAAAATTTTTTTTAAACTTTGAAATTAAATTTATTAAGTATTATGTATTAATGCATTAATTTATAATGAACAAAAACAGTAAAAAAACTAATATTTTAATTAGAAAAAAGCTTATTGGCGAAATAAGAAAATCGGGCATAAAAAGAATTAACCCCCAATCTATTTTTTTCTTGGATTCGTATATATTAAAAAAATTAAATGGAATTTTTAAAATCGCGAAGGATGAGCTTATAATCCAGGGAAAAGAGACACTAAATCCAAAGGATATAAAGAGAGTTTTAGATGCAGCTAAAAAAGAAGATTCTTTTGAAGTATGACTGGAGAAACTGGGAAAATACCCTTGCCTCACAGAATGAGACAAAGATGCCTTTGATTGAGAAGAAGTGAGAAGAAAATATTTGTATATTCAATGGGAAAATATATAAACTACAGTTTACATATGTAAACTATGGTAAATCTATATAAACAAAAGTTAACAGTTCTTCAGCAGGAGATTTTAAGATTGTTGTTTATAAAAGCAGGAAAATCCCTAAATCAAAGACAGATTGCAAAAATTCTTGTAGTAACGCCTCCTGCAGTAGTAAAAGCTCTGCCGAAATTAGAGGAAGAAGGATTAATAAAAACTAATCAGGATAAGGAATCAAAAAGATGGTCTATATCCCTAAATTCAGACAATTATAAAGCAATCCAATTAAAGAGGGCAGATAATTTAAAGCAAGTTTATGAATCTGGACTGGCTGATTTCCTCCAGGAAAAATTTGCCGGCAGTTCAATCATATTATTCGGAAGCTATTCTAGAGGAGAGGATATTTTTAATTCAGACATAGACCTTGCTGTTATTGGCAGAACCAATAAAGACGTCGATTTATCAGAGTTCAGCAAAGCCTTAGGAAGGGAAATTTCTATTAATTTTTATGATTCTTTTGGGGAAATACATAAAAATTTAAGAGAGAATATATTTAATGGGATTATGCTTTTTGGGGGCATAGAATTATGAAAATTGAAAAATTTGGCCAGTTTATTGAGGAAGGCATTGTTAAAAAACAAATTCCTGATAAATCCAGGGCAACATTTCTTATTAAAGAATCTGAAAGGCGGTTAAACTCGTTAAACGAGAAAATTGAGAAAATAAGGATAAAAGACGAGAATGCAAATGATTATGTTGAGAATTGTTATGATATTTTGATGGTATTGGTTAGGGCCAAAATGCTAACAGAAGGATACAATGCTTCCGGGTTTGATGCGCATAAAGCAGAAGTTGCATATCTCACTGTCCTGGGATTTTCAGAGGCAGATATCCAATTTGCAGATCAGATGAGGGTCTTTAGAAATGGGATGCTTTATTATGGAAAAAGGCTTGACAAAACTTATGCTGAAAAAACTATTGAATTTACAAAAAAGATTTATGCTGAATTGATGAAAACTTTCAGGTAAATGTTATTTTTACAGGCTCACTGCAGACAGGTATGACCGGAGAAACTGGGGGAATACCCTTGCCTCACAGAATGAAACAAAAATGACACTTGTAGAAAAAACTTAAAAGAATAAACTACTGATATTTTTTCTTGTAAATCTTGTCGTGATGTTCAAAATCTGTAAAAAAAACCGTATCACTTTTTTTGTCATATCTAAAAACAAGAACAAAGGAACCTATATGCGTTCTCTTATAATCCTTCATATCGTATCTTAAATTTTTATAATGTTCAATATCAGATACCATTAAAATTTCATCCATTTTCCCGAGAAGGCTTTCAAAAAGGGTCTTATCTTTTCTCTTTAATTTATCAAGAACTCTATCAAAATTTTTACTATTCTTATAAACTCTTGGCATTTTTACCTTTTCTCTATTATTGCTCTAAACTCTTCAATAGAATTAAAGGTTCTTCCATATCCTTCTTTCTCAATTTTCTTCAATTTTTCTATATACTCTGGTCTTAGCTCTGGCTCTAAAAAACTGTCTTCATAAACCTTTGCCAGCATAGCTATCGCCTGAGATTTGTTCTTAAGTCCGAATTTAGCCTTGACTATATTTAAGATTCTGTCCTCATTTTCCCCAAGGTCAATTATGCTTTGTACCATTTTATTATGAAATATAATGAATTATAATGCTTATAAACTTTTTTATCCACCCTCTATTTTATTACTCCCTTATAAGTGACAACAGCCACAAGGTTTAAATAGCCAGATTTTTATACTCAAATATATTAAAATGGCGATGAAAAAAGGATTTTCAGGAAGAATAAGAAAAGGAATTGCAGCAGCTGCGCTTGGCCTTTCTGTATTAACCGGATATGCATGCAATAATGGTACCGAGCCAAAATACCCACCTGTCGCAAGCCTTTCTGCTTTCCCTTTATCAGGAATTTCTCCATTGGCAGACACTGTAAAATACAGCTGTGTAAGTCCAAGCAACAATCTGAGAAGCTCAACTTTGTACAATAATGGAAATGTTGCTTCAACAAAAACATCGCTTGACACAGTAATAAATTTAACACAGAACGCTTCTTTTAGCTTAAAATGCATAGATAATGATGGAAAAACAGACAGTATAGGTCCTATAAGTGTCCAGGTTTTGCAACCATCAATTTCACAAACACTTTCCCTTCAAAATTACATTGACCTGCAATCAAATGTAAACCTGCAAAACATTTCACAAGCAACAAGAAAAATAACAAAGAATGGAACAGCAATTGATTCTCTTACAAAAACAATAACAGGACCAAACTATCAGCAGACTTTAAGCAAGATGCCTTCTGGCCAATATTGCTCTATTGTTGAAGCAGCCAATGTTAAGCCAGATACTGCATGCACAGATGTCCCTGTTTATGCCCCAATTGTCTACACTGGCAATGTCCAAAACATCTACACAGATGATTCAATAGAAGTTACAATAGACAGTGTTGTAAGCAGAAATCCTGAGGCAAATCCTGTTGCAATAACAGGAGTAACGGATTTAGACAGCATTGTGCGCGCGAGCATGAATGGGAACCAGATGAAGATTTTATCTGGAGATTCTCTTGGAAATTATTCAATAGGAATAAACACAACAACAGCAACAGGAGCAACAAACCAATTTGTCTTCAACGGCAAGATAAGCCCTGACATTGTTGCTTTTTCAAGCATAATTCCCGGTCCATGTGATAGTGCAGGAGTATGCCAACCACCTACTGAAGGCGATCAGGTTTATATAGACTCATTGAACGGGTCACCATCAATAAAACTTACTAACGGGATTCAAAATATTGTGCCTGCTTGGTCGCCTGATGGGACTAAGTTAGCGTATTTCTCTTCCGGAGGAGGTTTATTCTCTGTTTATACTATGAATTCAGATGGGAGTAGCCAAACAAGATTAGTCCAAACTAATCTTAATACAATGTACCCTTCCTGGTCGCCTGATGGGAAGAAAATTGTTTTTTCTTACACTGATTATTCGACAAAATCAGGCGATGGAGTAGTTAATACCAACGGAACAGGATTTTTGTCTTTATATGAAGAACCTTACAATGGTTCAGAACCATCATGCTTATTCTTCTCTCCTGACGGGACAAAAATCGCATTCGAGACATCTTATGGGCAAATAGACATAATGAATCAAGATGGGACAAATATAACTCAATTTACAAGTACTGGGTCGAATGGAGGACCTAGATGGCTTCCAGATGGTTCGGGGTTGCTATTCATGTCAAACAGAGACAATCCAAATTTTGATATCTATAAAAAAACATTGACTGGAATTGTTACAAGATTGACAACAAATGTCGGAGCCATTGACCCAGATATTTTGCAGAATGGGAAAAAGATAATTTATGCTAAGATGGGGAGCTCGCAATTTTACATAATAAATGCAGATGGAAGCGGGCCTGTCCAGACAGTTACTGTTCCAGGGCTGGCAAGATTCCCAACTTTCAGGCCAAGAATAAGATAATTTTTTTAGCACAGTCTTGTATTCCAAGCTGAACCCAGATTAATTAAAATAAACAATTACAGCATATTACAAATTTTATAATAGATTTTGTTATAAAAAGTATACAATTGTTTACTGAAAACTCCTTTGGTTTAACAACAAAACAAAATTTATAAATAACAAAACCCTAAAGACTTGATGAAAAAGAGTTGGGTGGAAAGGCAAAATAAAATAGAAATAAATGATGCACAAATGGCTGTGTTTATTTTGACAGGTATCCGAGTCTGATCCACGGCTGGGCGCCCAGCGCTTAAAATTAAAAATATGCAATAACTTTAATAATGATGAAAAAAGAGGGCAGGAAAAGTAAAGTTAGATTTATTTCTATAAACAAATCAGGAGACATTATTCTATCAAAAAAAGGGCTTTCAGAGATTGTTGCTACATTGATAATAATTCTCGTAACTTTGGTTGCTGTAGGAATTATCTGGGCAGTCATCAGCAACGTCATAAATTCAGGTACACAGCAGATTGCATTAAACCAGTATAATGTTGACTTACAGATAACAAAGGCGCAAGTTTCTCCTGACAATACAAGCCTGCTAGTCTATGTGAAAAATGCAGGCCAGGGAGACTTTACAGGGATGGATTTTGTCTTCAATAACAGAACGAGCTCCCAAGTAATAAGGGTTAACTCAACGATAGTTCCTTTGCAGGAAAAAAGCTTCAGTTTCACATTTTCTGATATAAATATCACAAACCTGCAGACGATTTCAGTAGCTCCTTTTACAAAGATAAATTCTGGTCCGGGAACAGTTGGAGCAACAACAAGCACATTTGACATATCAAAGATTGTTGCGGCAGTTGTGACAGGTGGTCCGCTATTTCAAAAAGAGACTAGTTTTGAGAAAGGAGGCTTTTCAGGAGTTCAGTTAATAAGCTATTCTGTTTCCAGCGGATCAAACGGATTGCCAGTTTATCCTGAATTCAAAAATGCAACAGTAGATCCGCTTGATGTTTCTCCAGGCCAAAACCAGACATACATTACAGTTGTTTATTCTCCTTACAATGTTACAAATGTTACTTCATTTACAGAACTGGACCACAGCAACCTTTCATTGACTTTCATAAAAATAGCAGATAACAATGCAGGAACATCAGTATGGTCTGTGAATTGGACAGCAAATGACACGCATCAGACAACATACTTGACATGGATTACTGCTGTAGATTCTGCAGGAAACAAAAACAAACTTTCTCTTGGCTGGGCAGATACTGTTGATTGTGCTGGTTTGATCCCAATGACCGCAACAGGACCTTATGTAATAACTCAATCCTGTACCCTTACTACTAATGAAGTCGCGGGATTATCTTCTGGAACATTAACAATAGGCTCAGCAACAGGTCCAGTTACAGTTACTTTAAATTCTGGAACAAATCTTCTTACTGCAGGAGGGTTCAGCTTTTATAACTCTTCTTCTTCTTTGCAATTAGTCCAAACAGGAACACTCCCTTCAATTCATCCATCAGGCTACTTGTATTATTATGACACAGATGGCGATGGCTTTGCGAACAATGCAACAATGGTCTACAGCACAACTGCCCTTGGGGCAGGGTATACTTTAGCTACAAATATTTTGGCAACTTCTGACTGCGACAACAACTTTTATTCAACTACATTGGGGGGCTGCGGGCTGTATAATGGAGTACACTCAGAAAGTCAGTGCACAAGCGCTGGAGGAACATTTTACACTAATGGTTTATCAGCTCCTAAAACAATAGGAGACTGCAAATTTTCAGGCAGCTCATGTCTTGGCGGCTGGACTGCTAATGGGGATACTGCAACAAGTGCTAATACGTTCCTAGGAGTAGTTAGTCTTTCAAACCCATTTGCAAAAACAATAAGCGGGCCTCTTAATCTTGCATGCGCTTGCACTTCATGTACAACAGGAAGCCATGCTTTCCCAGGTTCTGGACAGGAAACATGCACATACCTGAATTGTAATCCTACTAATACCTGTCCTGCTCCTTCTCCTTCTTCTGGTACATGTTATGCTACTATTTCATATGTTGGATGTTATTAATTTTTTAATTATAAACCTATATGTTCACATTCCCAATATATCTAATATATAAATTAAATTTTTATGCTGGAAAATTAGTTTTAAAGTAAATAATTGCTGTCTTTTTACCTAAAAACTAATAAGCATTATAAAAAATAATTTAGACTCTTGCTACAAAAAATAAACTTATTTGGAATGATTCTTGGTTATGATTACAGCAAGTGATAAAAGTATTACATTCAGCTAAATTGCTTTATAATATTTTCTTTTAATTTCTCAAATGCTTTTAGAATTGTTTCTGCCCGCGGCTTTTCTAAAGCAGGGACATAATTGATGCATTTCCTGAAAGCATCAACTTGAGAATTTATGGCATCTGCCTCCAATGCATTCTCCTCTTTAAGTGTCCTTGAATACCAATTATTCACAATCCCCTTCTGTGTAAACTGCCATGAATGCCTTGCTTCATGAACTATTGCCCCCATGTACCAAAAAATTCTTGCTGATGTCAAATTTCCAGGAAGATAATTGGTGAGATTAGATGAGGCTGCCATCATTGTAGAGCCGAAAGATATATCTGCTCCTGCATAAGAGCCATTTGTCGCATAAATGCCAGTTATGTATTTATTGACGTCTGAGAAACTTGATGAATCACATCTGCTAAGCATCTCTAAGGCGGATTCAATATTACTGTCAAATTCAGGAGAACCTAAAATTTCTATTTTCGGTGCTATGCTTATGAACTCTCCTGTTTCATTGTACCTTGTGTCATAAACGGTTATTTTGTCTGTGATATGGTTCTGCGATAATAAATTATCATGACTCATTATAAAAACCAGGGCAATAATCGCGAGAAAGATATAAGCGCACAATAATGAAACAGCCCAATAATGCTCAAAATCTGAATAAGAAACCGATTTTTTTCCGTGCATTCTCTTTTTCATTTTAATTGTTGGTTTTTTTTATTTATAACCTTTTTTGCTTAATTTTTAAGAATCATGATTAACTTTATTAATGATTTCTGATTAAAAAGAACATGAATAGAGAGGAAAAAGGGGGAAGCAAGGCAAAAATAAAATTATTTATTGCACCAAAATTCTTAATACTTATATTTTTATCCTTTATTATAATAACCTTTTTTTTGTCCTCAATCAAGGCAGATGTTATTTCAATCAATGCAGGTGGGGACAACAACACCGCAGTAACACCAAGCAACTACATTGAGAATTTTTTCACTTCAATACCAATAATTGCGGCGCCTTCAGGAGGAGGCGGAGGAACAGGTGGCGGAGGAACAGGCGGTGGTGGAGGAACAGGAGGGGGAGGAGGGGTATCCCCATCTATGAATATATCTTTAAGCTCTACCGAATTCAACATAAATCTTGCAGTAAATACGACAACTGAAAGAATAATAACCATAACAAACATAGGAACAAATTCTGTTACGCTCACTCCCACAACAACCATTGCAGACCATTTAATATTTGAATCATCAAACCTGACTATTGCTCCTGGCCAGTCTGCAACACTTAAAGTTATTTTTCTTGCCCTGAGCACGCCCGGAATTTACACAGGAACAATAACAATAGGAGGCCATGATATTCTTGTCTCAATTAACGTAAAAACAAGCTTCTTGCTCTTTGATTCTAACATTGTTGTCTTAAATCCAAATTATCAGGTTCAGCAAGGCGATCAGCTATTAACGCAGGTTACATTGATTCCACTAGGCAGCCAGGAAAACACGGATGTTAACTTAATTTTCACGATAAAGGACTACAACAATAAAGTATTCATCACAAAATCAGAAACAATGATGATTAACAAACTTACAAGGATAAACAGAAACTTTGACACAGGAACATTGCCTCCAGGCAATTATGTAATTGGATTGCAGCTTGTCTATGGCACTTCTTTAGCTCCCTCAAGCGCGCATTTTGAAATAACAAAGAAGACAACAACAATACTCGGCACAATAATACTCTATCTGATATTTTTGATATTGTTAATTATAGTACTTATCTTGATAATATTAATCATCAGAAGAATCAGGAAGATGAGGGAAGAGGAAGCTGCACAAGCACGGGCAGCATAGAAAATAGTCAAAGCCATAGTGAAAATAGATGATGACGCAAACTATTTCTGATTGGAATAGACATTTTGGTTTGAAATAAAATGTATAAAATTGCAGTAAGAAAAGAAACCGAGGCAGTTTTTAAAAAACTTGCAAAAAAAGACAAAATAAGCTCAGTATACATCTCTAAAAAAATAGAGGAAATCAGAGAAAACCCCTATCACTTCAAGCCCCTTAGAAATCCACTACAAAACTTTAGGAGAGTTCATATAGGAAATTATGTCCTTGTTTATTCAATAGACGAAAAAACCAAAGCAGTCATAATTGAAAAATACAAGTATCATGATGAAGTCTACAAAACATGAGGCTTCTTTGGTATAATCTTTAAAAACAGGCATTGTTTATTCTTTAGTAAAATGTTAATAGGTTTGACAGGTAGGATATCTTCAGGAAAAGGGGAAATTGTTGAATTCCTTAAGAAAAAAGGATTTCAGTATCTTACTCTTTCACAGGTCATAAGGGATGAAGCAGAAAAAATAAGCCTGCCAATAACACGTGAAAGCCTGCAGGATTTTGGAAATTTGCTTAGAAAATACGATGGAAATTCCGCACTTATAAAAAGATTAATCGGAAAAGCTGATTTTCCGAACAATACAATAATTGACGGGATAAGAAATACAGGAGAAGTTGAAGAATTAAGGAAAATGAAAGATTTTGTCCTAATCTCAATTGATGCACCCCAGAAAATAAGGTTTGAAAGGGTTTTGAAAAGAGGCAAGCCAAGCGATCCTAAAAAATGGGATTTATTCCTAAAGGTTGATGAAAGGGATTACGGAGAAAATATTGATTCAGGCCAGCAGGTTGGAAAATGCATGAAAATGGCTGATTTTCATCTTGTAAATGACTCCTCAATAGAGAATTTTCATAAAAAGATTGAAGATGTTTTTAAAAAAATAAACAAAACAAAAAATAACAAACAAAAATGCTAATCGGACTTGTCGGAAAACCAAGCTCTGGAAAATCCACTTTTTTCAAAGCAGCTACGCTGGCAGAAGTTGACATTGCGCCGTATCCCTTCACAACGATAAAGCCAAATCACGGAGTTGGATATGTGAAAGTCGAATGCATTGACAGAGAGATGGGGGTCCAGTGCCAGCCAAATCACGGCTTCTGCATAAAAGGGCAGAGATTTGTGCCTGTTGACATCATGGATGTTGCAGGTCTTGTGCCCGGAGCAAGCGAAGGGAAAGGCCTGGGCAACCAGTTCCTTGACGATTTAAGGCAGGCAGATGTTTTCATCCACATTCTTGATGCATCAGGAACAACAGATGAAGAGGGAAAGCCTGTTGAAACCCATGATCCATCAAAAGACATTATGTTCCTTGAAAATGAACTGAACAGATGGTTTTACAATATAATGATTAAAGCATGGAAAAGCTTTGCACGCAAGATTGAACAAGAGCAGGAAGGCGGAAGTTTTTCAGAGGCAATCGCAAAGCAGTTTTCCGGATTGAAAGTCACAGAAAATCAGGTTAAAAAAGTCCTGGCAAGAATGAAGAATCTTCCTGAGAAGCCAACTGCATGGACAAATGACCATCTCTTCTGGTTTGCATCTGAACTGAGGACAGAAAGCAAGCCAACAATAATCGCTGCAAACAAGATTGACATGGAAAAAGCAAACTCAAATTATATTCTTCTAAAAATGAAATTTCCAGGATTGATGATAATTCCTTGCTCTGCTGATTCAGAGCTTGCATTAAGAGAAGCTGCAAAATCAGATTTGATTGACTATATTCCGGGCGAGAGAAATTTCGAGGTTAAAAAACCACTGAGCAACGCGCAGAAAGAAGCGCTGGAAAAAATAAAGGAAAATGTCCTTGGCAAATTTCCAGAAGGAACAGGCGTACAGGCAATCCTGAATCATGCCGTATTTGACCTCTTGAAATATCTTGCTATTTTTCCAGCAGGAGCAACAAAGCTTGCAGACAGCAAGGGAAAAATCCTCCCTGACTGTTTTTTACTTCCTTCTGGCTCAACCGCCCTTGACTTTGCATTCTATCTGCATACTGATTTCGGGAACAATTTTATAAAGGCCATTGATGCAAGGACAAAGAAGGCAATAGGAAAAAATTATGAACTGAAGAACAGGGATGCCTTGGAGATTGTCACAAGATAATGGACAATTTTGAGCGCTTATACAAAAAAGATGAAGAAAATATCAAAAAATGGGAAAAAGATTACACAGATAAAGAGTTCTACTTAAAAAATAAAGAAATAAGAAAACAACTTGAAATTTTGATAAAAAAGAAAGATAAATTAAGTTCAAGGCAGAAATTTATATGCGCAATTATTTATCATCATGGTTTTAGTCTATTATCATCTAGAAAAGCAATGAAATATATAAAAGAAGCCCAGGCAGAAGGATACAAAAGGCAAAAATGGCTCATTGCTTCAATAACAGATAGATTATTACAAATGCAGGATAAACCCCAGAAATATGGAACTCAAATTGTTAAACTAAAAAATGGAAAATACAAACAATACAAGATTGATAATTCTATTAATGATAAAGAGAGAATTAGTATTGGATTACCAAAATTAAAAAACCTAAAAAGATATCTTGAAAAATAATTCTTAAAAATTACTTACTTCCTCATAAATCTTATCAGCCTGTACAAAAAAATAGGAGGCAGAACTATCAAAAGTCCGACTAGCATAAATAAAACCTCTATTCCATTTACTATTTCCTTGAACACCATGAAAATTGGCAAATTCCATATTATTTAACTTTTTCTGTTTGAAAATCGGGAGAAATTTATAAATCCAGATATCTTATTCAGGGTATAATGAAACTAAGGCATATTTTAAAAAAAGGTCGCGAGGTTACAACAAGAGAAGGCAGTTTTGTAATTAAACTAGCGAGCAAAATTGTTTCTGAGATAAAGTCATACTGCAGAAAAATTGAAATCGGAGGGAGCATAAGAAGAAAGTCGAAAAATCCTACAGATATTGACCTTATTGTTATCCCAAAAACAGAAGAGAATAAAGATAAAATAAAATTTGCCCTTGAAAAAAAAGGAAAATTCTTGCAGGGTGGAGAACAAAGAGCATTCTTTAAGATTGAAGGCGTTGAAGTTGAGATCTATTACACAACGCCTGAAGAATGGGGGGCTGCGTTTCTTGCCTATTCAAGTCCATTTGGCGCCAGCATTGGCTTAAGGATTGTTGCAAGGACAAAAGGATTCAAATTAAACCAGCATGGGCTTTTCAGGCACGGGTTGCAGGTTGCAGGAAGAACAGAAGAGGAAATTTATCGTGCTTTAGGAAGGCCATGGAAGCCGCCTGAAAAAAGGTGAATAAAATGAAAATTAAAGTCAATGTTCATCCTAAATCAGGACGGCAAAGTGTTATTAAGGCAGAAAAAGATTACTCTGTTTATCTTAAGTCAGCTGCAGAAGACAACAAGGCAAACATTGAACTTATAAAATTGCTGAAGAAACATTTTGGCAGAAATATTGAAATAAAATCAGGGTTTAAATCGAGAAAAAAGACAATCGAGGTAAAATAAAAAAATGAGATACGAACCAGCTCCAGATATACAGAGAATAGCAGATGAAATATCCAAGCTGCTTTTTCCCCACGTTCATATAGACAGAATGAGATGCTTTCGCAGTTATGGAAGCTCTTCGCGGGGAACAATTGCAAGATGCCACACCATTGGAAAGCTTTTGCAGAGAGCAATGAATGTTGACGCTTTTTATGCACTTGAGTTCATATCGGAAAGGTTTGACAAGATGCATGAAGAGGAGAAGATAAAGACGATAATCCATGAATTAATGCATATTCCGCAGACTTTTGGCGGGGGATTCAGAAATCACGACCATGTCTGCGAAAGAAATGTCAATATGTGCTACAAAGAGTACAATGAAAAAAAGAAGCAGGCTGAAGAAGCAGACTTTTTAAAAATCAAGGAATTAAAATGGAAAAACGAGGATAATGTCAAAAAGCTTAAAGACATAAGAAAAAATGCAGGCAAAGGTTGGTTTTCATTATAAAAAAAAGAGGCTTTCTTTTAATGCAAGGAAATGCGGAATGTTTGGCCAATTTTGGGGTCTGATGTTTTCCCGTAGGGAAAAAGCTGAAAATCTCCTTTTTGAATTTAGGAAGCCGGTAAGTTTCAGCATTCACTCTGTGTTTGTTTTCTTCCCTTTTGTTGCTGTCTGGCTTGATGAAAAAGGCAATGTTACCAAAATAAAGATTATAAAACCATTTACTCTGTCTGTCAAACCAAAAAGAAAATACAAAAAGCTGCTGGAAATACCAATAAACAGGAAGAACAGGAAAAAATTGCAGTCTCTTTCCCGTAACTTTCCTCAATATTAACTAACAAACTTCTTTCGTAAAGTTCCTCTGCTCGTAACTTTCCTCAATATTAACTAACAAACTTCTTTCGTAAAGTTCCTCGTCGGTAATGAGAAAGATTTAAATAGAGAAATTAGCTTTATTAAATAGATACTTTATATATCTAAAAAGGAGGTGCTAAATGGGAAAAGTACTTGTCAAAAACGCAGTCAAAAGAAAGCCAGGATACCTTTACTATGTTGACGGAAAGGGAAATGTATGTGAAGCAAAGATGGCTAGAGGCGGAAAGAGAAAGAAGAGAAAGTAAGCCTACAAACTTTTTTTATTTTTATTAATTTTATTAAAATTTATTTTTTGCTAACCTGAGAAAAAGCCAGTGATACAAGTCTTTCTAATTTTTCTCCAAGGGGATAAATTGGAAGAATTAGATTATTAATGTCTGAATATTTAAATCTCCCCTGTCTGCGATAATACCCTATCCATGATAATTCCTCTACTTTTATGTCAGCCATAAAATTAATATTTATCCTGACAGTATAGTCTTTTTTAGCTGAATGCAGGTAAACTATTGCCGTTTTCCTACTTTCTTCTGTTTTTCTAAACTCAATCCTGGCAGCGTCAATTGGATCAGCATAATGCCTTCTCATTCTATAATTTTATAAGAGAAGAATTTTATAAATATACTTTTACTGGAGTATACATGATAATCTTGGGAATTGAGAGCACTGCCCATACTTTTGGCGTTGGAATTGTAAAAGACGGAAAAATACTTGCCAATGCAAAGAAAACATACACAACAGAAACAGGCGGTATCATTCCAATGGAAGCTGCAAAGCATCATCGGGAGAACAAGGAAGAGATTTATTTTGAGGCATTGAGCGCAGCAGGTATAAAAGAAGAGGAAATAGATGCCATTGCCTTTTCCCAGGGGCCTGGTCTTGCCCCATGCCTTTTGCAGGGAATGCATTTTGCCAAAGAACTTTCTGAAAAGCTAAAAAAGCCGGTTGTGCCTGTTAATCATTGCATTGCACATCTTGAAATAGGAAGAACAACAGGAGCAAAAGACCCTGTAATGCTTTATGTTTCTGGCGCAAACACGCAGATAATTGCATATGCCTCTGGAAAATTCAGGGTTTTTGGAGAGACACTTGACATAGGAATTGGAAATTTCATAGATACTTTTGCAAGATATGCAGGCATAGGATTTCCAGGGGGGCCAAAAATAGAGAAACTTGCTTTGGAAGGAAAAAACCTGATAAGGATTCCATATAAAGTAAAAGGAATGGACATTGCACTGTCAGGAATACTCACAAACTTGAGGCAAAAGCTAGAATCAGAAAAATATAATCTTTCTGACCTTGCTTTCTCTCTCCAGGAAAATGTTTTTGCGATGATTACAGAAGTTTCAGAACGTGCCTTGGCCCATACAGGAAAGAAGGAACTGCTGCTGGGAGGAGGAGTTGCATGCAACAAAAGACTCCAGGAAATGTGCAGGATAATGTGCAAGGAAAGAGGAGCAAAATTTTTCTGCCCTGAAAATAATCTTTTACAAGATAATGGCAGTATGATAGCCTATACAGGAGAACTTCTTTTTAAAAATGGAAATTTTGTCCCTTTTAAAAATATAAAAAATTTAGATATAGCGCCCCGTCAACGAACCGATGAGGTAGAAATAAAATATAGATAAGGCCAGATATCATTATCGCAAGAAATCAATTTTTCTTTCTCTAATTTTAACAAATAATGATTAGTAACTCTCTTATTCTTATTAATACATTCAGAAAATTCTCTGGCAGTAACCCTCTTATTTAGCTCTTTTAGTTTATTCATATAGAAACTTCTGCAAGTGTTTTTTGAAATTTGATTCCTTTTAAAACTGTTCATAACGTCCTTCCAAGATTTTCTTTCTTTGTTTATTTTGCTAAAAAAGGAGAAAAAGAAGAGGTTTTGATACGAAACAGATTACAGATACCCATGAAGGAGGGGAGAAGAAGCAGAAAGATACCACAAAAACCTTTTATTATTAGAAGATTAAATCTCTGTAAAATAAGCAGCCTGATTTAAGGACTTAATTTAAAAATGCTTTTTATTAGAAAAGTTTAAAAACAAACTTTTAGATTAATATTTATCCGATGAGCGAAAGTGAGGATAATTTCTTTCGTTTTACATTGGAAACCATAACATGGATGTTTACAGCATAATAGAAAAAGCAAGAAAAACAGGAAAAGTCGAGAAAGGAACTAATGAGGTCACTAAAGCCATAGAGAGAGGCACTGCAAAGCTAGTTGTTTATGCAGCGGATGTTTCTCCTAAGGAAATAATCCAGCACATTCCAATGCTTTGCAAGGAGAAAAAAGTCCTTTGCAAGGAAGTTGACAGCAAGCAGAAGCTGGGAATTGCTGTCGGAATTTCTGTATCTGCATCATCAGTCGCAGTAATAAATCCCGGCGATGCTGAAAAAGACATTGCCTCATTGAAATAACAGGGGTAAATCAATAAACTAAGAAAATGGGCGGAGCAAAACAACAAAAATCAAAACAGCAGCAACAGCAACAGCAAACTCAGGCAACAAAGGGAAGCGAGAAAATTCTTGGAGAAGCTGTGCCTGCCCTTGTCCAGGAAATAATCGGAAGGACAGGATTCAGGGGAGAAATAACACAGGTTAAGTGCTTTGTGACAGCTGGAAGGGACAAGGGAAGGGAAATAAGAAGAAATGTAAAAGGTCCTGTTCGCGTAGGGGATTATTTAATTCTCAGAGAAACAGAAATTGAGGCAAGAAGAATTAAATCAAAAGTCACAAAAGGGGCATACACCTAAAATGAAATCTTTAGGAGAATTGGTCTCAGAAGCAGATTTCCTGACAAAATCATTAACTAAATATGATGTAAGAAAAGTTTCAATTGTTTCAGCATATGAACCAACAGCTTATGCCTTACATATCACGAATAAATAAAGATGCCAAAATGCGTTTATTGCGGAAAAAATTACGAGCCTCCAAGAGGACTTACCATGGTAATGAATGACGGCACTTTGAAGTATATTTGCTCATCAAAATGCAGAAAAAACATGCTGATGAGGAGAAGAAAAGTCCGCTGGATTTCTAAGAAAGAGGAGTAATTTTCAATTCTGCAAAGCATAAAAAATAACACTATTTTTCATGCAAAAAAAGATTTTATCGACGATAAAATCGCAAAAAGGTTTATAAACCAAGCTTCCGTTTTTCTGGGATAATAGGGTAAAAAGGACTGATTTTCTAGTCCAAAATTACTAAAAAACACCAAAGAAATAGCAAAAGCTGCCTAAAACAGAGAATCAAAAATGGAAGAAAAAAAAGAAAGGAATGAATATACTGCATCTGAAATAAAAGTGCTTGAAGGCCTTGAAGGAGTAAGAAAAAGGCCTGCAATGTACATAGGCTCGACAGGAAAAGACGGCTTGCATCATCTGGTTTATGAAGTTGTTGACAATTCTGTTGATGAAGCACTTGCCGGTTACTGTAAAAAGATAAAAGTCACGATAAACAAAGACGGCTCTGTCACAGTCGATGATGATGGAAGAGGAATTCCAGTTGACATGCATCCTATCCTGAAGATTCCTGCTGTTGAAGTTGCATTAACAAAACTTCATGCAGGGGGAAAATTTGACAAAAAAGCATATGTTATCTCAGGAGGTTTACATGGGGTTGGTGTAAGCGTCGTGAATGCCCTTTCAAAGAAGCTGATTGTTGAAGTAAAGCGAGATGGAAGAGTATATACACAGGAATATTCAAAGGGAATAACAAAAACAAAACTAAAAGAGGGGGCAAAGGCAGAAGGAACAGGAACAACAGTAACTTTCTGGCCTGACGAGGAAATATTTTCAACAGTTGTTTTTGATTACAAGGTTCTTGAAAACAGATTCAGAGAAATAACCTTCCTTAATCCTGGCCTGAAAATACTTCTTGAAGATGAAAAGAGCGGAAAGAAAGAGGAATTTTATTCTTCAGGAGGGCTGATTGAGTTTGTAAAATGGCTAAACAAATCAAAAGAAGCCCTTCATAAGCCAATTTACTTCAAAAAAGAAGTTGACCACAGCGTAATAGAGGCTGCAATACAGTACAACAGCAGTTACCAGGAAAATATTTTCGGTTTTGTCAATACAATAAACACAATTGAGGGAGGAACTCATGTTTCTGGCTTCAAGACAGCACTGACAAGGGTAATTAATGATTATGCAAAGAGCAAAGAGCTTCTTAAGGGAGAATCCTTGCAAGGAGATGATGTGAGAGAAGGCCTTACAGTTATAATCAGCCTAAAAATGCAGGAACCTCAGTTTGAAGGCCAGACAAAGACAAAATTGGGAAACTCGGAGATGAAAGGGTTTGTTGATTCTGCAACAACGCAAGCTCTGAGTGAATTTTTTGAGGAAAATCCAGGAATTGCAAGAATAATAACTGCAAAGGCGCTTGATTCTGCAAAGGCAAGGCTTGCTGCAAAAAAGGCAAAAGACCTCGTAAGAAGAAAAAATGCTTTTTCACTCGGAGGTTTGCCCGGAAAACTTGCTGATTGCTCTTCAAGAAAAACAGAAGACACTGAAATTTACATTGTAGAAGGGGAAAGCGCTGGAGGATGTTTTTCTATGAATACAGAAGTTGCGCTGGCTGATGGGAGAGATTTGTCTTTCAAAGAATTAGTTGAAGAACACCAACAGGGTAAAACAAATTTTTGCTATACTATAAACAAAAATGGAAGCATTGGAATCGAGAAAATAGAAAATCCGAGAATAACTAAATCAAATGCAGAGGTTATTAAAGTCATTCTTGACAATAACCAAGAAATAATCTGCACTTTAGATCATAAATTTATGCTTAGGGATGGAACTTATAAAGAAGCGAAACTTTTAACGCGGAATGATTCTCTTATGCCATTAAACAAGAAAATATCTAAAGTTGGCGGGAGAATTACAATAGAAGGTTATGAAATGGTCTGGGATCCAAAGAGAAAATGGATATTTACACATATGCTTGCTGATGAGTACAATTTAAGGAACTATATTTATACTAATAAACAGAATGAGGTTAGGCACCATATAGACTTCAATAAAAGGAACAATAATCCACGTAATATAACAAGATTAAACAAAGAACAGCACCTTCTTTTGCATACAGAACATCTAGACAGGACATTACATCGGCAAGATGTTAAAGAGAAAGCCAGACAAGCTCACAGAAATCCTGAATACAGAAAAAGAGTTAGCGATTGGGCAAAACAACCAGAGATTAAGAAGATGATGTCTGAAAGATCAAGAAAACTATGGGAAAATCCAGAATATAAAAGGAATATAATGGAAAAATATATAAAATTTTATAATTCTAACGGAAAATATAGAGAAAATTTAAAAAAGAGATTTTATCAGCAACAGAAGGAATACTGGCTAAATTTAGAGAATAAGAAAAAAGCCTCAGAAAAACTTAAAAAATTCTTTGAGAAAAATCCAGATACTAAAGAATACCTTTCTAATCTGGCTAAAGAGCAATGGAAAGATGAGTTTCTTTTACTTTGGAGAAGACAAAAAACTAAAGAGCAATGGACTCCAGAATTTAGAAAAAAAAGAAAAGATTCATATAATCAAACTTATTACAGAAAAACAATAAGTTTAATGAAGAGTATTGCTGAACGAGAAGGTAGCTTGAATAACTTTGATAATGTTAGGATTCAAGGCAGAGATAAATCTATACTCAGCCTAAAGGAATTTCAAAAAAGATTCTTTAATAGAGATAAAGAAGAAATGCTTGAGACTGTTAAAAATTATAATCATAAGATCAAGAGAATTGAGAGATTAACAGAGAGAATTGACGTTTATGATATTGAAGTCCCAAACACCCATAATTTTGCCTTGGCTTCAGGTGTTTTTGTCCATAACAGTGCGAAAATGGCAAGAAACAAGGAAATTCAAGCTATTCTTCCATTAAAGGGAAAAATCCTCAACGTCGAGAAATCAAGCCCTGTGCGCTCATTGTCAAGCGAGGAAATTGCGAACTTAATAACTGCAATAGGAACAGGAGTTGGGGAAAATTTCAATGTTGAAAACCTTAGATACAATAAAATAATAATAATGTCTGATGCAGATGTTGATGGGGAGCACATAAAAACGCTTTTGCTTACTCTTTTCTACAGATTCATGCCGCAGCTGATAGAAAGCTCGCACATTTATGTTGCCCTTCCTCCATTGTACAGGGTAAGAAAGGGGCAGAAAGACCAGTATGTTTATACCGATGAAGAACTTAAGAAAGAGGTCAGCAATGTTGATTCAAACAATGTCACAAGATTCAAAGGACTTGGAGAAATGAGCTCTACCCAGCTATGGGATACGACAATGAATCCAAAAACGAGAAAAATAAAAAAGATTTTCATAGAAGATGCTGTCGAGGCAGACAGCGTTTTCACAATGCTTATGGGAGATGACGTGCAGGCAAGAAAGCTTTTCATCCAGGAAAATGCAAAAGAAGCTAATCTTGACATATAAAAAAAGGAAAAATAAAAATGAAACTAAATATAAGATGTCCAAAATGCGGCTCTGATAAAATCAGCATAACATCTGACGAAAAAGACCCGACACCGCTTTACAAGTGCGGAAAATGCGGATACAAAGGAAGGCTTTTTCCAAAGTTTGAAAGCGACAAAGATGTTGCTGAAGAGAATGAAAGCGAGGATGAGAATGAAGATGAACCAAATGAAGATGATGAAGATGAAGAAGGGCTAAGTGAGGACAAAAACGAAGAAACAGAGCAGTTTTGAGGAGATAAATCATGGGAAAACTAGCAACGCCAGAATGGATACTGAAAGGCTACAAATCAAAGGAAGAATTTGAGAGAAAAACAGGGAATAAAAACAGCGGCAGCAGCAACAAAAGCGGAAAAACTTACAAAGTCAAAAAATGCCCAAAGTGCGGAAGCACGAACGTATCTGTTGTTCTTGGACAGGAAGAAGGGAGAGGAAAGAGCGAATGGGAATGCAAAAAATGCAAATGGACAGGAAAAGATGTTGAGGAGAAGGAAGTTGGAGAGGAAGAATTCATGAAAATGGGGGAGGAAAAATGAGATGGCAAAAATATTCATAGGACAAGCTGTAACAGGGCAGGATATTGCCAGCTTGCAGAGTGAAATGGAAAAGATTTATGATGTTCTGAAGCAGAAAGGACATTCTGTATACTCAACACTTGAAGAAGAAGGAAAAAACATGTTCAAAAAAGCAGGAGACTGGGTTATTCACGGGTTTAAGAAAATAGACGAATATGATGTATACTTAGCAATAGTAAGAACAGAGCATAGAAGCGAAGGAATGCTCATTGAAGTAGGCTATACTCTAGCAAAAAAGAAGAAATTTATTCTTGCGATAAATGAAAACGTAAAAAACAGCTATCTTGCTGATTTTGCAGATAAAACCATTGTATGGAAAGATTTTTCAGACATATTAAATAAGTTATCTAAATTAAAATTATAAAAAATGACAGACGAAAAAGAAACTGAAAAAAAACCAAAAACAGCTGAAAACAACGGAAATAATAACCAGCAGAATGAGAAAGGCGTTATTGATGCAGAAATCTCTGAGGAAATGAAGAAAGCATATCTTGATTATGCGATGTCCGTAATCGTTGCTCGTGCTTTGCCGGCTGTTGAAGACGGACTGAAGCCTGTACAGAGAAGAATTCTTTATGCAATGAAAAGAGCTGGCATGACTTTTGACAAGCAGACAAAGAAATCTGTTGCAGTTGTTGGAGATGTACTTAAATTATATCATCCGCATGGAGATACTTCTGTTTATGACGCTCTTGTAAGAATGGTTCAGGATTTCACGCTAAGATACCCCCTTGTTTTCGGGCAGGGAAATTTCGGAAGCATTGACAATGATCCTGCAGCTGCTTACAGGTATACTGAGGCAAAGCTGGCCAAAATTTCAGAAGATCTTCTCGAGGACATCGACAAAGAAACAGTTGAAATGATTCCCAATTTTGACAACTCAACGAAGGAGCCTGCACTTCTTCCGGGAAAGCTTCCTGCATTGATGCTTAATGGAGCCTCCGGAATTGCAGTTGGAATGGCAACAAATATCCCTCCGCATAATCTTACAGAAGTCTGTGATGCCATAACAGAATACATAAAAAATCCAGAGATAAGCATTGAACAGCTTTCTCAGATTGTGACAGGTCCTGATTTTCCGACAGGAGGATATGTTTCAGGAGACATGAAAGAGTTATACACAACAGGGAAAGGGCAGCTGATTCTAAGGGGGAAGACAACAACAGAGACAATAAGGAACAAGGAAGCTATTGTAATAACTGAAATACCTTACATGCTGAACAAGTCTGACCTTGTAACACAGATTGCAGACATGATTCAGAAGAAAAAGATTGGAGATATCTATGATTTAAGGGATGAAAGCTCAAAAGGAAAAATAAGAATTGTTGTAGAGCTAAGGAAAGGGGCAAATCCAAAGATGGTTACAAATGCACTTTACAAATACACAAGGCTCCAGGATTCATTCAATGTTAATTTCCTTGCTCTTGTTAAAGGACAGCCACGCATTTTGAATCTTAAGGAAGTTGTCAGGGAATATGTTGATTACAGAAAGAAGATAATCACAAACAGGACAAAATTCGATTTAAAGAAAGCACAAGAAAGGCAGGAAATTGTCCTTGGGCTTATCATTGCCCTGAAAAACATTGATGAAGTGATTAGCACAATAAAGAAATCAAAGAATACTACGGAAGCTTTGGAATCACTTGAGAAGAAATTTAAATTTACAAGAAATCAAAGCAAAGCTGTTTTGGAGACAAAGCTTCAGCAGCTGACAACACTTGAACAGGACAAACTGAAAAAAGAAGAAGATGAACTAAAGCAAAAAATAGAGGAATTCAGGAAAATTCTTGGAGATATAAAAGAAGTTCTGAGGGTTATTCTGAGGGAAGTTTCTGAAATGAAGAGAAATTACGGGGACAACAGAAGAACATATGTCCTTCAGAAAATATCGGAAATATCTGAAAAAGATGTCATACAGAAAAAGGATGTTGTTGTTACAATAACTGACAAGGGATACTGCAAGAGAATGGACATACAATCATACAAGGAGCAGAAAAGAGGGGGAAAGGGAAGCATTGGAAGCAATCTTGCAACAGGTGATTTTGTAAAGCAGCTGATAACATGCTCAACGCACGACTATATGATGTTCTTCACGACAAAAGGCCGCGTTCTTTGGCTTAAAGCATATGATATACCGGAAGCAGAAAAATACAGCAAGGGAAAGGCACTTGCAAATCTCCTCAGCCTGAAAGATGAGAATGTTGCAAATGTTATTTCTGTAAATAAATTTGAAGATAGTTTGTTCATGGCCACAAAACTTGGAATTGTAAAGAAAACTCCATTGGATAATTTTTCAAGCCCAAGAGCTTCAGGAATAAAAGCAATAAATCTCCCCGAGGATAATTCAGATGCCCTTATAGACGTGCATGTTGTGAAAAAAGGAGAAGAAGTTCTTCTAGCAACTAAGAAAGGCCAGGCAATAAGATTTGATGCAGATGATGTTAGGGACATGGGAAGAGCAAGCTATGGCGTTGCAGGAATAAAGCTCGACAAAGGAGATGAAGTTGTCAGCCTTGAGGTTTTAAAGAGCGAATCAATACTTACAATTACAAAAAATGGTTATGGAAAAAGAACAGAAGTCAAAGATTACAGAAAAACAGCAAGGGCTGGAAAAGGAGTTATCAACCTCAAAGTTTCTGAAAAAACAGGGGACATTGTCACAACTGTTTCTGTAAATCCAGAGGATTCAATAATAATCACAACTGCAAAAGGCCTTGTCATGAGAACAAGCCTGAAAAACATAAGGATAATGGGAAGGGCAACGCAGGGAGTAAGGATTGTAAAGCTTGCCCCAGGCGATACTGTAACAGACTTAGTGCGTGTTGTTGAAGACACCAATGGGAACGGGAACGGGGAAGAGAAGAAGTAAAAATAAAAGCCATTCTGATATTTCTAAAAAGAAAAGAATTATCTACATTATACATACATAAAACATGCAGGAATATAAATCAATTGGAATTATACATGATACAAGTTAGAAAGTTAAGGAATGATTTTTTATAAGAAAACTTGTTTCATTAACATGGTTACAGGTATGAAATTCTAGATGCTTTGAAGAGTTATCAGCATGAAAACATAGGCATTTAAACTTATTTTTACGCTAACATAAACAAGTCACGGATTAATTCATGCTATTCGCCCATAAGGATAACGAACGCCGGGCCTTGAATGAGGTAAGCGTTTTATTTTATTTAACCAGAAACATTATATTCACATTCTTGGCTGCTTGAATTCCAGTAATCATATCCTTTAGTCTGACAACATGCATCATTTTGCCCAGGCGTTACTGTTGCGCAGCTTGAACCAAGCAATTGCCCATTATTTGTTGCCTGTATATTGCTTGCCAAAAATCCCCACCATGGCGCATTTTCATTTGATACATTGCCTGTTTGCGCATCAACATGCCATGAAACATGCTCCTGAACTTTGAACAATCCAAGGAATCTTGCCTGCTTCTCTGCCTGAACTTTGTATTGTCCTGAAGAATCAAGAGTTATGTTGGTATTATTCAATGAAGCATTTGTTCTTTGCAAAATTAATTTCTGTACATCATCAGGGAAATAACTAATTAAGGTTGTTGTGTTGTTTCCAAGAATAGCATAAACGCTTCCATTGCTTTTGTATAGCTGAACCTGTGTTGAGGCATTAACTCCCCTTACCTGAAGAATTACATTGCCTGAATTTCCAGCAATGACAGCCATTGCCTTCTGCACTACAAACCTGCTCTTTATTTCTATCTGGATATGCGCATTGCTTCCTGCTGCTTCAATATCTGAAACTGTTTCATTTACAAAAGTGTTAAGCAAGGTTCTCTGGTTATTTGTTATTCCGCCTTCAATTTCAACTTCAGGGGTATGACCATTTTCTACATTGATGTTTATCTGCACTTCATTTGTTCCGTTCTGCAAATTTGATTTTAAATCATCTAAAGTTTGCTGTGTTGCTGCAGAGAGGTTTACATTTTCTGAAGAAACCTGAACAGCTACCTGCATCTGTCCGCCAACATTGCATTTTATCACATCTCCTGTTTCCTTGCATCCATCAGGTGCATTGCCAACAGAAAGCCTGTTTTGTGCCTGCAATGCTTCTTGTATGTCTCCCGCATCCTGCCCTTCACGCACCCTTATACTTGTATTTACACCATTATTTTCAACTTCAACCTGATGTTCTCTGCTATCTTGCTGTTCTGAATTTACTGTTGCATTTGCATTTCCAGAATCAGTACCAATTTCCGCATTTATTGTTGCGTTTGCATTTCCAGAATCAGTGCCAACTCCTGCATTTGCACTGACACCCGGACCATTTCCACCATCATCCGCATTTGTAACAAAAGAATGAACTAAAATTCCAAATAAAATAACAAAAATAAATACTGAAATCAGCCCTTTTTTCATAATCTGGACTAAAGGAAAATTGGTTTTAAATACTTTATGGAATAATCCTGCCCCAGCCTATAAGGCGCCAGTGACCTTCTATGTTTCTTGCTATTCCTACATTGTCGTCCTTAAGTGCTACTACCGGAATGTTTAATGACATTTCAACGTCATTTTTTGATATTTTTTCAACAGTGCCCACAGTTATCGTTGTGTTTATGCTTAGCATTAGCAATTCCTTAACTCTTATTGAATCCACTGATTTTTCATTTCCCAAACCAAAAATCTGCGGGAAGAGTTTTGCTTCAATCTTTATCCTGTGTTTTATTTCAGGCAGCTGACCCTTTAATGAAGCAATGCATCCTGTGAGCGAATCTGCCTTTGTTATGAATGGATCCAGAGAAGTTTCTATAGATATGCTTGCGCCAGGAGAAACTTCATCAACTTTTTCATCTCCTTTTCTTAATGAAAGGATTTTTGTGAAAAGCGTCTTGTAAATTGTTTCATCATGCTTCTTTGAGCTTATGCCGGGCTTTATTTCTATTTCATCACCGACTTTTAAGATGCCTTTTTTTAGAATTCCTCCAATAACTCCGCCCCTTATTTTTTCTACTTCTGTTCCGGGTCTGTTTATATCAAAGCTTCTTGCAATCAAGAAAAAAGGGCTTGATTTTGTATCTCTTTCTGGAATCATTATCAGTGCCAGCTCTTCAAAAATTCTGCTTATGTTTATCTCTTGCTGGGCAGAAACAGGAATTATTGGCGCGTTTTCTGCAATGCTTCCCTTAAGGAATTTTTTTATTTCATTATAATTCTCCAACGCCTTTTTTTTGTCAACAAGGTCTATTTTATTCTGCACAACTATTATGTTCTTCACATTTTTTGCCTGAAGAGCCATTAAATGTTCCCTTGTCTGAGGTTTTATGCCTTCATTTGCAGCTATAACAAGGATGGCAGCATCAATTACAGCTGCGCCGGACAGCATTGTTGCCATAAGCATTTCATGGCCCGGAGCATCAATAAAACTTACATATCTCTGTATCTGACCTTTGCCTTTGTTATTATAATTCTCACCATCTTTGTAAATCACTGTTTCCGCATATCCCAGCTTTATCGTAATCCCCCTTTTCAATTCCTCTGAATGGGTATCTGTAAACTTCCCGGTTAGCTTGCTTAGCAGGGTCGTTTTTCCGTGGTCGATATGGCCCACAACCCCAACATTAAGCTCTGGAATATTTTTTTCATTATTAGCCATGAAAATTTAAGATAAAACGGGTTTTTAAGGGTTTTGAGGAAAAAATAAGTTTACCTGCTTCTAGAATTATTATCCTCACATTCATGGGCATTAACAACTTCCTCGCTTCCAAGTCCCATAAAATATCTTTTTAATGTCAACCTGTACTCTCTTCCAGTTTTCAGTGAATCTGGAGTAAATCCTACTCCTGCATTATAAATTTCATTCCCAAAAAATACTTTTTGTTCACCTTCTGGCATAATATTATGATATCCCCTATATCTTATGCATTCTGTTTTTTTTGTTGGTCCTGACAAAACAAATGTTCCTACTAATCCAATTCCGCCGACAATAGCTGCCAATTTTCTTGCATTCATTTTATTATGGGTATTTGTTGAAATAATTATTTATTTCTGCTTCTAACTTCCGTTTAATATCCTTTAATTGACTTATTGATAAATCTCTACCTTCTTGCCCTGTATACTTGCTTCCCAACCCAATTTCATCATATGCAGCTGCCCATTCCTCTGTTTGTGTTCTATTATCCATGAATCCTGGCCTGTTTGGACCAAGTTTTAATCCGCTATAATCAATATTCGGCAGTTGATCTGCTAGGACAGCGACATCTTTGCTTAATACATCTTTTATAGCATCGCGGGTAATTCCTATGCTTGCAGGAATAGTCATTGCTGCTATAAGACCGTAACCCAATACTTTTCTTAATATCTCTTTCATTTTATTTTTTTTCTCCTTTTTTATTTTTTGTTTATAACATCAATCTTTTGATTAGGGAAGGCATGAAATTAATACCGTCGCTGCAATTACGGGACATGTATACTCCCGCATTAACGCACCTTTCTGCAAGATTTGCTTCTTCTTCTGACCTTGTTCTTGATATTCTTTCATCCAGGTCATATACGTCGATATCTCCTCCCTGTGCTATATAATCAGCTTTTGTTTTTGTCATAGTTCTTCCAGAAATCCGGTATTTATAAATGTTTCTATTTTGTTACTACTTTAAAAGAACATCAAACTATCTTCTGTTATCATCTTCATCCCTTCTATTGGCTCTTCCCTCAACATAATTTTCAGGGTCATTAATCCCATCCAATTGATGTGGTTCCAGAAATCGTGCCTTAAAAAATTTTCTTGCACCGCCCTTTTTTTCTATCTCATCAGTGATCCAGCCCCTTCCATCTTGACTTTCATAGCTGGGATTTGTCATATTAATTTACTCTTTTTTTTCTTCTGTCGCTTCTTCTTTTTTCTCTGATTTCGGGGATTCGCGCGACTTTTTTCTTCTCATTGCGCGATTTTCCTTTTTCTCCTTTCCCTTTGCCTGGTCTGGAAATATTTCAGAAAGAGGCTTGTTTCCGGTCTTGAGAACTTTGAAATTAACCTGCATTGTGTCTGGTGAAAGAACTTTTCCCCTGACAGTTCTTCGCAATCTTAGACCATCTGGTTTTGGGTTTGAAACCTTTTTTTTGCCCTCTCTTTTAGGTCTTTTATGCATACTTTTTCCATATGTAAGAAGAATTCTTTTCAGTCCAATTCCCTGAACACTTTCATGAGAGCTGAATCCTGCTTTATCGCTTGCTCCTGTGATTTCAAGCTCATAACCCTCCAGGGCAGGGAGTATTTCCTTTCCCTGTATCTTTTCATGAAGCTCTTTTCCGAAGAGATCCTCTGTTTCCAGCTCGAACTTGTATGTTTTCCCAGATTTTTCTGAAACATTTATCTTGAACATGTTAATTATTAATTTAGAAGGTTTTTAAAGTTTTCAGACGCGGAAAATTACACATTTATCCCTATAAGAACAAGAATTAAAGCAATGATTAAATCCCAGATTCCAACTTTTTTCATTATTTTGTGGCTTCTTAAAATCTTTTCACCTTCTCTTCTGCTGAAATGCGGAAATGCAAGGAGCAGAATTCCCTTTAGAAAAACAAAAATCGCCAAAGTCAATAAAACAATGTTCCAATTCATGATTTATTAATGATTATTTAATTTTTAAACCTGATGTAAAGTCAAGAACCATAAACGATATAAGATAATCTCTTGTCTGAAAGTAATGGGTCGGGAGATTTTATGGAGTCCGTCCAGGATTGATGCTGCAAACTACTGCCGTATGAGGTATTATCTAAAATATATAGAGCACAATCAAGGCCTTCAACTGTCTGCATTTCTTAAAGGTGGTCTCTTGCATGAATTGATAGAAAATTTTTGGAATAGGCTTAATGTCAAATATTCAGATGCCGGGGAATTTGCAAAGTATGCACAAGGGAAATGGCAGCAGCAGTGCATAAGGTCAGAGCATTCAGACAGGCCTGTTGTATGGAAATATCCCGAGGAAAGATGGGTTATAAAAAAAGATCTTGAGGGCATATGTGAAACACTATTCCCTATTTTTATGGAAGAGGGAAAGCCGATATATTCAGAACTTGGATTTACCATAAGAATCGGGGAAAAACATTTACAGGCAGAATAGACGATATAAGAAGAAGACTAGTTGAAGGAATCAAAAAAATTATAATAAGGGATTACAAATCAGGAAGACCCTCCATAGGCGAGATGAAACTGAATTTTGACCCGCAGCCAACAATTTACAACGCGGCATTAAATGGGATGATGTCTGAGAGTGATGAAGTTGCAAGAGCCCTTGGTTTTGATGGAAGGGTAATAAATGCAGATGGTTCATTCATAAACCATGATTTTGTACAGGAATATTTCATGCTTGAAGCTGAAAATTTTGTCAGGAAAAAGGAAAGTGAAGGCAAGAAAGTGGTAATGCCTTATCTTAGGGAAGCAAGAAGGACAGATGAACATTTTTACGAAGTAATCAGAATGATAGAAGGAACAGAAAAAGCTGTTGCTACAGGCAATATTTATGCTGAAAGAGGGAGAAAATGCGATGACTGCGACATGAAAAATGCGTGCGCTGCAAAACTTATGAAATCATGGGAAGGACCGTTTTCTGTCAAGGGTCAAATGACTTTTGATTTTGCAATTCCCAGATTCGCAAAAACAGAAACAAAATCGCAAAAAGAAAAAACACAGAAAAAAATAATATTCAGAAAGAAAAAGCCAGAAATTGTTGCCCCCAATCCGCTTTTTCCTTCCTCTTGATTTTTCTTAACCTTGATTAATGAGAATTATTGGTAATCTACATCCCCCAATCCGCTTTTTCCTTCCTCTTGATTTCCGCGATTTCCTGGAGGATATTTATCTCTTTTCCCGACAAAAGGTCCTTATTTTTCCTGAAATTTCTGAATTCTGATTCTCCCATGTCTGAATAAATAAAATCTACATCCCTCATTCTTCTCTCGAAATTTATTCCAGGAACAGAGACTGCAAGCTCCTCGTCCTCATGAGCTTCTTCAACGCTTCTCTTTTCTTCCTGCATGTTCTTTATCTTTCCAATTTTCTTGCCTGTTGAATCCATGAAATGAATTCCAGGCACAAGCTTGCCTGCTTCAACCTTTACCCCAAAAATTGCAGGGCTTGTATTCCTGAAAACATATTGCTTTAAAACTCTGAGCTTGCACAATTGAGTAAGCCCTAGAAGCCTTGTTTTTTCTATTTCTTTTCTTTTTTCATCCCTGAATTTTACTAAATTTTCTATAAGCTTGTAAATAACCTCATCTGTAAGAACCTTGACATTTCCCTGCATTTGCCTTGCTTCATCATCCATTGAAACATTAAAGCCAAGAATTACTGCATCAACCTCATTAATTTCCAGATTTGCCTTTGCGTTTAAAATATCACTCTTGCTTATTTTTCCTATACCTGCCTTAAGCACCGGAATATTTGCCTGTTCCAAAAGAATCATCAATGCTTCTAGGCTTCCAAGGGAATCTGCCTTGACAATTATACCGCTTGAATCTGTTTTTATGTTTTCAGACAATTCTTTCTGGAACATTTTTTGAATCTCATTAAGATTGTCCTTGAAGACGACAAACGGCATTCCCGGAAGAATGTCAATGCTTTCTGTTAGCTGCATTCGCAAGCCGGTCGCAGCTGTGACTTTTTCCTTTGGAGAAAACTTGTCGCTTATAGGAAGAATCTCCTCCAAAACACGGATTTTCACAACAACAGGTTTTGCTTCCAGATTTGCAACAGCAATCTTGTCCTTTTTTGAAAGCTCCCCATCGTAAAGTATTGATTCCAGATAATAATTCTCTTTTTCTTTCTTTATTTCCAGGACAACCCCTTTTGCCTCGCTGCCAAGAGTAATCCTGTTTTCAAGATATTTCTGGCTTAAGCCGCACAGCATAAGTGTTAGTTCTGGAATTCCCTCGCCTGTTCTTGCAGAGCAAGGAACAAGAGCTATTTTTTTTGTGAAATCAGTTATATTATAGTAAATGTCTGCATCAAAGCCATAGCTGTTCAATGAGCCAATCAAAGTTAGATATTTTTCGTTGAAGTCCATTGCGGTATTTTTTGCCTGGGACTCAATGCTTTCCCTTAAATTCTCATTATTCCTCTTCCATCCATGAATATTGTCTATTTTATTCAGTGCGATTACGAAAGGAGTTTTGTTATGCTTCAAAATCTGTATTACCTCTGATGTCTGTGGCTTTATCCCCTCATTTATATCAATGACAAGGACAGCGAGGTCTGCTAGAGAACCTCCGCGCTTTCTCAAATTAGTGAAAGCTGCATGGCCAGGCGTGTCAATAAGAAGAAATCCCGGAATGTCAAGCTTAATTCCGCTCTTATCAATCAAAGGGCATGCTTTTTTCAGATTTTCAGCAGGATATAATGTGAAAGAAATCTTTTGCGTTATCCCCCCTGCTTCGCCTGTTGCAACACTGCTTTTTCTCAGCCTGTCCAGTATGCTTGTCTTACCATGATCAACATGACCGCAGACCGTGACAATCGGCTGACGGATACGGTTATTGGCTATGGTTCTCATAAATAAAATGGGTGTGAAAACAACTTTAAAAACGCTATGGAAAAGAGGAGTTAAAAAATAATGGTAAGCAAAAATAAGCCTGTTTTTGAATGCAATCAAAACGAAATTAAGTGGAATTTAATAAATAACTTGCTTGCTGGATTATTGGTTTTCTTCGATGCTTTTACTGGTGCTGGTTTTCACTTTACTTTAGAAAGCGTTATAATTGCTGGTGCAACATCATTAATCGTCGCTCTTTCTAAATTTAAAGATTATTGGGCGACGCAAGAAAACGAATACAAAACAAAAAAATGCTGTTTAATTTTGTTGGTTAATTAGGTTTATAACTAAAGATTTTATATTACTTGTATGAGTGATAAAATAACTGTTAAAGAATTTAATACTTGGCAGAGATTAATGAAAAGAGGAGATAGTTTTTTAGACATTGGTTGCTGGGATGGAAGTTTAGTTAGTAAATTATTGAAGAAAGGAGTTGACGCATTTGGAATAGATATTGATAAAGATAAATTAGCTTTGGCGGATTTTAAAATAAAAGATAGATTAAAATTGGCGGACGCAACTAAAACTATCCCATTTAAACAAAAATTTGATTTTATTTTGCTCTCAGAAGTTTTAGAGCATGTTAATTCCGAGGAAGAATTGATTAAAAATGTTTCTAAATGTCTAAAAAAACAAGGTTATTTAATATTGACAACTCCTCGAAGCGTAAGAGGATTTCAAATATGGGACCCTGCTTGGGTTAGATGGAAGTTTGGGGGAGCATTCCATCATCATTATACCTTAGAACAACTTCAAAAACTTTTATCGAAGCAAAACATAATTATAGAAAAGTATGCTATAGGCGGTTCTCTCTCTTGGGTAATTTCAAGATGGTGGAGTGTATTAATAAGGTATGGATTAAAAATAAACACAAAATTAACTCATTTTTCAGAACGAGATGGATTTTGCGACTTTAAATTGATTGCTCGTAAAAAATAATCAATAATTAACAGTTCATCGCTTGCCCCATGGGCTCAAAAATTTCTTTATTCAAATGGAGATATTTTTTTTTGCTTCCATTTTGTATTTTGCCCTTTATTTTCCATTTATGATATACTTATCAGTGCAGAATTATTTTTAAAGCTTGAGATGCATATTTTTATATGGCAAATATGGCATTGTCAGAAATCTGTGAGTATATTCAAAATGGAGAAAATTGCTCCCTGAAGGTATTGGAACCATTGGAGCCATCCGGAGATTTTTTCTGCGATTATACTGTTCCTTATGAAGCGCAAATTGGAGCTAAAAACGCAACTTACAAATCAGAGGAAGCAAAAAGCTGCCCCTTAAGGCTTAGGCAAATTGTAGCAAGAACTCAGGGTTCTCCACTTAAAATTGGAATTAAAGATGAATTAGCTACAGGACAAATTCAGGCTCACTGGAATGTTTGATTAATTTTAAAAACCGAGATTTCTTTTACTAAACATGGCATTTTGGTATTATACTCCTGGAATTTTTGTAGGAATAATTGGAATATTAATGATGGTTTTCAGCTCGTATGACAATAAAAATCTTATGACCTGGGGCTTACACTGCTTATTATTTCCCTTGTTGCAGAAGCTGTTATCTGGCTTGCTACTGTAATCTAGAATTTAGAATCAGTAATTTTTTATAGTACTTATAAATATCTTCCTTAAACAAATAGCATGGGAAAATCACTATCTCCTAAAAAATTTGAATTTGTTTCTGTAGCAGAAGCAGACAGAGAAAATCTTTTACCTCCTGTTTTAATAGAACCTGAGCTTGAAAAAATAGCCCTCAGAGAAGATGTAGAAAAAGTTTTGTCTCAGCTCAGCTCAAAAGAGTCTGCAATCGTTGTAAGATATTATGGCTTAAGGGGTTATAACCCTATAATATTAAAGGAAATTGCTAAGGAATTGCACACGTCTGTTTTTAGGGTGCAATATTTTTATCATAAAGCAATGGAAAGACTGAGGGGAAGACATGATTACTATTCAAATAGAACAGGACTTGCAGAAAGATTAGAGCCTTATTTAGAAATTTTTTTTCAATAAATGAGAATTAGTAATCCTGTATTTCTTCTTCGCTAGGCTCATCTGACAAGGTTTTCTGCCCTGCAGGCATTTTGCCTTCTTCTTTTGCAGGCTCTGCCTTTAGGTCTTCCTCAGAAATGGAATCTATCATTTCCTTGAACTTTGGGAAATCTGCAGCGCCAATCTTAACTCCTGATTTTGTGAAGCCGGTGTATCTTTCAGATGTTACAAATTCCCTTATTGTCACTCCAGGACGGCCTCCAAAGTCATCGAGCCTTATGATTATGTCTGTCGTGTCGTTCTTTTTTATCTTTCCCAGGTCTTTTTCCATGATTTAGGATTGTTTTCCTGTTTATATAAAGTTTTTGATGCTTGTGTTTTGGTGCTGTAGTATAATGCTGAAAAAAGAACTATCAACAAAAGCAAATAAGCCAAACTATAAACCAATTTTCATTAAAATTACACCAACTATCATAATAACACTACCTATTATTGTTTCAGTCTTAGGTTTATCTTTGAAGAAAATAAAACTAAATAACAAAACAAATAATATTTGAGTTTTGAAAATTGTTGAAACAACTCCAATGCTTCCGCCGCCTGTAGCAGAAAAGGCTAAAATTGTTGAAATAGCATTAAGAACCCCTAAAATAATAAATAGTTTTTTGTTATCAAATATTTGTTTTGTAAAGTTTTCGTTTCTTAGATAGAGAATTGGCAATAGTCCGATTATAATCAGAATATTCTCAGCCAGAAGAACAAAAGTAGTATTCTGAGGAATAGTGTTATTGATTGCGAGCTTGTCAAATGCTATTACGACGCTGCCAGCTAAAACAGATAATATCATTAGTTTTGACGCTTTATTTTTAAAAAGCAGTTTTATAGGTTTAAGTAAACCTTCTTTAGCACTACTAACATTTAAAGTATACACTCCAAACAATGTTATAAAAATACCAATTATTGCGAGAAACCCTGGCTTCTCATTGAGGGGCGGAAGAAAAGCAACCAATAATGTAAATATTGAACCGAGAGATATAAGTGGATAAATTGCTGATAAATCGGCAATTTTCATTGCTTTGAACTGAACAATCTGTGAAACAGTGTAAAAGAGAACGGAACCAACAATTCCAGTAATAAATAATAGGTTTAAACTCGGAATGCCTTCTTTGATAGCAATCACTACAATAATTGGCGTTGCTAAAACTAATGTGCACCAGGTTAAAACTAAGGGGCTAACACCCTTTAGTATTCTTTTGTTTAAGATTACAGAAATAGCAAATATTACAGCTGTTATAATTGCTATATAAAACCACATATTTATTTAAAATCATTGAATGTATATAAATATATTTTCCTCTCTTATTTCTTGTAAAGTTGAATGTTGTACAGACTAACTCGAATATTGTGCAGAATTCTCAAGATTATTTATATTGTGCAAAGCCGGTGTATCTTTCAGATGTTACAAATTCCCTTATTGTCACGCCCGAAGATGAAGAATTTATAAATAAATTTCCTGTGGATAATTAATGAATAACACAATTAAACTGCTTTATTCATTGCTCATTGGATTTGTTGCAGTAGTGATAGCGAAATTTGTCCATCCAGTCTGGAGTTTAATTCACCTGCTTATATTTGGCTTAGTAGTATTCGCTGTAACATTCATATTGACTTTATTAATAAAAAGGAAAAGAGCGAAAAAATAAGCTTTATCTTCTCTTGTTCTGGTTGCTTATGTGAAATACATGTTCAATCTGATGCTCTATCTTGCTGAAAACCTTGTGAAAGACGGCGTTTAGCTCAAAATCGCTTGCTTCTGCCTCCATTGTCTTTCCTGCATAACTTACCTGAGCATGAAGGCTATATTTTGTCCTTCCTCCCTTGCTGTGCTCTTTTAGTTTTATCCTGAAAGACTCAGCATCTTTTAGCATTCTGTCTATTTTTTTGGAATTTTCCTCAAATATTTTTTGAAACTCGCTTTTAGTACTGTCTGTAAGAATTTCAAATCCTACTGTCTGGAGTTCAACCATCTTTTATTGCATGACAAAATAGCAAGATTATATAAATTTTATGAAAACGAAATCGCCACAACCAAAACCCTATAAAAAGTAATACTGTTAAGAATTTAAAATCCTAAGAATCATCGATTAACCCCTTAAAAATTCTCATCATATCTCTGACTTTTATTGAATTGATTTTTCTTTCTGTGTTTCCATCTTTAAAATAACTACCAATTATTGCCGCATTACAAATTTTCATCTGATTAACAAAATTTCTGGGATTTACGCCTGCTCCAACAACCAATGGAAAATTTCCCATAACTCTCCTAAAATCCATTAATTTTTTTGTTGGTGTCTCAATTCCAGTTCCTTCTCCTGTTGTTACGATTGCTTCACATCTTGACATTCCTTCCGCTATATCTTCTTCTAAAGCCCTTCCTGTTGGCTTAATATATTTAAATCTTACTCCCCCGAGAATAAAAATATTTTGGTATGCTATCCTATAATTATTAAAATAATCTGGAGTAATATCAGGGGAGTTAATAGTATCAAATTGCACAAACTTTGCTTCGTACTTGTTAGCAAGAGTAAGTCCAAGATAAGGATCTCTCAGAACATTAACTCCCAATACTAAATTAGTCCCCCTCTCTTTAATTGCTTCTAAAGTTCTCTCAACGTCTTCTTCACTTCCATGATAATCTTCAACAATTACTCCGTGAATACCTTGTTGTTCAAAAATGTCAATTTCATCCAACGCTCTTTTAACTCTTTCTTTCTTATTTTCTCCTGCTAGATGGAGCATTCCAATAACTGATTTCTTAGGAAACAATTGAAAAAAATCCAATGTCATTAAAAAATATATAACTTATTCTTTTTAAGAATTATTGTTCTTTTCGTTTAACCTTTTTTAAACGAAATCGCCACAACTAAAACCCTATAAAAAGTAATACACGCCCGTGCCAGGAATTGAACCTGGAAGCCAGTTAAGGCCTCGCTTTCCAAGCGAGTGGAGTACCATTGTCCCACACGGGCTTATTGTAAAATCTTCTTTAACTTAACATTTTTATCTGGATGATTAAAGCTTATAAGACTTTTGTATTTTTCTAGATTACCATCTTTTTTTGATATGACCAAGACATTGTAATCACTATGCCAAGAACCTTTTTGTTTATATGGACCATAAACCTTTGAAAAAATTCCTATTTTTTTTCAATTCATTTATTATAGAAATTAATCCAATTCTATTTATTGACTTAACCTGAATATTCTTTTCATATTTAATAGCATAAGCTTCGCAGTCAAAGAAACATTTTATCCATTCTTTTACTAGTTCTAAGTTTAGGCCATTCGGAATATTCCAATTTAAGCTGTCATATCTTCCTAAATTTAATAGACCTAAGCACGCAGGTTTGTTCTTAATGCTAATCTCATAATAACCTCCTCTTTGTTTTATTGCAGGTTTTATGTTATACTCTTTTATAAATAAAGAGGCAACATCTTTTGATAAAGCAAAACTATCCAAAGCGATTTTTATTTCATAATGAACAGCATGCTTTTTCTTGCTTTCTTTTCTTATTTTTATCCAACCATCTCCGCAAAGATAAGCATTTATTGAGAATTTCTCCTTGCTAAGATTTTTAGATATTCTAATTTTAGAATGCTGTTTTTTCCAACGGGCTTCTAATCCTAATTGACTAAATTTGAGAAATATACAAACCTAATCATTCAAAATGAAACTCTTAGGCTTTCCGTGAAATCAATGTAAGCCTGTCTGCCCAGATTTCTGGTCTCTTCCTCTGATACGCTGGCATCAATATACTTTATAACTGTCCCATGCGATTCAAATATCTCTCTCAACCAATCAGAAGTATACAAATCAGACAATCTTGTTTGGAACTGAACCTCTTCAAATATTGCCTTGTCATCTTTGGCTATCTTGCTCCTTACCTTTAACCTTTCGGTTAACTGCCCCGCATCCTTTACAGTGGGGATTATTAACAAATCCGGTGCGTTGTTCAGCTGATAAATATTTCCTTCCTGCTCTAATATCAATTTCCTTATGCTTTCAGGGTTTCTTCCTTCGTCAATAGCCACTATATGCTGATATGTGAGCGAAGCGGCACAGCATCTTGATTGAATAACATTCAGCCCGTTTTCCAACGCAGGTATGACAACTCTTTTCATCTGTACAAGCCTGTCTAATCCGTATGCTTGGATCTGACTGCTTGCAGAGTAATTTCTTCTGTTCCTTGTAATCATTTCAAATCTTACTGTATGGCCTATTCCAGAATAAGTTGGCTCTGCTGTTGTGATTGTATCATAATAAACAGATGGAGGATTCCAGAAATCAGCAAGCTCCGGAAGGCCTTTCCTGTTAGCTTTTTGAAATGCCACAGAATCAAAGACCGATTTTCCATTTCTTTGTTCATATGATAATATTGCCCTTTCTACTTCTCCTTTTCCAATGCCATCCAGACCATCCACGCATATGAACAACCCCTTTCTTGATTCCCCTCTGTTTTCGCTTTTTATCGTCATTTTATTTTATGATAATATCATGCTCCCCCCTTTTTATATCAAATCTGCTTGGTTCTGAATCAACATGAAGGGGTATTCCGAGATTTTGTGTTATTTTTTCTCCAATATAATGCGCAACCCTCTGGAGTGTAGGATGCACTAACCTTGAATCCCTTAACTCAACCATATAAACTACTGCCGGCAGATCTCCTGTGAATCTGTTCGCAGTGTTGTATCCCATAGGCAAGAAGTATTGCTCTTCTTCAGGAGAAATTCCCAACTTCAAAGTTTCATCCAATATTTTTCCCAGATGTTCTGGTAATTTTTCTCTTATGCTTTCTGGAAGATTATCAACATACCACTGGTTAAATCCTAAATCAGATGTCAAAAGAGGCATTCTCTGAACTATTGCTCTGTGCCTTTGAATATCCCGGAATGAGCCGAAATCCAATGAGAATTTTGCATCAATAGTTCCAAGTTGGCTTAAAAATTTTGGAAGCTCTGTTTTTTCAGGCCGTTTCTTAAATAATTCCGAATATTTTCCTAACTCTAAAATATCCAGATTATCAAAATTCACAAAGGGAAGAAGAGGGGAATCATGGTCGTGATAATAATAATTTTTTGCTATTAAATCCTGATATGCTTCTGTTTCTGCATATCTTTTATGGCTGAATGAGCTTGGATATTTCTGGGTTAATGCTTCCTCAAGACCTCTTGTTATTTCCCTAACTTCTGCAAGAGGATGATGCCTTAAGAAGAGTATCCTGTCTGCAGCCTGCCTTAGATTAACATGCCATGCAATGTTTGTTGCAGCGCCTGCAGGAAGAAGACTTCTTGTTATATCAAAAGCCCTTGCATTTATAGCTTTTTGATAAACAGAATCTTTTTCTCCTTCTTTTTGTGGATAAATATCTGTTAAATGCTTCTTTGTAGGCTCCTGAGCAGAAATATAAAAATCTCTTTGTGACTCAAGTATCTTATCTCCTAAATTTCTGCCTGTAAAGTTAAGAAAAGGCTGCTCTGAAAAAGGGATAAACCTTGTTGATGCTTCCTGTCCTGAATAAAGCTGAGTATCCTGCATTGCTTTTGCAGCAAGCATTGAAATCCCTTCCACGAAGACTGTTGTTGTGCCGCAATCGCCTATTGACTTATGGCCATATCCAACATAAAAATTCTGCATAAAATTCTCAGCGCCTTTTTCCGCAAGGATTTTTAGGTGGCTTCTTAACCCGCCGGTTGACCTTGAATGCAGGGCCTGTAGCATTGCCTCTGCTTCGGCATCTATAACTGCACCTGTGTCAAGTACCATCACTTCACCGCCCGTGCTTAATTTAACATGCGCATGTTTCAACTCAGAAATCCTATTATCACCCATGAAGATACTAAGATTTTTTGTCTTTTATAAACAAATCTGTGGAGAAAAATATATTTCAGAAATTAATGGCTTAATCTTTCATTTCAATCTTGATATTGACATTCTTTGGAATCTGCATCCTCATAATGTGATGAAGAACTTTTTCATTTGCTGGAAGATCAATAAGCCTTCTGTGAATTCTCATTTCAAAATTGTCAAAAGTTGCTGTGCCATTTCCACAAGGTGATTTTCTTGTCGTGATTTTCAGCCTTTTTGTAGGCAAAGGGACAGGACCTGAGACAGCTATGCCTGTCTTTTTAGCTATGTCTTTTATGGATTCACAAATAGCATTAATCATTTCTATGTCGGTACTGTTCAGCTTGATTCTTACTGTTGGCATTATTATAGGATTTAAAATTTGTTTTTAAATCTTGTGATGATAATTTTATGATATTCCGGCAGTAAATTAACCCCTTAACTAATAATTCTAACAACCTTTAAATATAATATTTCCCTGTATAAAATATGATTGATCTTAAGGATCTTAGGGAAAACCCTGAAAAGTACAGGGCTAACATGAAGAAGAAAAGCCGTGATGAAAAGCTCATAAACCAGGTTCTTTCTATTGATGAAAAATGGAGAAGCGTGAAGCCAAGAGCTGATTCTTTACGGGCAGAAAGGAACAAAATTTCAGAGCAGATAAATCAAGCTAAGAAAGAGGGTCATGACGCAAAAGAACTGATAAAAAGAGCAAGGGAAATTCCTGAAAAATTGAAACAGCTTGAGGAAGAAGAAACAAGCACTTACGGGCAGCTGCAGAAAGAGCTTTATAAAATTCCAAATTTGATGCACAAGGATGTTCCTGCCGGAAAATCAGAGAAAGACAATGTAGTGAAAAAATATGTTGGAAAACCAACCAAATTCAAATTCCCTGCAAAAACTCATGTTGAGATTATAGAGGCTTTTGACCTGGGTGATTTTGACGCATCTGCAAAAGTTGCTGGAAATGGATTTTATTATCTAAAAGATGATCTCGCCATGCTTAATAGGGCATTGATAAATTTTGCAGTTGATTTCATGTCAAAGAAAAAATATACTTACATTGAACCTCCTTTAATGATGTCAAAAAGGATTGCAATGGCAAAGGGTGATTTCACGGCATTTGAGAAAGCGCTTTACAAAATTGAAGGAGAGGATTTATACATGATTCCAACTGCAGAGGACGCAATACTTGGAATGCTTTCTGACAAGACAATTCTCGAAGAGAAACTCCCCCTGAGATTCTTTGGATACAGCATGGCATTCAGGAAAGAAGTCGGAAGCCACGGAATAAATGAAAAAGGGCTTTGGAGAACGCACCAGTTTAACAAAGTAGAACAGTTTATTTTCTGCAAACCAGATGACTCATGGAAGCATTACGATGAACTAAGAAAAAATTCAGAGGAAATAATGAAAAAGCTCAAGCTTCCTTACCGGATTTTGGAAATGTGCGCTGCTGACATGGGAGACTGGAAAGCAAAAACCGAAGATATTGAAGTCTGGCGCCCAACAACAAAATCATATGGAGAAGTTGGTTCATTAACAAACTGCACTGATTTCCAGGCAAGAGATTTAAACATCAGGGGATTAAATAAAAAAGGAGAAAGATATGTCCTGCATACTTTAAACAACACGGCCCTTGCAACATCAAGAATCATGGTTGCAATACTTGAAAACTATCAGCAGAAAGACGGCTCAATAAAAATACCTGCTGTTCTCCAAAAGTACATGCTTGGAAAAAAGAAAATAGAAGCCAAAAAAGCGATAAAATAAAATAAATAATTCTGTCACAGAAAACCACCTCAATTTATTTATCAAATATTGGCTTTGAGCATTAACATTTACACAAACTTTAAAAACAAATTCCTTCATTCTTTAATTAAGCTCACGTGGTCTAACGGCTATGACGCTAGCCTGTCGCGCACGGGAAGGACCAAGGTCCTTCTACGATGACATCTCCTTTAAGGGATGGCAATGCGCAGAACGCTGGAAACCCGAGTCCGACTCTCGGCGTGGGCGATACACCCAAACTGGGCGTTGGAGAATTCTAAAAATACGCGCTGGAAATCTAGGACAACAATTCTTAAATAGGGATGAAATATAAAAAAAATATGGTTTATAGTCTTGATATAAATGAAATATTAAAAAAAGTCATGTCTTCTGAAAGAGGAAAACAAATGGAATTTGAAACATTTCTAGTAAAAAGAAACTTACTCTGGTCTTTTAAGTTAAAAAGCAAAAAAGGCGCAAGAGCACAAGGATTATCTCATATAATGACTTCAAATAATCATGGCACTATTATTCTTGAGGATTTTTTAAAATTAGAAACACAGAATAGTGGTTTTGAACCAGACCTTTGTTCACTTAAGTGTTGCATGTTCTATGACCTGGGTGCAACTGTTTCTGGAGGAGTTTCTAATCTTGGATATTCTCCTGAAAGAAATGGGCACTTAGTTCACTTTGGCGTTTCAAAAGATAAAGCTCCAAAGGCTCTGCATTGGTATGTTGATATTGCATGCGGGGTCATGGGAGAATTTTTTAGAGGTTATGAATCTGTAGACTTAGCTCTTTCTTTGGCTAGAGAAAGAGGTATTGCACAATTTGCCGGACGTTGAATATTATCACAATAATTCTTAAAAAGTATGGTAAAATAAGAGGAACATGGCTGGTATAGGTGGTAGTACTGGATTTTAAGATATATTTTAAAGAAAAGTGACACGTTGCCAGAGGGTTTTCAATTAGTAGAAGAATCAAGCAGAAAATGTGTTCTAAGATCTTATAGTTATCCTCTTGATGAAGTCTATCCTTTATTTGGTATGACTTCAATTGAAGTTCAAGATTAATTATTCTGAATAGCTAAAAATAAAGATGAGATGACAAGAAGGATACATGATTACTTAGAAAGATATGCAAAAGAAAATCTAAAGGGTATGGAAATAAAAGACGGAACTGGTCTTGCTGCTAAAATAAGGTAGGGAGTGTATTACTTTTAATACAGTTTCTGCATTAACTGATTTTTTAGGAAAAATCAAACAAAAAGTTTTTTAAAGCACTGTAGATATTAATTATTATATACCCCCCAGGATTGCACCGCAAACCTGGGTTTTATACTCATTTTAGTTAATTTTATTAAGACTTTATCTTTGAATCTTTTGTGGGTAACAAAGACAGAGTTGCTATTTTTATAGATGGAAGTAATCATTATCATATTGTTAAAGATATGTTTAATGGTAAAATTAGCCCAAACGACTTTAATTTTGGTAAATTTATCAAATACCTTGTTGGTAATAGGAAGCTTGTAAGAACTTATTATTATTCTGCCCCTTTAGATGCAGCTTTTGACCAAGAAATCTACATGAAACAGCAGAAGTTTTTTGATAAATTAGGAAGAATACAGAACTTTAAACTTGTTCTTTGCAGAATGCAAAAAGTGAAAATTGACGGAAAAACAGTTTATCAGGTTAAGGAAGATGACATTCACTTGGCTGTAGATATGGTAAAATTAGCATATAACAATGCATATGACACTGCCATATTGGTTTCTTCTGACGGAGATTTTGTTCCTGCTGTCAGAGCAGTCAAAGAAGTTGGAAAAAATATCGAAAATATAGGGTTTGAAACAAAATTCTCTTATCATTTAAGACAAGAATGTGACGATTTTAAAAAATTGAGTAAAAAAGAAGTAAAACTCTTCTTTGATTAACCCTATTTCTTTTTTTAGGAATCTAATAAAAAATTATCTATCTTATCTCGACAAAGCTTAAAAATTCAAATAGCATCAGAGATTTAGCTAATTAGAAATTATAAAATAATAAAACTCAAATCCCACAAAGATAACATAAACATATCTTGTCCGGCGTGGGCGATGTTATCACTTCTAAATAACATAATATCATAAAGTTTATAAAGTATGATTTTATGGAGAAAATATGGCAAAAACATTGAGAAATATACTGGCCGGAACTGCATTGTTAGGAGCTTTGACTGGATGTAGTCGAGATCAACAATATATAAGTGGACAAGTTACTAAAGAAAATGGTACTGCTGTGAATATTGTTAAGTCAAGTGGCGCTCTTTTTGGCAATGAATCTATTAAATTTGGAAGTCCAACTTATATTTTAAAAGTACAAACAGATAGTGGTGAATATATAATAAACGTAAATGACAGTTGTTATTATCCTACAAGGAAACCAATTCTTGCTTTAGCTGAAGCAATTAAAGTTGGTCAGAGTAGAATTGAGTTCCCCAGACGTTCTCTTTTTTCTACGGGTTTGAATTATTTTTCACAAGATAAGATAGGTGATGTTCCTAGTTGCGAGATTAGGGTCTTAAAATAATTGTTTTTTCAGAAATATATCCAACTTCCCCTGCGCTCGGCGTGGGCCTTGGATATCAGATCCACTAAAAAATTATCACAATAATCTTTATAAATAATATAATTTAGTAATAATGATGCTTGTAAAAACTTCTGCAATAACTGATGAAACAAGGGAGCACATGAATACTGTTCTTGAGGAAGTATTTGCGCATAAAGAAGGGGAGGGTATACAATCAGTTGTTTCTGAAGTACTTAATGACAAAGATGTTTTCTTATACTTACTAACTTATCTTAAAACAAATCAAGTTGTTTCTGAAGTACTTAATGACAAAGATGTTTTCTTATACTTACTAACTTATCTTAAAACAAATCAAGGAGTTGAGTTAGGAAGAATGTCTTATTGGGATGATATTAGGGTGGAAGTTCCTTACGGGATAGCAGTTGATCAAAGGTCTTATCATCCTAAACTGACTATATTTGAGTATAGTTCTGTAATGGGAAGTGCTGACGAATTAGGATTTTATCCATTTTTACCAAGACGCCATGGAACTTTTGCTTATGAAGATTTTCCTACTCCAAAGAATTTTTCTGATGCAGTAAATTTGGTTTTAAAAAATCCAAAAGGAAGTTTAGTTGATTTAAACAGAATAAAAAAAGGAATTACTTACTAAAAAAGTGTCAGCAACAAGACCGAGAAAAATAGAAAGCCAGAATACAGTGCAGGGCATTCCATGGATTACGCATGATATAGATCAATTTCATTGGTACAGTGATGTAAAACGAAGGAATTCTGGAGATAGGATTAAAGCAATGGATTTTATGAGTGCAGTAAGATTTATGCTACCTTATTTACCAGGCAGAGATCTTCGTTCTTATGTTGTTGCTGTTGGTAATGGATCTGATATATGTAATGTTTATTTTGTTAGGGTTAATTGGGGTATGGATACTCTTACTGGAAAGTTTCCAGAAGGCACGCATGGACTTTGGAAAGTATTTGATTATAGTGAGAGAAAAAGTGCTGCTGGAAGTAAATTTTATACAGATAATCATTATTTAAAAAAATTGAGAGAAAAATTACCAGAGAAACTTGGAAGCATATTTACAACAGACATAATGCCCTTTTTAAGAAGCGGTTATTATCCAATGGAATGTGATAGGGTTTATGATTTTGGTTTAGATGGACTTGATAAATTAAGAATGATTGCAAGAAATAGGGAAAAAATAGGGATAGGAGAAAATTTTGAAATAAAATATATTCCCCATAAAAAAAATAGTCCAGAAGAAACTGTAATAGTTCTTCCATATGGCAAATGGACAAATTCTGAGACAATTCAATTATTTCCTTTTACAAAGAGATTTACCTTTGCCTCTGATTTTAATACAAATGCTCTTTAATGCCCTCAAAAAAAGGATGTAAAAAGTGAAAATTGACAGGAAAAACATAGGAAACAATCTTAGATAGTATTATGAAAAGCCGGCATACAAATCTGCAGCCTATTCATGCCGATTTTGGAATAATTTTGATGAAATAAACAGAAATTAATTGGAGAAAAAGATCTTGAATGGGTTCCTAAAATCTAACTTCCTTTATTTTGAATTAATTCAGAATATACATTTACATACAGAAATGCTTATAAATTAAAAAACTGTAAATTTGTTTATGGGATTATTCGGAAGAAAGCCGAACAGAAATGACTTAGTTAAGAAAGTAATTGATTCAGTTACTGCCAAAGGGATAGAAATTCTTGATGCTCCTCAAGGGGTACCTTTGCTTGGAGGCAAGCCACTGAGTGGATATGAATCATTTCTTATCTCTGGCGTTGGAGATTCTGAAGAGGACTATGGCACAGCCATAAAGCATTTACTTAATGGAATTAATCGTGAACATCCAAAATATATCTCCTTTATAAAATTTTTACATACTCCTGATGGTCCTTTTGGAAGAAAAGCCAAAATTTCTGTAAATGGTTATAGGGAAAACCATAATCAGGCCGCCTGATTTTTATCGCTTGTTTTGGTCAACCAAAATATTTAAAAAACTCGCAGAGGGTATATTTTGATATCTAAGGAGGTTTAGATGAAACACAAACACAAAAAGGACGAGGAAGAAAAGAAAGAAAAGGAAGAAGACATGAATGAAGAAGATGTGTCTGCTGATGAAGAAGACTCTTCCTTGGAACTTGAAGATACTGAAGACGGAGACTACTAAATTCCTTACCTTTTTTAAGCCTTTTTTATTTTTATAATTTATTTTTGACATATTTTAATTCAGAAAGCCCTGTTCTTTTAATTTGAATTGCAGGAGCATAGAATTTGTTGCTTATTCTGAATATGCTTTAATGATAGGAACCAGGCTTTAACATTTAATTAAAAATGAGAAGAGAGATTTATTACAGGCATCTTTTCGTTTAACTGTCTGTTATACTTAAAATTTATATACATCTTTTCTTTTTCATTGAAAATGGGCTGGAAATCTGTTCTTGGATATTTGATGGCAATAATGTTGATTGCACTTCTTGCTTTTTACTGGATAGTGCCATTGCAGAATATAGACTTCGGTGCGTGGTCTTCCGGAGGAAACAGCAATTTCAGCCTTAACAATTCAGCCAATACAAGCATGCAGTTTTACCAAAATATGAGATATTCTTATACAAATATTTCCTACAGAATAATAAACTGCTCAATAAAAAGAACAGATGACATGAAGACTGCCTTTAGTACAATCCAGAATTTAACCCCGATTAAGTTCTACCCTGTGCCAAATAATGAACAGATTTCTGTTGCCTGCGATTATGCAACCCAGATCGCGCAAGGAGAACCGGGATATTTTGTTGCGGGCGAGGGCGGACCGACAAACATCACAGTATCTGGCGATTTTAATGTAATAGAGCACGGAAGCGTACTGCTTCTAAGGGATTCAGCATGCGCCCGGCCAAATATTGCAATACACGAGCTTTTGCATGCGCTTGGTTTTAATCATTCTGTAAATCCCAACAACATAATGTATCCTGTAAGCTCCTGCCAGCAAACAATAGGGCAGGATACCGTTGACACATTAAACCATCTTTATTCATACCCCAACCTCCCGGACCTCGCATTTGAAAATGTTTCTGCAACAATGAACGGACCTTATCTTAACATGAATTTTACAGTAAGAAATGAAGGACTTGTTCCTGCACCTTCATCAGCAGTTAATGTTTATGCAGATGGAAAGCAGGTTTACACGATGCCATTGAACACCCTTGAAATAGGAGAAGGAAGGCAGATATTCGTAACTAATGTATTTCTTCTACAGAAAAATATAAACCAGTTGAATTTTGTTATTAATGCGAACTTTGAAGAATTGGACAAAACCAACAATGAAGTGACACTAAACTACAACAATAGCAAATAATTGTTAAATGGTTTCGTCGAGTTCAAGGTCATCTATCTCTTCATCAAACTCTTCCTCTTCATCGTTAAATTCTTCAAGCTCTTCTTTTTTAGCCATGTTCAGCCTCGTTTCCACCTCAATTTTATTGAACTCTAAAGAAGTATTTGCTTTTTAAATATTTCTATAGACGGAGATATACTTCTTTTCCGTCGATGACTTATGAGAAAATTTGAAAGAAAATGAAAAATCCCCATCTAGAATCTGGTTACGGACTGACTAAAAATTCCAACTTCATAACTTTTCCAGGCAATCTTACTTTCTGCTTTGTCTGGAAATCTGTATATGCCTTATAAATTTCCAAAATATATCTTTTCCTGCCAGATTTTCCGTAATAAACAGAATAATCCATTTCGTGCTCTATTGCACGATTAATAGCGTCATTATTTGCTTTTTTTTCTAATAAAACTATTGCTTCCTGCGGTGTTATATCTATTGTACTTCTGTTTACAGGCACCCATGCATAATTTGTCAGCCTGCCTGTCACATTATGGCTTTGCAATTCCCTTAAATCAGAAAAAACACCTACTAAATCTGCAGCATGAAATGAATCGCAATAAGGCCTGCCATGAACAGCATTCACCAATCGCCTAAGGCTGAAGTCATGCTTCCTTTCCATAAAGTTATCCCATCTTTTTTTCTTTTTAAGGATTGTTGTAATAAGAGAAAACTAATACTCAATTGGAGAATTAAGAAACTTGACTAATGGCCCAATTGACAAATTCTTCATTATTATTTGTTTCATTAAAAGAGATTATTTCCTTATCACTTATTAAAGCTTCAATAACATCATCAGTTGGTAAACCATACTGTGAATAATAATTATTTATCATTTCTCTAATTCTAACTTTACTTTCAATTAATCCGATTGAGTTTAAATTTTCTTGAGATAATGAAATTTGTGAGCGTATTTGCTCTTGGTCATAAATTACAAAGGTATTTCCATAATGACAAAAAATGTTCATATGCCCTCCTTCAGAGTCACCACCCCATAAAACATCATAACAATTTATTGAAGAGTTATAGTTTTCCATCATAGATAAAACAGTTAGAGCATAATCTTTACAATCCCCTCCCTTTCCCGCACTCAAGAATTCTGCAGGAGTTTTCCAATAATCTGAACCGAATAAAAGAGTATCCCCACGATAATTAAAATTAAATCCACCAATATAATTTAGGTCTCTTTGTGTATCATTTTTCATATACTGCTTAATATTCTGATTATAGTAATCTATTGTCTCTGAAGGTCTAATAAATCCTTGAGCAATTCTATAATAAGCATCTGTGTTAGGCACATAACTTTCCGGGATCCTTGGGTTTAACCAATATGTTTCAAAAGGTATATTTTGACTATTATCAAAGTAGTAAGTTAAATCAGGAACTTTCCATCCTAAAATGAATGGCAATCCAGCATCTTTCTCAAAACAAAGGTTGGTTATTCCATCCAATTCCAATGATGAATTTGGAATAAAATACTGATTGTATTCCTTTTTAGTTAAATAAAAATTTCCTTGGCTTGTTTTCCCTATTATCTTCTTGTCTACAGTAATATTTCCATCAAGACTACAACTATTATTTATGTCTTTAAAATTCAAATAAACTCCCTCACTTATATTTGAAAAATTTTTTGACGGTAATGTAGATGAATAATTATTTCCATTATTAAAACTCCCGAGAATCATTAAACCCACAAAAACAAATAAAACAATTGCCCACCACCTTTTGTACCAGACTTTCTTTAGATGAGGCATAAATATTATAATAAATGCCTAATTTTAAGGTTTTCTAAGAAAAATCCCCCCACCCAGAATCGAACTGGGGATCTATCGGGTTCTGTTTGAATCTGAACCGATTTTTCCGGCTTTTGGGGTTTCATAGTCTTCCTCAACGGAATCTCCACCTTAGAATCAACATCCTTAAAGGAAGTTGATCGTCAAGGAACCTTGGTTCCTTACGTAATCTACAGCCGATCGCTCTAAACCACTGAGCTATGGGGGGATGCTTTAAGAAATCTTGAAGTATTTTTAAGGTTTGTTATTATTTCTTTCTGCGGATGCATCTTGCTATTCTTTATAATTTAAATTTTTAGCGAGCCACGAAATCCTCTGCCACCATAATAGGATTCTGCACCGTTGTGATATATAAAGACAGTGTTGAAGCGGCGATCAGCAAAAATGGCTCCGCCGAGTTTCCTGATTTCAGAAGGTGTTTTTAACCAGCTAGATGTTTTTGTATCAAATTTTCCAAGCTTTTGCAGCTCCCGATACTGTTCTTCTGTTAAAATTTCAATGCCCATGGCAGTTGCCATATCAATAGCGTTATTTTTTGGTTTATGCTCTTTCCTTGCTTTCAGCGCTTCACTATCGTAGCAAATATTCCTCCTGTCTCCGGGAGTTTCCTCCGAGCAATCGTAAAAAATGTATTCTCCTGTCTTTTTATCATGGCCAACAACATCTGGTTCACCACCTGTCTTTTCCATTTCACCGAGCGACCACAATTTTTTAGAATTAGCTCCCACTCTAGATTGTACTTTAACCCATTCAATGCCTTTATGGCGGTTCATGTTCTTTTCAAAGCGGGATTTTAATACTTTGAGCAGCTCTTGACATTGTTTTGGCGACAGCTCTTTTTCACTGGTATTCATTTTTTCCTCTTTAAAATTTTAGGAAAATAAAAAACTATTAAGATATTTAAATATTTTGATAAGAAGGGTTAATGTAATAAAAATAATAATTTGTCATTTAACTTTTTCTATTTTTTTATTCATTATCCTGCTTAATATGGCAACAGTAGCTAATCCTATAATTATTGCTGTCCATATGAGTAAAGATAAGATTGAAGGTGATCCCACAATGATATAATCAAAAAATAAACTAAAAAAGACTATTATTAAGATTATCAATTCGGTTACAAAAATGGATGTATATTTCTTCTTTGTCAGCTTTCTTTCAAGAAATACTTTTCTCATTAAAAGAATTATTACAATAGCCATAAGAGATGTTAGGATGTAATTACCTCCACTTCCAATCAATATCATTATAGCTATATACAATACAGTTACTATTATTACTCCTATCATCAAATTATTTGTGAATAAATCTTCTTTTATTTCCTTAACTGACTCTTTTTTTGATGCTTTAGCCATAAATAATGCAATGTTCAGAAACTTAAAAAGCTACCTAAAGGATTTTTACTCCTCAAACTTCCTTTGCTCTGAAACAAAGAATGCCTTGTTGCTTTCGATTTCGTGTATGTTTCCTTCCCTGTCGAATACTGCTGTTGCCTTTGGCAGTTCAAATCTTCCGACAACTCCTACCTTTGAGTATATTATATATGAGAAGACACGAACTTCTCCAGGATTCATTGCGTCAATATTCCATTCTATTCTTCTGTTTCTTTCATCAACTCTTGTTGGTGCATCCCCCCCGAATCTTTCGTGAAGCTTTACCATTACGGGAAGCTGGTCAACAATATTTACTCTTTCAACATGATTCTTTGCACTTGCCGTTATTGAAACTCTTAATGCAAATTCTCCTCCCTTTGCATTTACAAATGAAACTCTTTTCCTGACAGTAAGACTTGTCCCTGTGTATTTCCTTACAAGAACAACAACCATAACAACGAGCAATATAAGTATTACGGGGAATAACCAGTTTGTCTTTACAGTTATTTCAAAAGTCTCCCCTGGATTTATGCTTTTTGTCCAAGTGTAGTAAACAGCTAGACCCTGCCTTTGAACAACATCTGGAGTTGGAGTAAAACTTGTGAACAACCTGGAAATTATATTTTTTTGTATTACTGTTTCAGAGCTTGCAACTGTGTTTCCCTGGTTTTGCTTGTCAATAACCTCTGTATTTATCAGAAATCCATAATCCTGCTTTGTTGTTGTAAGAATATTTTTCTCGCCGTATTTTATTACTCCTTCAACATTTGCAGTTTTTCCGATTGCATTTACCTGTGCATTCAATGTGTAAAATCCCGCCATCAAGCTCCTGAAATCATTCTGGTTAAGCTGAACAGTGAATGTCTGTTTGTCATATGAATTTAAGACAGATGTTTTTTCAACATTAAAGAAAGGGGATGAAAAATTTACATCAACATTTCCGAAATTATAATTAACCAGGTTCTTTATGTATATATCAATAGACTGGGATTGGGGGTCAACATTTCCCGAGCCGATTTCAAAAGCGTCTTTCATATCTATTATCTTAAACGTTGCGCTTTCGTTGTCTATTGTCCTGTCGCTTGCTTGTATGAAATATGGAATAGTGTAATAGCCCCTCTGTGAAATCCCGCTTATTGGAGCAAGCTGAAGAATAATCTCCTTTGTCTGTCCGGAGTTCAAAGTTATGTTTGAGGGATTCATGCTGAATCCGGCAAGATTATAAATGCTAAAAGTATCAGAAGGACCGAGGTTTGTTATGTTCAAATCAAAAGTTACAGGCTGATTTGTATCAGCAATAAGAACCTCATTCTGGCTTGTTTTCTGAACCTGAATGTTTATTGCTAGTATGTTTGGAAGAAGAAAGATTAATGCTATAAAAAAAAACCACTTTTTCATACAGAAAATACAAATATTTTCTATTTAAAGATTTTGGTTCCAAAAATCTCCGGTCAATTTTCACTTTTAGGACATAAAAACCAGCATATGCAAAAAATTTAGCGTAGGTTATGCCAAATCCTGAAGAAAAAAACAAATCATTCCAAAAAAGTCCTCGACGATTTATTATTTCTCAAACCATTCCTTTATCAGCATTCAGAACTAATGAGCATGATTATTGATTGTTTCTGCCAGCTTAAGAACTAAACTTATTTTTTCCCTTCCAAGTCAAGATATGCCTTTGCCTGATTCAGGAAAGTATCGCAATAGCTCGAAATTTTTTCCTCGTATTCCTCTACCCTCGAACGAATAACCCATTTTTCGTAAATCCCCCTGAGAAATTTCTTAAATGCAGTTGTCTCAAACCTGCCTTTATAATCCCTTATCAAAATTCCCTTTATGCTTAATTCAATAGATCCCTTGTTTGTCTTTACTTTTGCCCCGCCCTGACTTATTTCTGTCTCTGAGAGACCCTTTACCTTCATTGATACTTTTGCCTCAAACTTAAAATAATCTGTCAGCTCCTTGCTTCCGTTCCATTCAATATCTATGTTTTTTACAGGACCTTCAATTTTTTCGCTGTATTTTTCTTCAGTAAGCGGATCAAGTCCTGTTTCCTCCTTTAGCCAGTCATAGCAGAATTTGTAAAAATCCTTAAATGAAAAAATGCCATTGTAGCTTATCTTGCTTGAGAAAATAGTATCTTTTTCTGGCATTTTTATTCCTCAATAAAAGAGAATTTTCGTTTAAATATTTAACTAAACCATGCTTAAACAAAGGTTATTATGCTAAACAATTTAATTTATAAGAAGAAAACATGTCCTAAAAACATGGGAGAATATGTACCTGACTACAAAGCATCTTTATGGCTTGTCAATTATGAAAGGGCACATGGCAAAAAAGTCGGATTAACAAGGGGAACTTTTGATCTTATCAATCCAGGGCATCTTGATTTTCTCTCAAGAGCAAAAGAGCTTTGCGATGTTCTCCTGGTTAATATAAATAACGTTGAATGGTACAAAAACCACAAGGGAAAAGGTAATGAACCTGTAAGGAAAGAAATAAATCGTATAGAACTGATTAAAAGACTTGAACCTGTGGACTATGTATTTATGCATCCGGGAATTGGCCAGCACATCCATCCTGCAGTTTTTTTAGCACTTTATTGCAAGCCAGATTTTTTTATAAGAAAAGACGAAGACCCAAGGTGGGCATTTGAGGAAAAAAGGATTTTCTCTGAGCATGATTATCACCCTGATTTTGTTATCTTGCCAAGGAGTGATTGGGATGAAAGCAGTTCTGAGATAAGAGAAAGAGTAAAAGAGATGATGAGGCCTGAAATATCAATAGAAATGCTTTCAGACTGGCTTACACAAATGAGAATTCTTCACAATAAGTCCTAACTACAGTTACCATTCAAAAAAGAAAGAGTTAAATAGAATTCCTGCAGGATTCGCAGACAAGCATTCCATTAACCCTGTAAAGGGAATCCCTCTGTCCGCATTCTTCGCATATCCCATCAACTACAACAGCATTATCGCGGTCTGTTGATTTTTTTATCCTTTTGAGCTTCTCTTCCTCCTCTTTTATCTTGGAAACTTCCTCAAGCTCAGGATAAACCTCCGGATGGAAATTAAGTATGTCTTTTGCAGTTATTATTCCAAGCAGCTCATCATGATTGACAACAGGAAGCCTGTCAAATTTTGTTTTGTTCATCTTGCTTATTGCCTCCCTAAGATTTGCATCCTGCTTTATTGTGACTATTTTTCTAGGGGAAATATCTAATGCAGTTATCTTTGAAAGGTCTGTTTTTGGCTTTTTGACCAATGCCCATAGTATATCTCTCTGCGTTATGAAACCCATAAGCTTTTTTTTGTCAACTAGAAGCAGGCTCCCGACACGGCCGCGGGCCATCTTTTTTGCGCATTCAAAAAGGCTTGCGCCTGAACTGATTATTACAGGCTCCCTTGTCATAACATCTGAAACAAGAATTCTTTCCATGCTTTTCCTAATCTGTTTTTACTTATAAATTTTGCGGACTTTAAGTCAATTTCAAACTGATTTTGTCGTGATTTTTTTATTACAACAATATTTAAATAACTAACCTGAGAGTTATGAATTATGACAGAATACTGCCCCAACACAGACACCTGCCCCTTTTACCTGAATCTATCTTTTTACAAAGGGCAAATTGAAGGAGATGTTATCTCATTTTCAGGCAGCGCAAAAACAGGAGGAATAATCCATGACTGCATGGCATTGACTGCCCTTGATAAATCAATAACGCGTGTTCCAATAGGGCATAAGCTTAAGGAAAAAATTGCATCTTCAAGCGGAGTAAAAAATGTCCAATGCCCGCTAAATTCACTTAATCACGAAGGATTTTTGGAAGCTGAAGTAAACAGAATACTAGACAGGTTGTGGAATTAAAAAATGACAGAATACTGCCCTCACCTTGAAAAATGCCCATTCTACAAAAACTGGGTGGAACAGACCGGAGACTCTAGAATTGATGTTATTGTAAAAGAATTAAATATGGCAAATTTTCGCTATAATTGCCTGACTTTGATAGCTTTGGATGACTTAGAAGTACCAATGGCTATGAATGAGGAATTATCCAATAGACTGAATTACCCCAAAGAAACAAAATGCTCTCATATCACATTATTAAATTTATTAAATCGATTTCAAAGATAAAATGGCTGAAAAACCTGTAATGCTAATGCCTGAAGATGTACAGAGGCTTCTTGGAAAGGACGCGCAGAGAAATAATATTCTTGCTGCAAGAATGGTTGCGGAGATTGTGAAAACAACACTCGGGCCAAAGGGAATGGATAAAATGCTTGTATCTCCGACAGGGGACATTATTGTTACAAATGACGGAGTAACAATACTGGAAGAAATGCAGATAGAGCATCCTGCCGCAAAGATGATGGTTGAAATCGCAAGAACGCAGGAATCAGAGGTTGGCGACGGAACAACAACAGCCGTAATGATTGCAGGAAAACTTTTGGAGAATGCTGAAAAGCTCCTTGACAAGAAAATACATCCGACTGTTATAACAAAAGGATACAGGATTGCCTCTGAAAAATGCCAGGAAATACTTAAGGATATTACCCTAAAGATTACTGCAGATGACGAAGACATCTTGAAGCAGATTGCAATGACCGCAATGACCGGAAAAGGAGCAGAGGATTCAAGAGACTGGTTTGCAGACATAATTGTCCGTGCAGTAAAGCAAATTGAAACAAACGGAAGAGCAGATCTTAATGATATAAAGATTGAAAAATCAAAGGGCGATGGAATAAAGGACACTGAATTAATCTCCGGAATTGTAATTGACAAATCAAGAATTTCTCAGGATATGCCGCAAAATGTAAGAGGGGCAAAAATTGCACTTGTTGATTTTCCCCTTGAGCTGAAAAATCCTGAAATAGAAACGAAGATTTCAATATCATCTCCTGATCAGCTTCATGGATTTCTAGACCAGGAAGAAAGGGAAATCAGGGAAATGATTGAAAAAGTAAAGCTTTCCGGAACAAATGTTATTTTCTGCCAGAAAGGAATTGATGATTTTGCCCAATATCTCTTGGCTAAGGAAAAAATCTACGCAGTCAGAAGGGTTGCAAAGAGCGACATGGAAAAGCTTGCAAAGGCAACTGGTGCAAAAATTGTAAGCAATCTCACTGAATTAAATCCCTTTGAATTGGGAAATGCAGATTTTGTCGAGGAAGTCAGGCACGGAGAAGACACTTTGACATACATAAGAGGATGCCAGAATCCGAAAGCTCTTACAATACTCATACATGGCGGAACAGAGCATGTCATTGACGAAATAGAGAGGGCAATCCGTGACGGTCTAGGCGATGTAGCATGTTCTTTGCAGTCAGGGCTTGTTGTCGCGGGCGGGGGAGCTGTTGAAATAGAACTAGCAAAGCGTCTTCGTGAATTTGGTCATAGCTTAAGCGGAAGAGAGCAGCTTGCAATAGACGAATTCGCATCAGCCCTTGAATTCATTCCTTCAACACTTGCGGAGAATGCAGGAATGGACCCTATAGATGTTATTACAGAATTAAAATCAAAGCATGATTCAGGAGAAAAAAATGCAGGGCTTAACCTGTTCACAAACAAAATAGAAAATGTTCTGGAAGCAAGAATAATAGAGCCCTTGAAAATAAAAACACAGGCAATAAATTCCGCATCAGAAGTTGCTATGATGATTCTGAGGATTGACGATGTGATTGCTTCTTCAGGAAAGACAAGTGAAATCGGGAAAATACAAAGAAGACCCGATGAAATGTTTTAAAAAATAATTAATATGACTTCTCAGATTTTAACCGGTATTAACAGGCACTTTACACTGTCAGAAATATTTGAATCAGAGGAATATGTGATATGCGACTCTTCAGCCGAGAAATCCATGATTGACGAGATATCATCTGCAAAGACCTTTTCTGATCTTCCGGACTACCTTCTTTCCACGCAGCTGAAATATTCAGAAAGGTTCATTGATCTTCTTGGCAACAGAAATCTTTTGACAACTCAGGGAGTCTCAAGAGAGCTAAGGGATTCAAGAGACATAATAGGCAGGAATCTGCATTATCTTTCTTTAATGTCAAAGCATTTGAACGGAAATAGAAAAAAACACATGCATAATGGAGAAAATAAAAAAGAGATGCTGGCAGACATACAGGAGCTGCATCATCTTGCTTATGAATTATCAAAAAAGAAGGCATTTTCCCCCAGAAACAGGCAGATTTACAAATTCCTTGAAAGGATTGTCATGGCTGTGACAGAAGTTACCGACGCAAAGATAGACTATGGAAACCTATATTTTTTACAGAAGCAAAAATCAATTAAAAGAGATTTTCATACAGACGAACAGCTTGTCACATCTGCAATTTACCTTTCATGCACAGAATGCAAGCATGGAGGAATACTTACAAGAGACTCAGACATAAAAAGGATACTTAGGAACACTGTCTTTTACCTTGACCATTCCTCTTCAGCAGACTACAGGGAGATTGTTAATATGGTGACGAAAAATCCAGTAAAGGTTTACCGTGCAGAAGGGATGAATGATGCAAGGCTTAACGGAGATAGCTCATGGCCAGGGTCATTGGAAATAAGCAGGATAGTTTCACAGCAAAGGATAAGTCTAATAGACAAAATGCTTTCTTATTAAGATTAATTTTTAATCCTGTAAAAATATTTTTTATATCTACTTTTTATTTCTTCGCAAAAGAAAGACTATCAAAGCAAGAAGTATTATCAGGATAATAATTCCAAGAATTACCCAAAAAAGTGCTGAGCTTCCTGAAGTCTGTGTTGTATTTGGCTCTTCTGCAACAACTGACTTAGGCGCAAATTGGTTTAGGTATTGCTGTGTTTCATAGCTTAAATCCTGATGCACTGCGTTGCCTGCCATTGTTCCTGGTCCGCCGGCAGAGCTCCCCCCTGGTCCGGAAACAGACAAAACAGTAAGAGTATATACCTGTGAGACAGGGGCATTTACACCGTCTGAAACGCTAATATTCAATGTGTAATTTGTATCTGCGGAAACAGATGGAGCTGTTCCTGAAAGCAATCCTGTAGAAGAATTAATTGAAAGCCATGCAGGCAATTGTGGTGCCTGTGTAAGAGAATAAGTCAGCACATCTCCGTCCGCATCTGTTGCAACAACCTGGTAATTATACAGCTGAGATGAATTAATCTGTGTTACAGGCGTTGATGTTATGACCGGAACGCTGTTTTGAGGTGGTACAGGCAATACCTGAAGGTACAATTTGTCTGTAGCTGTCTGCCCGCTTGCTGCAACAACATTTGAGACAATTGTGTAATTTCCGGAAGAAAGATATGTTCCCTGCCCAAAGATTATATAATTTGAATAAGTATTATTTGTTGTGTAAACATTAACCAGATTGCTTACAACTTTTCCTGATGAATCAAGAAGGGAAACATTTATTGTCATGCTGTTTTCAAGTATTGAATTTGCGTCAATTATGACCCCGACATTTTGCCCGTTCATTATGCTTAAGCTGCTTGAGTTTGTTGAGTCATAAAATAATGCTGTCTGGACGCTGCTTGCGCTTACAAAAACAGATAATGCAATAAGTGCCAATGGAATTAAAAGCAATTTTTTGTTTGTGTTCATTTTAGAATGTGTACCTGAAATTTATTCCCTCATTTTTCTGATTTCCAGTTTTGTTGTAAGACAAGCCTATGGAAAAGTGTCTGTTAAGATTAAATCTCGCTCCTGCTTCTAGTGATAATTCGCTTGATGAAGTCCTGTTTACAAGATTATTTGTTACAACCTGTACACTATTCAAAGGAACTCCATTCCTTTGATAGCCTATTGTAGCCTCTCCATTTTCATACTGATTTCCTGTTGATGTTTTTGCTCCTGCACCAGCGAAAAGGTCGAGCCAATTAGAAGGCTCTAAAACAAATCTTCCTCCAAATTCATAAAGTGGCTTTTCACTTCCAGTTGTTGTTATAATATCTGTTCTTGATTTGTATGTTCCAGGACCTATAAGCTCATTTGTTGTCTGTGACGTGTCTGATACAGGAACCATGTTTTTTGGATTTCCCCTTACAAAAGAATAATTTCCATATCCCTCAATTCTTACCATCGGAGCTATTCTTGCATTTGCAAAAGCGCCAATAGTTGCTTCATTGTTTGTTCCATACCCTGCTTCAAGCCCAAATTCAATATTTCTTCTTTCTTTTTGTGCAGGGGGGACAAATTCATAATTCTGTGCAGGTGTTTGAGCAGGCTGCTGTGCAACAACAGGAGGCTGTACATGTTGTGGGTGTGCAACTTCAGGTTGCTGATGAATGACTGCAACAGATGATTCAGGTCTTGCTAGAGCCTGAGCCTGTTGTGCAGTCCTTTGCTCTGCAGGAACAATATCAAGATTTACAAGAATAGGAGTGCTTCCGACAGTTGTGTAACCCCTTCTTCTTGGATTATATCTTCTGTCTTCTACAATAATTGCATAAACACCATCTTTAACATTGAGTTCCTGAAGATGCCTTACCTCATTTCCTGAAATTTCTCCGTCTGAAAGAACTTGCTCAAGAGCTCTTACGCTTCCTGCGTCATTATGGCCAAGTCTGCTTGCAATCCTTGCAAGATTATACTTGTATGCTTTTTGTTCACCTGTAAGGGAATTATCAGGCCCAAGACTTCTTATTTCCCTTTCTATTTCTGATTTAGCATCTCTTACCCTGAAATAATTCCTGTCCCTCCTATTTCTTAAATTTACATCAATAGACATTGTTTCTTCAGGAGAAATTACAACAGGTATAACCTCAGGCCTTGCAAAAATACCTCCTCCTGCAGCTGTCAATCCATATGACAACTCGCCAGCATTCAAGGTTATAGAATAAATAGAATTGTTTGCAGGATTCTGTCTCTGCAACCTATCTGAATGTTGTGCAGATGTTTCATGGCAGCTTTTTGCGGTGTCTGCAGGAATCCACTGGCCCCATGGGGGAACAAGCATTCCTGATGTTGGTTTAGGACATCTATTCCTGTCAGGGTTCTGTGCATAAAGATTTTTCGGGCTCGCAATAGCTAATGAACCTGCAAGTAATGAACCCAGAATTATTGAACTTTTTTTAAGATTCATCGTTTTCCCTGAAATAGAAAAGGGTATTTAAAGATTTCTATATGTGACTATTATATAATTAATACACTAAAAGTCCGGACACTCAGTGTTATACAAATCCAGTCTTTAGTGTTTCTTCCCATGACTTAATTCCGAGGGCGACAAGAGATTCCCTGAAAGTCAAAATCGGCTTTTCGTATTTGTAGAAATCGTCAAGCGCAATTCTCGGGCATGCAAGTTCAATAAAAGCATCTATGTTGTAGAAATTCATCACCTTGTCAGGAGTCATTTCAGACATTGTTATAACAATTGCATTTTTTCCGGCTTCTTTCAATTTCTGCAGAAGGAATTTTGGAGAGCCAAATTTCTGCCCGGGCTTTATTTCGACAATTATTGCGACATTTTCAGCTTCCCTTAATTTTTCTATGGAAATTGCCCTTTGCTTCAGTATTTTTTCCCGCAATCCGCGCATGCTTCTTACATTGTCATTGTAAACGTCGACGAGAACAACCGGTTTTTCCAAAGCCAAAGAGGCACCCATTGAATGAAACTGGTTTCCTATTATTAGAAAAGCCTCGACATCTTCCTGTATTGCCTTTAACCCGCCATACTGACATCCGACAATATGGCCTTCATATGCAACATTTCCGACTTTTTTTGAGAGAATGACTTTTTTTCCGTTTTTTCTGTAGAAACTAACAATATTTTTTAGGTCATGACGATGTTGAATAGAAAAAGATAACCCAATGGTTTTAAATTTATTCAGCTCCTTCAGCGACTTTTTTAAAATAGGTTTTAGGTCTAATAAATCCTTGACTTCAATGTATAAAATAGGAAATTTTGAGCTGATGAATTCTGCATGGCCAAAATGAATTATGAGGTCGCAGTTCAAAGCCTCTGCCTCCTGGACAGCAATTGAGCAAGCCCCCCAGCATGTTTCTCCAGAGAAAATTACCTCAATTCCAAGAGGCTCAATCCAACCTGATATTTCCGGGGCATGTTTTTTAATTCCTTCTGCAAGCTGAACAAGAACACGTTTAGGTTTTCTTCTCCTCAATTCCCTCAGCAATTTTTCCTTTTCAAAATCCAGCATTTTGTTTTTAACAAGCCCAAATTTTATCAGCAACAACCTATATAATTTTTATGCTAAACATTGGGCGTATTTAATACTGATATCAATTTAATCATCGTCTTTACTTAACAAATTTATTGTTTAAACCCCTATTTCAACCTCCCCTGATTTAATTCTGCATTGGCATGCAAGCCTATGCTTCCTGTCTCTTTTCAATTCTTTTTCTGGCTGAGTCAATTGAGAGAGATTTTCTTCTCCCTTAACAATGTCAATCATACAGGTTCCGCAAATTCCATTTTTGCAGTTGAACTCAACGCCAAGAATTTCAGCTGCGTGCCTTATGTTCTCCCCGTCAGAAATTTCTTTCGCCTTTCCTGTTTTTGAATTTTTTAAAATAGCCACTTTCATATCTTTGTTAGCAAATTTATAAACTTATCACATCGCAAGTCGTGGCTATTAGTACAACTTAAAAGTAATAATACTGCATAAGTTTTATAAATTATTTTTATAAACTGCTGTCTTATAAAATTTTTATGGGACTTGATGACAAATTGAAGGAAAACTTCCAAAACTAATTGATAACATTACAATTATGGGAAGACTTATTTTTGATTTAGGTGAAGGTTATTCCGGAGATATTTTAATAAGGAAAAATTCTGACAAAAGATATAACAGGGGATTTAACTTAAGCAGACATATAGACTACTCCTTTTATCCACGCCAAGATTTTAGTATACGTTTTGATAATGAAGCTTCTGCTGTTGGTATATTCCTTTTTGAGCAAACAAAGAGAAAAAAAACATTGGTACAAACCCATAATATATACTTTATGGGATCCTGTTATTCAGGCAGAGAATTCAGATGAGTTTACACAGGGTTACCTAAAAAAAGTTCCTGCTATTCAGGCAGGAGGAAATTCTGAACTAATAAGACTTCCCTCAATTTTAAATGAGATTCCTGATGAGATTAGAGGAGCATATGAACATCTGAAAGATGTGGAAGAGCAAAATCTGGAAAGAATTCAGTCACATAACAGAAAACTTAAAGATTTAGATGTTTCTGACTTCTCTTAAAAAATTATAATTTTCTATTTGCTGCTGATATAATCGTATGCACTGTAAGCTGCTGTGCATGCATCTGCAACACCTGTTATGAGCTGCTTGAAATGCTTGTCTGTGACATCTCCTGCTGCAAAAATGCCCGGAATATTTGTCTCAGATGTCTTGTGGTTTATGATTATCTCTCTTTCAACATTTAGATTTACCCCTAATTTTTCCGCAAGCTCTGAAAGAATTATGTGCCCTATTGCAACAAAAACACCGTCAAGCTCAAGCTCTTTGCCTCCCCGGTAAGGCTTGTCCAGCAAAACACTTTCTGTGAACTCTTTTCCCTTAACTTCTGTTATGTTTGTGTTGTTTATGATTTCAATCTTTTTATTTTTCTGAACGCGTGCAAGGTTTATTGGCTCTGGATGTATTTTTTCCCCCCTGTAAATTATGTAGACTTTTTTTGCATGCTCTGAAAGAAATAAAGCATCTTTAACTGCAGAATCAGAGCCACCAACAACTGCAACGACTTTATCCCTGTAAAGAGGACCGTCGCACAGGGCGCAGTAATGAACTCCTTTGTTCATCAGCCTTTCTGCACCAGGAACTTCTAATTTTCTCCATCTTGTTCCTGTTGCGAACAAAACCGCCCTGCCTTTGTATTCTCCTTTTTTCGTTTTTACTAAAAAGCCATCCTTTACCTTTTTGATTTCCTCTGCTTTTTCTGTTTTTATTGTTACAAGATCATATGAGCGGGCGTGCTCTTCAAGCTTTTTTGCGAGTTCGAAGCCGCCTATTTTCGTGAAGCCGGGATAATTCTCAACAATGTCTGTTGTTGTTATTACTCCCCCAATAGGAAGGTCTGTTCCATGGCTGGTTCCAAAAACAAGCGTTTTCATTCCCAAACGGGCTGCATACATTGCACCTGCTAGGCCTGCTCCGCCGCCGCCAATAATTATAAAATCATAGGATTCCATTATATTATGAGATTGTTATAACTCCTTAACTAAAATTATGAATATTTAATCTTATAAAACCTTTGTTTAATAAAATACATTCAATCATCATAAAATTTATAAAAGAGGCTTTGATTTAGAATTAATAATCCTTTTACACTTAAAGAGATGAAAGGAGGTTGAAAAATGGAAGAAGAAAAAACAATAACTTTAAAGAAAGATTCTTTGTGGAAAGGGGCGGTTGTAATTCTTGCAATTGTTCTCATTGCTTCTATATTCACAGCAGGCTTCGGAATAGTCAAGCCTTCAGGCGCTGTAACGCAAAATACAGGAGCGGCGCAACAACAGGGAAATACTTCTGCTGACCTGAGTGTTTTCACAAGCAATCCTGATGTTTATCCATCTCTCGGACCAGACAACGCAAAAAATACAGTTGTTGAATTCGCAGATTTTCAATGCCCTTATTGTGCATTAGCTTCTGGTTTGCCTAGTTGGGCATCCCAGTATGCAAGTCAATATGGTGGTTTAGTTGGCGCAGCAGGAAGTGCAGAACAGGCTGCTCAGCAAGGACAAATTAAGTTTGTCTTTGTAACGATGAATTTCCTTGACAATCCGTCATCTACGAACGGCACTGAATCAACATATGCTGCAGAGGCAGGATTTTGTGCAAATGACCAGGGAAAATTCTGGCAAATGCATGACGCAATTTACAAAGCAAGCACAGGACCTACTGAAGACGACGGAAAATACACAAAGGCTAACCTAATAAAAATCGCACAGGGAATTTCAGGACTAGACATGACGAAATTCACAAATTGCCTTAACAGTGATGCTGACTTGTCAAAGGTTAAGGAAGCTGCCAGTGCAGCAAGTGCAATCGTGCAGGGAACTCCTACATTCTATGTGAATGGACAGCAGGTTTCGCCTTCATGGGCAGCAATGCAGGCCGCATTCAAATAAATTTTTATTTTTTATTTATTTTTTTCTTTTATGATTTTTTAAATTAGCTTTTGCTATTGGAAACATTAATAAAGATTTTCTGGCACATGGTTTAATGAAAATAAAAAAATCTGTGCTATGGACATTTGTTGTAATTATATTAATAGTCTTATTTTTTCTTTTTTTCAATCCATTTAAATCATCTACAAGTGCTGGCGCAATAAACCAGACTATATTCACAAGCAATCCTGACCTTTACCCTTCACTTGGTCCGGATAATGCAAAAAATGTTGTGATTGAGTTTTCTGATTTCCAGTGCCCTTACTGTGCTTTAGCATCTGGACTGCCAAGCTGGATAAACCAATTTGAGGGAACACCATATGCAAGCATGATTAATGCAGCAGGAAGTGCAGAACAGGCTGCTCAGCAAGGACAAATTAAGTTTGTCTTTGTAACGATGAATTTCCTTGACAATCCGTCATCTACGAACGGCACTGAATCAACATATGCTGCAGAGGCAGGATTTTGTGCAAATGACCAGGGAAAATTCTGGCAAATGCATGACGCAATTTACAAAGCAAGCACAGGACCTACTGAAGACGACGGAAAATACACAAAGGCTAACCTAATAAAAATCGCACAGGGAATTTCAGGACTAGACATGACGAAATTCACAAATTGCCTTAACAGTGATGCTGATATTTTAAAAGTCCAGGCATCTGAAACAACTGCAATTTCTTTAATTACAGGAACCCCCTCATTTTTTGTTAACGGTAATCCTGTCCAGCCTTCATGGGCAGCAATGCAGGCCGCATTCAAATAATTTCTAATTCTAGACCATACATTCATAACATTTATATGACGACTTTTGCTCAGGAATAAACAAAAAAGATGGCACAATACCTGTTTGCACTTATTCTTTCTATTATTGGATTTGGTCTTGCTTATTATATCTGGAACAAGAAATCAAAAAAGGAAAAGCTTGTTTGTGTAATTGGAGAAGACTGCAGCAAAGTTGTTGAAAGCAGGTATGGAAAGACTTTCGGAATTGACAATTCAATTTTAGGCATGTTATATTACTTTTTTGTGATGGTTGCAATCTTGTTTGCACTTTTTTTGCCTATGATTTTAACTATTCCTTTATTTGTTAAAGGATTTATTTTAATTGCAGGCCTGTCCGGATTATTTTCGCTTTACCTGACTTTTGTCCAGATTGTTTTCCTTAAAGAATTCTGCGAATACTGTCTGGCAAATACCTTAATTACAATTCTTGTTTTTGTAATGATTATTCTTTAAAAAAATTACAAACTTTTATAAAATAGGCAAAATAAAGCATATAGTGGAAAATAAAAATGTAGGTTATCTTCTTCTTGGAGTTGCGGTATTGCTTGTAGTAATTATATTCTTGTTTCAGACAGCATTAAAACAGATTGTTGTGTCAACCTGCACGATGGAAGCTACGAGCTGCCCAATGAACAAGACAATAGACCAGCAGACATGGCTTGCACTTGCAATAACAGGAATACTTGTTGTTGTTGGCTTTGTCCTTATATTCACAAAGCCAAAAGAAAAAATTATTGTAAAGAAAATTCTTGAAAAGAAAAAGAAGATTGACCTGACCGGACTTGACAGCAAGGAAAAGGGTGTCATTGATATTCTTGAAAAAGAGAACGGAATAATTTTCCAGGCAACATTGATGGAAAAATTGAATATGGGGAAAGTTGGAATAACAAGACTTTTGGACAAGCTTGAGGCAAAGCAAATTATAGAAAGAAAGAGAAGAGGGATGAACAACGTTGTTGTCCTAAAAAACTAATGTAACTAGTTACATCAAAGCGATTATAATAATTATTCTTCTGGGTTATTTTATGAGTTTCAAAGAATTCACTAAATCCCTGAGCAATAACGGTCCTGAAGGAGAATTGATAAAGACAATTTTTATTTCTTTGCTAACCTCGTTCGCCCTTCTTGGCATTTTATATTACCTGAGCTTCAGATATAGTTCCAGCTTCTTGCCAAAATATGGGTTTTTTGCTTTTTTCGCAATTCTTAGCTATGCAGTTATTCTTCCTTCTGTAAGGTATGTCCGTTCTTACAAGGAATTTCTTTGCATGCCCGGAATGATGATAGGAATGACTATGGGAATGATTTCAAGTTTTCTTCCTGGTTTTTTTGTTGGAGCCACAAATGGCATGTTTGTCGGAAGCATGTTTGGGATGGCTATAGGAGTTTCATTCGGCGTATGGAACGGGAAATGCTGCGGAATAATGGGGATAATGGAGGGCGTAATGGCGGGATTTATGGGCGGTCTTATGGGGGCTATGACATCTGTGATGGTATTAAATGACCACTTGAAAACAACGGGATTTATTATATTCCTTATTTCTGCATTCATCCTTTTTGGATTGAATTACATGATGTACAAAGAAACAAGGGAATCTGAAAGAAAATACAAGGATGATGAATTCTTTGTCATTTTATTAACTTTAATCTTAACAGCCATAACCTTATGGATAATGGTAATGGGACCAAGAAGCTTCCTATTCGGAAACTGAGCATAAAATGAAAAAAACAACAGTATATATTGCACTTACGCTTATCATGGTTGGCCTGCTTGGATATTTATTATTAGAAAACAGCAATACAAATGTTTCTTCAGCAATCCAGAATTCAGCATCTGCAGATTCAGGAAGTAATTTTCAAAAGGTGGTTTTAAGTATGCAGAATTACAATTATTATCCTAATACAGTAACCGTCAAGTCAGGACAGCCTGTAAGAATTTACCTTGATTCAAGTGTTCAGGGATGCTATAGGGGTTTTACAATAAGGTCTTTTGGAATTGCAAAATACCTTGCCACTCCTAGTGATTATGTTGAATTTACTCCAACGCAAAAAGGAACATTCCAGTTCGCCTGCAGCATGGGTATGGGAAGAGGCACCCTGATTGTTGAATAAGAATAAAAAACTAAAAATGATAAAGGAAAAATGCAGTAAATGTTGCTATGATTTAAAGAACGAAACAAAAGCTAAAATAAGAAAAGTAATATGCAAAAATGGATGTAATGATAACATTGTAACATGTTATACAATAAATAAATTTTCAACTCAGAAATGAAAAAAGCAAAAATCGAAATTGTTGGAATGCATTGCGCAAGCTGCGCTTCAAATATAGAAAGAAGCCTGAAGAAGATTGCCGGAGTAAAGAGTGCAAATGTTTCCTTGCTCCTTAGGAAAGGAACAGCTGAAATTGATGACAATGTGTCTGAGGAAGACTTAAAAAAAGCTGTCAAAAGAGCCGGCTACAATGCTAAATCAATAACTTATGAGTAAGATGAATCAAGATACGGGTAAACTGGAGGAAAATATAGAAATTCATATGCATGAGCATGAACAGCAGGATTCAGATGAGCATCATCACGACAAGCCTGTAGAGGACGATGAAATAAAAGATTGGCAGAAAAAACTTGTTGGCGCATGGGTTTTTGTCGTGCCCATAGCATTTTTCATGTTTTCCGAAAGGATTTTTGGAATAAAGCCTGTTTCAGAGATATTTATGACAATACTTCTTTTGTTCTTTGGATTTCCCGTTATATTCATCTTTGGCTGGCAGACAATCAAGGCAGGAATAAGGGGATTGTTCACTTTTTATTTCAACATGGATTCTCTTATTGCGCTAGGAACGCTTGTTGCCTATTTAACCGGAATTTTGAGCTTGTTTTCAAGCATCCAGGATTATTCTGGAGTGAGCTCTATGATTATGGCATTCTACATAACAGGCAAGTATGTTGAGGCAAGAGCACGCGGAAAAGCCTCCCAGGAAATAAAAAAACTCATGGAGCTTGGGGCAAAAAAAGCCAGGATTCTAAGAAAAAACAGGGAAGAAGCTGAAATTGATGTGAATGGAATAAAGATAGGAGATATTCTTGTAGTAAGACCTGGAGAAAAAATACCAACAGATGGAATTGTTTTAAAAGGTGAAAGCAGCGTTGATGAATCAATGGTCACGGGAGAAAGCCTGCCTGTTGATAAAACAAAGGGTGGGAATGTAATAGGTTCAACAATAAACCAGGATGGAATTCTCTACATAAAGGCAACAAAAATAGGCAAAGACACCTTCCTTGCCAACATTATCCGGCTTGTTGAAGAAGCTTCAAGTGAAAAGGTTCCTATACAGGTTTTAGCAGACAAAATAACAGGCATTTTTGTTCCTTCCATTCTAATTCTGGCAATAATTACTTTTGCCGCATGGGCTTTATTCTTTTCGAGCTTAAGCAAGGCAATTGCTGTAGGAGTTTCTGTACTTGTAATAGCATGCCCATGTGCGCTTGGCCTTGCAACACCAACTGCATTAATGGTTGGATCAGGAATGGGAGCCAAAAGAGGAATCCTTATCAGGAAAGGCGAAGCAATGCAAACAATGAGAAAAGTCAAATACATTATTTTTGACAAAACAGGAACAATTACAAAAGGAAAACCAGAAGTATCTGGAATTGAATCAAATGTCAAGGAAAATTACCTTCTTGAAATTGCATCTTCTCTGGAAAAATTGAGCGAGCATCCTATTGCTCATGCAATTGTTGAAAAGGCGAACATAAAAAAATACAGGGAAGTCAAAAATTTCAAAATTCTAAGAGGAAGGGGAATTGAAGGAAAAATAGGAAAGAAAACAGTTGTAATTGGAAACAGGAATCTTATGGCTGAAAAGAAGATATCAGTGGATGCTTTTGAAGATGCAATAGATAATTTTGAATCAGGGGGGAAAACAACAATGATTGTTTCAGAAGACAGCAAAGCCATAGGAGTAATTGCTGTTTCAGATGCATTAAAAGAGGATTCAAGAGAGGCCGTAGCTCTTCTTAGAAATAGCGGATATGAAACAGTAATGATAACAGGAGACAATGAAAAAACGGCAAATGCAATTGCGCGTGAAGTTGGAATAACTTCAGTCATTGCAAATGTCCTTCCAGAAAACAAGGCAAGGAAAGTACAGGAACTTCAGCAGAAAGGATTTGTTGCATTTGTTGGAGACGGGATAAATGACGCTCCCGCCTTGAAGCAGAGCAATGTGGGTATTGCAATGGGAACAGGAACAGATATTGCTATTGAGTCAGGAGACATAATCCTGGCGCGTGGTTCCCTGACAGGCGTTGTCCATGCAATAAACCTCAGCAAGGCAACATTCAGGAAAATAAAGCAGAATTTGTTCTGGGCTTTTGCATACAACACAATTGCCATACCTATTGCTGTTGCAGGCATACTCAATCCTGTTTTTGCAGAAATTGCAATGGCCCTAAGTTCGATAACTGTTGTTACAAATGCAAACCTTCTGAGAAACAAGAAGATATAATTAAATTTTAATGTAAAAACAATAAAGGCTAAACAAAATAACTGTACAATACATACTTAAGCTATAAATTTTTATCTTTAATATCAAAACTTATTTAAATTGTTCTTGCATTAATATATAAAATAAAAAGAGTGAATTTCAGCTATAAAAAACATGAGAGATGATACATTAATTTGGATTATTATCGGAGCTGTTTTAGCAATCGCTCTTTTTTCAGGGCTTTGGAACGGATTTTTTGGATATAACGGCATGATGGGAATGATGTACGGAGCTTACGGAATACCAATGCTCTTTTTCGGCTGGATTTTCGGAGTGCTTATTGTGGTTGCGCTTGCGCTTTTAGTGGTTTGGCTTGCAAAGAAAATAGAGAAGGAGAAATAAAATGAGAATAGTGGGAATACCCCTGTTAGTTTTTGTGTTAATCCTATTGGTAGCACTCATCTTTTTTGGATTTATAGTAAGCATTTTGGAAAGATTGCTTGTTCTTGTAATCTTTGTTCTTTTGATAATCTGGCTTTACAAGCAGGTTAAGAAAAAGTAATTATTTTTTCAGCCATTCATAACCTTTTTTATCAATTTCATTGGCTAAGTCTATACCATCTTCTTCTCTAATAACTTTTCCATTAATCATTACAAAAACCTTATCAGGTTTTAAATATTTTAATATGCGGTTATAATGGGTTATTATAAGAAGGGTCATTCCAGTAGATTTAATTATCTTATTAATGGCATTTGCTACTTCCTTTAAAGCATCAACATCTGTTCCAGAGTCTACTTCATCTAATATAGCTACTTTCGGATTCAGAACAAGAAGCTGCAGTATTTCTGATTTCTTCTTCTCTCCACCCGAAAATCCCCTATTTAGATAGCGCGAGAGAAATTCTCTTTGGATTTTCAGTTCGTCCGCCTTTTTCTCCAGCAATTCCTGAAATTCAAGGAAAGAAAGTTTTTTTTCATGAAGAGAATTGTAAGCCTGCCTAAAAAAACTTGAGATTTTCACGCCTTCTATTTCAACAGGATTCTGGAAACTTAAAAAAATCCCTAATTTAGAACGCTCATCCACAGATAATTTAGTTATATTTTTACCATTTAGCAAAATTTCACCAGAATCAACATTAAACTTTTGGTCTCCCATAAGAACATGGGCCAAAGTTGATTTTCCGCTGCCATTTGGTCCCATCAAAGCGTGAACTTTTCCTTTTTCCAATTTCATGTTAATGCCTTTAAGGATTTCTTTTCCTTTAAAATCAACATGAAGATTTTTTATTTCAATCATTTTATTTCAATGCCTCTTTTACAGCTTCAAAAGAAAGCAGGGCGCATTTAATCCTTGAAGGAGTGAGCTTTGACTTAAGCAGTGAAAGAACATCCTCCCCCTTCATTTTTTTAACATCCGAGACATTAGCTCCTTTAATCTTGTCGGTCAGTAAAGAAGCAGTCACCATTGAAATAACACATCCACTTCCGCCGAATTTTATATCATCTATTTTTCCGCCCTTAACAATTATTTGCACAGTTATTTCATCTCCGCATATGGAATTATATGAGGTATGCTTATGGCTTGGATTTTTCAGCTCTCCAAAGTTAGATGGGCTTTTGTAAAGCTCAAGTATTTCTTCCCTGTACATGTCATCAACTGCTTCGTGCGGCATTTTAATTTAACTCAATTCTCATTTTTTCATAAACAAGATTTCCAAGACTATCAAAAACAAGATAAGAACAACTTGCACCTAAACCATCTAATTCAGGACAATCATTATAATCTCTTTCGTCTTCCATAAGACCTGAATCTGCAATGAATTTAGCGCCATCTAAAGTAACAGATTCTCCGAAAACCTCTGCTCTTCTGTCTAATGAATGATGTTTAATTATTGTATACTTTTTGATTTTATTAGCTAACTCATTAGGGTTTCTTGCATTAATACCAATTCTGTTCATCATTTGAATTTCTCCTGAATTTCCCTTAAGGAATCAACAAGGGCATCAATGTCTTCCAGCGTGTTGTAAAAATAAAAGCTTGCCCTGCAAACTCCACCATTTGCTTTAATCACAGACATCAAAGGCATTGCACAACAATGACCTGCACGTATTGCAATCTTTTTTTCATTCAGCATTTCTGCAATATCATGAGGATGTATGGAATCCAATGTAAAAGATACAACAGGCACTTTCTCCCCTGAATTTGGATGGTATGTCTTGATTCCTTTAACCTCATTTAATCTCTTTAATGCATATTTTAGCAAAAAAGCCTCCCACCCCGTTATATTTTCAATGCCTATTTTTTTTATGTAATTTATTGCTTCTGCAAAACCAACTGCTCCTGCAATATTCTGCGTTCCAGCCTCGAATTTCTCAGGGGTTTTTGCCCAGCTTGCATCATTAAATGTTACTTTCTCAATCATTCCGCCCCCAAACATGAAAGGGGAGAGTTTCTCAAGCAATTCTTTTTTGCCGTAAAGAACTCCTATTCCGTTTGGTCCCATCATTTTATGGCCTGAAAACGCAAGAAAATCACAATCAAGATGCTTTACATCAATGGGAATATGCTGAATTGCCTGAGCTGCATCAATTACTGTTATTGCCCCTTTTTCTCTTGCTAATCTGGTTATTAGCTTAACATTGTTAATGGTTCCTAACACATTAGACGCGTAAGCAATGCTAACAATAGCTGTTTTATCACTTAGTTTTGAATTAAAGTCTTTCATATCCAGAACAAAATCTTTTGTTATTTTTACAAACTTTAACTTAAACCCATTCCTCTTGCACAATTCCTGCCATGGAACAAGATTTGAATGATGCTCCATTTCTGTCAAAACTATTTCATCCTTTCCTTTGGGTATAATTTTTGATATCACATATGCTAGCAGATTAATTGATTCTGTCGTGTTTCTTGTGAATACTATTTCACCAGAATTTGCTCCAATAAAGTTAGCAATAACAGTTCTTGTCTGGTCATATCTTTTCATTGCCCTGTTTGCAAGGGAATAAACTCCGCGGCCAACATTTGCATTGTCCTTTTCATAGAAGTTTTTTACAGCATTTATAACGCTTGCAGGCTTCTGGGTTGTTGCTGCATTGTCCAGATAAACAAGCCCAAGATTGTGGCTGAAAATTGGAAAATCCTTCTTTATCTGCTTTGCAATTTCGTTTGTTATTTTCATTTTACACAACGCTGTTCTCAATCTCCAATTCAATCAATCTGTTTAATTCAACTGCATATTCCAATGGAAGCTCTTTTATTAATGGCTCTATGAAGCCAGAGACAATCATTTTTGTTGCCTCACGCTCTGGCAATCCGCGTGACATAAGATAAAAAAGCTGCTCCTCCCCTATTTTTCCAACAGCTGCTTCATGGGAGACTTCAACATCATTTTCATCAACTTCCATGCTCGGGAAGGTTGTTGCCTTGCTTTTGTTGTCAAGCATTAAACCATCACAACGAACGCTTGACTTTGATCCCGTGCAGCCGTTCTTTATTTTTACCAAACCCCTGTAAGCTGTTGTTCCGCCATTCATGCATATGCTTTTGCTTATTATATGCGAGCTTGTATTCTTAGCCATGTGATATGCCTTGCATCCTGTATCTTGGTACTGGCCTTTGTTTGCATATGCAATTCCCACATAATCTGTCTTTGCGCCAGTCTCTAAAAGAACAGAAGAAGGATACAGCATTGTAATTCTTGAATTATGGACTATTAATCCATTAGCAACAAAATTATGATATCCTTCAACTTCAATATCAAAGGTTGGTTTTATCCCTCTTTCCTCAATTTTATTAATCCTAGAAAACCCTATTTCTTCATTAACTTTACTTCTAAAATTAAGCCCTCTTGAAGAAAAATAACCTCTTGTTGTTTTTATTTTACCAAGTTTATCTTTTTTGGCCATACACTTTAAAGGTAAAAACTTAACATTCTTGCCATCAAATAATATTCTCCAAGAATCTTTGAGATTTACCTCTTTTCCAAGAATCATGGATTTTCTTGCTTTTCCATGGGTAAATACATTAGAACCCCACAATCCTACTTGAATTCCAAGAAGTTTGACATCTTCAAGTAACTTTTTATTGATGCTAGTTAAGTATACAGAATGACTAGAAATGTGCCCATCAGAATCAATATACCCTGCTAAGAAGGAAAGAATTTGACTTTCTGGTAAAGTAAAAACCCATTCCGGAATTTTTTTTGTATCTGCATTACCACTAAAACCAATTTTAGTAAACAACTGGCATAAGGTCTTAGAATTTATTATAATGTATCTCTCTTTTTTTTCTGTAACAGTATAATCAAATAATCTTTTAAGTAAGATTATTAATTTGTCTCTATAATCTTCTCTTTCATGCGTTGCTATGTTTATTTTATTGGTATTTAAATCAATGTGTCCGTCACCAATAATTAATCCCATTAGCCACATAAAGTCTTCATTTGTTTTCTGCGGATAATTTATCTTTTTATTATATAAATAGGAGATATTCATTTTAAATGTAGAATATTGATTTTTGCTATTAACTTCTTCTCCAATGCTAATCTTCGGTAAAATATGTGGTTTTCCTTTATGGGGAATTTTTTTTACTATTCCTATTAAATCTCCAATTTTTAATTCTTCAAGTGGTTTCCAGATAAATCTGAAAAATCCCTTTTTATGATGTGGGCTATTTTTCTCTCTTATTAATGTCAAGAATGGATGATTTGAAGAGGCTTCTATACTTCTCCCACCTACAATAATTTTGTAAACTTTTTTACTTCCACTAAATATTTTGTTTTTAACTTTAGATGTTTTTAATCTATTAGTAAGTTCATCCCAAACAAAAATGACATCTCCTTTTTTTATATATTGCATGTTTATAAGGCCCTTTGAATTTGTGAAAATCTTTGAATCTCCTGTAAGGCAACCTGTATTTCCATTAACCCACTCCATAACCCCATTTTCATACACAACAGCCCTTTTTGTATTCAAATTATAAACATTTTTGCTCCAGTTTTCAATGCTTGAATAACGGACTCTTGCGTTTTTTAGCACATGAATCTCAACTCCGCCTGCGTGAAGAGAATTTTCTGAATAAACAGGTGCAGAACATCCTTCAATATAATGAATCTCACTGCCTTCATCTGCGATTATCAAAGTGTGCTCGAATTGTCCTCCTTTTCGTGCATTCATCCTAAAATAAGCCTGAAGAGGGAGGTCAACTTTCACACCTTTCGGCACGTAAATAAAAGTCCCTCCTGACCAAAAGGCTCCGTGAAGAGCTGCGAACTTATGAAGGCCCGGATTTATGCATGTTGTCATGAAATATTTTTTAAATAATTCTGGATACTGCTGCAAACCCTGGTCACAGTCAAGGAAAATAACCCCTTTTTCTTCCCATTGTTTCTTCAGTTTATGATAAATGACTTCACTTTCATATTGCGCCCCAACACCTGCCAGAGCTTCCCTTTCAGCTTTTGGAATTCCAAGCTTTTCGTAGGTTTCCTTGATTTCTGCAGGAACATCATCCCATGAAGTTGCATTTTTTTTTGCATCGGGTTTGATAAAATATGAGATTTCGTTCAAATTCAGATCAGCCAAGCTTGGCCCGAAATTTGGCATTGGTATCTCATTGAATAATTTTAATGCTTCAAGCCTTTTATGCAGCATCCATTCTGGTTCTTTTTTATCTTTGGATATCTTGCGTACAAGCTCCTCGCTTATTCCTGTTGTTGCCTTGAACTTCAATTTTTCAGGATCACTGTGGTCATAGATTTCCCGATTTGTATTTATTTGATTACCCATTTTAATTAACGTTTAAACCCTACCTTAAGTTTTTTACTATTAACCTTTTTCTTGCTAACTCTTTTGTTTTTTACTGCACTTATTGTCTTATTTACATCCTTTATCATTAAGTCAATCTCTTCTTCAGACATGCCATGCATCATTGCCCCGTTTTCCAATGTGTCAAACTCTGAAAAATGGCAGCCTATGCAATGAAGTCCATAACCCATCAAAACAGAAATGGTTTCAGGATTTTTTTCTATAAGCTCGTTTATCAGCGTTTGCTTTGTAATTTCCTTTGTTTTCATAACTTATCTATTTCACTGGCGACTTTAAAATCTTTTTCTGTCAGCCCGCCTGCAGAATGAGTTGTAAGCTTTACTTCCACTTTGTTGTAATCATAAATTTTTACATCAGGGTGATGCTCTTCTGCATCTGCAAGGGGAACTATCTTATTTACGAATTCAACAGCTGTCTTGAAGTCAGGGAATTCAAATATGCGCATTATGTATTGCCCATTGTCTTCCAAGCTCCATTCAGGGGTTTTTTCAAGATACGAGCTGATTTGCGCTATACCTAAGGGAGGCATAGAAATCAAAACTATCTGAAATATTTAAAGATTGTTTAAATCCAAGATTTTAATCCCCTGTAGAACTGACCACTTCTTTCCATCATTAAATCATGTTCTTCATCTGCAATAGCTTTTCCTACTAAATAAAAAATTATAGGAAAGCTTATTGGGAAAGTTGTGAGTACTCCAAGTTCAAAAATTCTATCAAATCCTTGAGCTTCGGCTTCTTTTGTCTTTTCCCAATCATATTTTAAAGCAGAGGCTAATCCGTCTTTTTTAATGTTATTTATTCCTTGCCTTATGCTATATTTTTCCATAAAATTTGGTAAATTAAATAACTTATAAAACTTGTGATACCTATTTTCATTCCAATTACCTTTGATTTATGAAAATTATTCTTCAGGCATTATTCTGTCAAGAATTCCTATTATTTTTTTCTTAATTCCCAGCTTTGTTTTTCCTACAGCTTTCAATCCCCCATGTGCAAGTTCATATCTGTAAATTGTCCTGTGAACAATTCCATAAACCCAGTCTCTAAAACTTTCTGGTGCAGTTAGCCTATGGACTCTTAAATCATTTCCCGCAATTCCTTCTTTTTTTGCCTCTTTTATCAAATCCTCAAAGCTGTCCAAATGCGTCGGATTAGAAGCTATACCAACATCATGTGCCCCCATCTGTTTTAGTTTTTCAAGAGTATTGGCAGATTTTCCTTCTATTCTTATCTTTCCTGGCTTGATTCCATAACTTCTCAGCTGTTTGTAAATTGAATAAACTTGAGAGGTTTTTACAGGCTTATCTATTCTACCTGTTATCAAATAAACCTGTCCTGGTTTGTCTTTTCCTTCTTCATAAGCCCTTTCTGTCCTTTCTTTGTCTGTTTTATAACTTCCTGTTGGTATCATTATTGCATCAAGAGTTTGTCTGCTTGCAAAAATTAGAACTGATGAAATAAAAAAAATTAAGCTAACAAGGTAAACAGGAGATATTTTCTCATTTACTCCAATTATACTACCCGTAATTGTTGGATTAAGTGATATTAAAAGAAAAACTGCTGACAACACCAATAGAGAAAATCCTACTGGATTTTTATGCCTCATATAAACTAAACTAAAGAGATATATATAAAATTATCTTTTTGCTTTCAAATAGTTTTCGTTTACTTTTTCCCAGTTTACAACATTCCAAAATGCATCAACATAATCTGGCCTTCTATTTTGGTATTTCAGGTAATATGCATGCTCCCAAACATCCAAACCAAGAATAGGAATTTTTCCCATGGATAAAGGATTATCCTGATTAGAAGTTGTTATTATTTCTACATCTTTTTTATCCAAGACTAACCAGCACCAGCCACTACCAAATAATCCGACTGCTTTTGCCTTAAAATCCTCCCTGAATTTGTCAAAGCTTCCAAATTTTTTGTTTATTGCCTGAAAGATTTCTCCCTTTGGCTGTGTCCCTTTTTTCAGGGTTGGCCAGAAAAAAGAATGGTTCACATGACCTCCCCCATTATTCCTTACAATTGTTCTTATGTCTTCTGGAATGGCATTGATGTCTTTAATCAGTTCTTCTGCTGTCTTATTCTGAAGGTCCGGATGGCTTTCCAGTGCCTTGTTCAGCTTGTCAACATAGCCCTGATGATGCTTTGTGTAGTGGATTTCCATTGTTTTGGCATCTATGAAAGGCTCTAAAGCATCATATGCATAAGCAAGTTTTGGCAATGTGTGTGTCATTTAATATCTTTAATAACCTCTTAAAATTAAGTTAATTTGTCAGGAAATAAAGGTTTTTAATATTTGTGAAGTTGCTATCTACATCTTAAAAGCCCGGATGGCACAATGGTACTGCGCCACGCTCGAAACGTGGTTTCCGAAAGGATTTCTAGGTTCGATTCCTAGTCCGGGCGAATTTTAAAAAACTGTTAAAAAGATTTATATACAATTCTTATTTTATACATAAAATGAATGGGACAAAAGAAGTTCCTATTGGAGTAAAAATAATTTCTATTATTTACTACCTTGGAACTGTTGTTGGAGTTATTCTTGGATTATTCTTCATTATTCCAGTAGGGGTCTTTTTTGAAGGGATAATTCTTTTTGGATTAGGAATTCTTAGTTTTTTTGTTGCAAGAGGTTTATTGAAATTAAGACCATGGGCTAGAGTTCTAGCAATAATACTTAGTTGTTTAGGCATTCTTATGGCAGTTTTCTCAATTGCTTATTTAGGTGGAATTTTAGGAAATATTTTTACTATTATTTTTAGTTTACTATTTGAACTTCTTACAGGGGGATATCTTTTGTTTAATAATAATGTAAAAAAGGCTTTTTCTTAAACAATAATTCTTAGGGAGTCTAACTTTTTATTCTATGCTTGGTCCGGGCGATTTTTTAAAAAAAGACAACAATAATTATTATAAATAATATTTTTATTTCCTTTTCATGTTTGGACTTGCAGATAAACTATATTCTTTGAGGAAATGCAGAGAAGGTTATGTTGAACCTGAAATAGACTGGAGACCAGAGATTGTTTCCTATAACAGAAAATCTACTAGCTGGTTTTGTTTCGTATCTAACAATATTTCTAAAAGACCTTTTTTAAGAAATAGAATTATCCCAAAAGAGGGGGATGTTTTTATTTATACTATTTCTTCTTTAAATATTATTAAACCAAATCCAGAACAATCAGTTAGGAAATTGCAGGATATTTATGAAGATTCTATGAACAGAATGTATAAAGAATTAGTAGATGGCAAAACATTGAATGTGCTTGGCGTAAGCTTAGGAAATGTTTTATCTATCAGAGCTTCTAGTGATATCAATTCAAGCATTGAAAGAATTATTTCTATTGTTGGTGGAGGAAGGCTGGGGTTATCTGCTTGGGATAGCATCTTAACAGGAAGTATAGCCAGAAAATCAGGTTGTCAATCTAGAACAGAGTATGAAGAAAAAATGTCTCTTTTTAGCCCTTTAAATTATATTAGTGGTATTAAAGCAGGTAAGATTTCTATTCGTTTGGGAACAAGAGATTTATTAATTCCATTTAAACAAGGACAAGAACTATCTTGGGCATTTGTTGAACAAGCTAAAAAAACTGGAACAAAAATAGATTACAAGGAGTATAAAGGAGCAGACCATTGTTCATCAATAATACTTTCTGCCTTAGATAAAATCTAATTAATGCTTTCTAGCAATAAGTTTTTTAGGGCTTGAGGTTTTATAAGAAAAGTGCGCCGGCCGAGAATTGAACTCGGGTCTGAACCTTGGCAAGGTCCTATTCTACCACTTAACTACCAGCGCATTTAATTAGATAAAAAGAAGATGTTTTTAAAATTTTAGAAGATACAAAATTATTTATTTTGGTTACTGCCTTTCTTACAGAAAACTTTATAAACTATAGCTTCTATAGCTGCTATAGAATAAAAAATGGAAATATCAACAATACAATTAAGCAAGGAGACAAAGAAGAAGATTTCATCCTTCGGCTTAAAGGGAGAAAGCTATGATGACATAATCAACAGGATTTACTCTTTTGCTGTAAAGGAACAATTAAGGCAATTTTTAATGTCTACAGAAGGGTACATTCCGATTGAAGACGCTATTAAAGATGCTAAACAAAAATGGCCAAAGTCCTGATTCTGGAATCTTTAAAAAATGAGGTGTTAAAAAAACTTAAGGGAGAAGCAGTAGAGGCATTTGAACTAATGCTTTCTTTGAAAAATAGCCCGCAAAAAGGAAAACTGTTAGGTAATGTTGGAAATCTTGTTACTAAGGAGATTAAGTACAAAAGCTTTAGATTTTATTTCATTACAGACGGGCATATTCTTAAAATAATGGATGAGTCAAATTTGATTGACCTATTAATAACTTTTGTCAGAATGTCTGACAAAAAATCACAGCAAAAAACAATTAATGAGATTAAGAATGTTCTGAAGCATTTTGGTCCGGAAGGATTCAAAAAATAAAAAATATGGTCCTAGCAAAGGTTGAATTACCTCTTTAATTTTAATAGACTGGTGGTATTAATAAACGCTAATATTTAAATAGTTGTTACACTATTCTATTATATGAAGAGAACAGTAGATGGCAGATTTATTGAAAAAAGAGTTATTATTGATAAAAATGATTTAAAGGAAATAATGAATTCTATTAAAAAAAAGAATAACTTCACTTGGGATGAAATAGCAAACAAGATTGGCGTAAATCCACAAACAGTTAAACATGACTGGCTTGTTGAAAATAGAACATTACCTTTATCATTTTTTAAGAAATTACTTATTTTATCCAAGACAAACAAAGATTATAAATTTGAAGTAATTGACCCTTTTTGGGGTCAAAAAATATCTCATGGAAAGCAAAAACTAAAGAATATTCGTTTTCCGAACAAAAGCGAAACAAGTTTTGCTGAATTTTATGGAATCCTGCTTGGCGATGGGTGCATAAACTCTGATTTGAAGAGCCTTTCTATAACTGGCGATAAATATCTGGATTATTATTACTATAATAATTATCTTCCTAGATTAATAAGAAGAACGTTTAAAATCAGTCCAAAAATTTATCAAAATAAGGATGAAAAAGTAATCCGTTGCGTTGTTTATAGCAAATCAGTAGATAAATACATGATTGATGCTGGTTTTCCTGTAGGAATTAAGTATGGAAAAGATTGTTCGATTCCTATTTATATATCCAACAACGAAAAAAACTTAGCTGCCTGCATTAGGGGCTTAATGGATACAGACGGGTCTTTATCAGCTCACCCTAATGTTAAAGTAATGATTCATTTATCTATTACTATTGAATCCCTGCGTAAATCAGTCTTTGATGGTCTAAAAAAATTAGGTATAAGCGGGGGGATGTTTGACAAAGGAATAATGATTTATGGGACAGAAAAAATAGATAAATTTCATAAGGTCATAGGATTTTCTAATTTTAAGAACAATTACAAATATGCACAGTTTAAAAGAACAGGAAGGGTCCCCTCTTCAAAGGAAGTAGAAATGTTTATAAGAAAGAAAGCTGGGATTTAATTATCGGCCCATTAGTCTAATGGTTAGAACGGCTCGTTTACACCGAGCAGGCACAGGTCCGATTCCTGTATGGGCCACTCTTTTATTTATTAACTTAAAAATGGTAACATCTAATAAAGTTTATAAAGTAGCAATTTATCCCACTTTTCATGAAAGTTAAGCTAAGCATCTCTATGGAAGAAGAGCTGGACAAGAGGCTCGAGGACAAAGTGAAAGACAGCATTTTCAGGAACAAAAGCCATTTAATAGAATACGCCGTGAAATCATTCTTGAAAAAGGAAAAAATGGAGGCAAGAGCAAAATGAGCGCTAAAGAAGACGCGTGGGCATTCAAGCAAAATAATCTAATAGAGGGATATGGAAATAAACTCTCTTCTATTGAAGGTCATATAATTCCTGTTCCAGAACCAAAAAGACTTCAACCAGCAACACCTGCTGATTTAGAGTACAGAGACGGAGATATTCTTCAAATATATGAACTTGGGGAAAAACTTGCAAACACAGAAAATGGCGGACAGGGAACTATTTACAGAGCAAAGAGAAAATCAGATGGCCTTGATACTGTTGTAAAGGTTTATGCAGCAGCAGAAACAGGAAACTGGGATGATATTTTTACTGAAGAGAAAAGAGCAGGGCGTGAAATAAGATTCCTTGAAAGAGCAAACAGAGAAGGAGTTCCTGGAGTTCCAAGAATAGTCCAGCATGGGGTTACAGGTTCTTTCATAAAGACGCCTGTTGCTGTCTTTGATTTCATTCCTGGAAAATCTCTGGAAGAGGAAGTTCTTGATCAAAGTTATTCCCCTTCAGCAGAAAATGTTCTAGGACTTTTCTCAGGTTTGGTTCCTGCCTTGGAATATGCTCATCATTCAAATGGTGTAAAGCCTGTTGTTCACAGAGATATCAATCCTGGAAACATAAAAGTCAATGGGCATCCTGTTCTTATGGATTGGGCTTCTTCTACACCAACTAGTGGAAAAACCCAGTTAAGAACACATATGTTCACAGAATATTTCACAGCTCCAGAAGTTGTTGGAGGAAGTGCATTTGATGGAAGAGCTGATATCTATAGCATGGGAAAAGTCCTCCAGTTCATGCTTTTAGGGCAGGTTTTCAAAGATGCAGATGGAAATCCCAAAACCAGCGATTTTGACAGATTAAATATTCCAAAAGAAGTTGCACAAATACTTGCAAAAGCAACACAAGAAAATCCAGATAAAAGATACAAGACAGTAAGGGAATTTTATCATGCTTTGGAATCTGTTTTCCAGACAGGAAGAAGCATGCCAACAAGAAATGAACTGCTAAAACATGAGACTGCTAAACCTGGAGATTGCATTGTTAAGATTAATGAAGATGGATCTGTTCATATTGGCTATTTCGAACCAGAACTTCCAGATAAACCTCACTGTGGAAACACCTTTGAGGGAAAAACTGTCTATGATATTTTTAGAGCCATAAATACTTATCTTTTAAATATTGGTTCTGACGAGGCAACTCTTGCGTATGCAAAGCATGTTGCACAGACAAATCCTTTAGTAAGAGGTACATTGGAAGGCAAAAGGACTTTGGAAGACGTTGCAAGAGAGAAGAAACCTCGCTTTGATATTACTGATTTATTAGAAAAAATACCTTTTGTAAAATCATCTCGTTATCCTGAACCAGAAAGAGATTTAGAAGAAGCAAAAGACAAGTATCTTGCTAAAAGAAAACAGTTATATGAAATTTTTGGAGTGAAAGAAATGAGGGATTTGAATGTTGGTTCTGTAAGTTTAAGTGTTGGAGGCAGCATTGTTGGTGTCGCCGCAGGGACTTTTTCTGCTTTTAACTTAGGAATGTATGACACTCTTTCAGGAGCTTTGTTTGCTATGGGCACTACAGTAATAGGGGCGATTTTAGGTCTAAACATTGGAGAATATATAGTAAACAAAAAACTACAAAAAAAGGCGCGTGAAGTTGATTCATGGATTAGGGAAGCAAAAAGAGCGCAAGGATTAGAAGGGAAAGTTGGAGAAGGAGAAATAAAGTTGACGGAGGAAGAAATAACAAGAATAAAAGATGATGTCGTGATTTATAGAGCAGGAATACCTTTTTTAGGGGCTTTGATTGATTGTGGTTATACTTTTCTCACAAAAAATTATGGTGTTGCTTTAGGCGCATTACTTTCGTTACCTTTAATAGGAGAAACTGTAGGTTTTCTTGCTACAAAATATCTCAAGAATAAAAAGCTCAAACAAAAACGCCTTACTGCGGGGTTGGATGAAGACGGGATGAAAGCGTATGCTGGATTAATCACTGGAGACTCTAAAAATCTACCTTCAAGAACTCCAAAACTTGAAAAAATATTCTCTGTATTAAAACTTAAGAAAAGTTTCTTGAAACAAAAATTTAAAAATTCTAAAGCTAAAGTTAAATTAGATAATTATCGTGTAATAATAAGTGCTCTTCCTTCAGAAGAATTAAGGGCAAAAAATATATATGATAATATAAGACAGTATTATGAGATTAATACTGTTTTTTCAAATTTCCCGGACCACTTTCAGCCATTTCAAGCAGGAGTAATCCTAAGCGACGAAACAAAAATGCCTGATGTAAGAAGAATCAATGGAGTTGGCGGTGTAGCAATTAATTAAACTCAAAACCTTTATAAAAACAAATAAACTTTCATAACTGAAACACAAAAAATGGCAGACAAAACAGACAACAAACGAAAAACTAAAGAGAATAATGAGGAAATCCAGGAAATCCCCGGAATGAATCTTGACACAAATTACACTTCTAAGAAACCACTTCTTCCTGAAGGAACAGAAAAGCTTCAGAAAGAAATGGAGAAAACAAAAAAAGAATTTGACAAGATAAAGAATGCAATTGTCAAGAAATATTCCTTTGTTCAGGCAATAGGAATCCTTGCTCCGCAGGCTGTAAAGCTTTTTGTCGAGGACGAAATAGGAGAAAACATTCCCCCTGAAGAATTGCAGAAATTGCAGAAGAAAAATCACATCTATATAATTATTCCAGAAGAAAAATTCAAGGAAATACCAAAAATAAAGAAGGAAATAATCGAGGAAGTTGAAAAAATAAAGAAAGACGTCTGGATTTACATAAAAACTCCTGTTGATATCTGGGAAGCATGCCTTGATTCAAAGTTTGACCTTGTTTCTGCGGTAGGAATGTCATACCCTCTTCATGACACTGGAATTTTGGAAGGATTAAGAGTTGCTGAGATACACAAAGCAATGGTTTTGCAAAAGTTTGACAAATATATTGTTTCATATGTAATTGCAGGAAGCATGGTAAGGGGAGATGCTGTAAAAGAATCAGATGTTGATGCTTTTGTCATAATAAATGACACTGATGTAAAGAGGATGCCAAGGCTGGAACTTAAGGAAAGACTGAGAAGCATGATTTTGCAATTTGTTGGAGAAGCAACAGCAATGGCAGGCGCAAAGAAAAATATTCTTAATGTACAGTCTTATCTCTTGACTGATTTTTGGGAATCTGTAAAAGATGCTCACCCTGTCATGTTCACTTTCATAAGAGATGGAGTTCCATTGTACGACAGGGGAACATTCCTTCCCTGGAAAGCACTTTTGAAAATGGGAAGGCTGAAACCTTCTCCAGAAGCAATAGACATGTTTATGTCAATGGGGGACAAGTCCGTCAAAAGAGCAAAGGCAACTCTCATTGATATTCTTGTACAGGATGTTTACTGGAGCATATTGACTCCAAGCCAGGCATTACTGATGCTTTATGGGCTTGCTCCGCCTACACCAAAGCAGACAGCTGCTGAGATGAAAAGAATTTTTGTTGAAAAAGAAAAAATGCTTGAGCCAAGATACATAAAGATACTTGAAAAAATAATCCATGCATACAAGGATTTCGAGCATGAAAAGCTGAAAGAAGTCAAAGGTGCAGAGATTGACAAAATGCTTGCTGATACAGAAGATTATCTGAAAAGACTGCAGGAATTAAGGAAGCAGATAGAAAAAAGTTCACAGGAAAAAACAATAGACCAGATTTATACAGATATTTTCAACCTTTTGGATGCAATATTCGGAAAAAAGAAGCAGACAGAGCTTGTTGATGATTTTGAAAAACTTGTTGCCAGGGGGAAATTCACACAGAATCATTTTAGAATTCTGAAAGATGTTATTGGGGCAAGAATTGAATTCAAAAAAGGAAAATTGGATTCCAGAAAAGTTGATGAAGCAAGAAAAAATGCTTCAATTCTTATAAATGAATTGATAGACTATTCGCAAAGAGCAGATCTTATGACAATGGAAAAGGGGAGAATGAGAATAAGATATCAGAAGGACGGAAAGCCCGCAAATGCAGAAATCCTCCATTGCAATGGAACCAGCTTCCTTTTTGAAGGAGAAATAGTTAAGAAAATTACAGATAAAATAGAGGTTTCCAGCATGAAAGAGGTGTCTGAATGTGTTGCACACCAGAAACTTTCAAAATCACTGGAAATAAATCCAAAAATTTTCGAGCTTGTAAAAAAAGAACTTGGGGATTTTGAGATTGTGCTATAAGCATCATAGAAAAAGATTTGGAGAAAGTTAGAGAGTTTATAGAATTCTTAAGAGAAAACCAGGAATTAAATTTCGGGATTAAAATACCTCATTATTTCAGCCCTGGAGCATATTTGTCTTTTTAATAAAAATTTAAATAATAACCTTATCTTTTTTGCTTATGGAATACATTTTTATACTTGGAAGAAATCCTGAACTTTCAATTTTAGAGCTAAAAAGCAGGTTAGGTAGTTTTAGTTACCGTCAAGTCGGCAATGCTATATTAACTGATGTTCCTCAGCTTAACAAAGGATTTATTACTAAATTAGGCGGAACAATTGCAATCGGCGAAGTTGTCAACATAAAAAAATTAGACACTTCTTACATAAAATCCAACAAACCAAGGTATGTTATATGGAATTTCTCTGACAATGAAAAATTTTATGAGGAAATCAGGGAAGAACTAAAATCCAGATTCAGGGAAGAAGGATTTAAGGCAACAGAAAAAAGAATTTCTGATTTTCTAAAACTTCAGTCAGGTCAGGAAGTAAGGAACCTTTCTTCGAGCAAGCTTATTGATGAGCAGTATTTCGTCTTTAATGACAGATTTGGCAGAATAATCGAAACATGCGATTATGAAAAATTGGAAAAGCAGGACATGGAAAAGCCTGTGAGAAGGGAAAGCCTTGCCATTTCTCCCCGTTTGGCCAAAATAATGATTAATCTCTCAAAGGCAGAACAAGATGAAACAATTGTCGACCCCTTTTGCGGAGTGGGGGTTATTGCCCAGGAAGCATTAAGGCTTGAAATTAAGGTTATAGGAATTGACAAAGACTCGGAAGCAATAAAAGGAATTTTAAAAAATCTCAAATGGGGCAAATTTCAAGAGAAAAATTACCAGATTATTAATACAGATTCAATTACAGCAAAGATAAAAAAATCAAACGCCCTCGTGACAGAGCCAAGCCTGGGGCAGGTTCTCAAGTATGCTCCAAATAAGGAAATAGCATCTGGGATAATAAAAGAATATGAAAAGTTAATAATAAAAGTTCTTAACAACTTAAAAGATTCTGTTTCAGGAAGATTTGTTTTTACAGGCCCATTTATTCAGACAACATCAAAAACAGGGATAAAAAGAATGGGCTGTGATGCAAATAAAATAATTAATAGTACAGGACTTAAGCTTGTTTCAGGATTTCCTGTTGCAGAGTTTAGAGAAAACCAGGTTGTCGGAAGGGAAATATTTGTCTTGGAGCATTAAACAGACAATAATTCTCCTGTTTTAGAAACAGATTTTACATTTAATTACTGGAAAAATCGTTACCCTGTAAATATGGAATCTTGTCTGGATTGTGAAGCACTTGGAATTTGTGGTGGAGGATGTCCTTATAATGCCTATCTAAACCATTGTGATATCTGGGCATTAGATGAAAGAATGTGTCAACACAATAAACTTATTTTAAATTGGGCTCTTTGGGACTCGTATGATTCCAGTCATAAAGAACCTTTAAATAAATAGACAAACCAATACATAAATGAACCCAAAGGTTAATTTTATTGTTGCTGGAATTAATGAAACAATTGATGTATTTATGGATTTTTTGAACTTTAAAGAAGATAGCCAAAAGATATTTTCCAAATATTCGGCACTTAAGGAACGTTTTGAAAATTCAAGAAATAAAAAAAAAGCAGTTCGCGACTTTTTCTTTCAATTTGAAACAAAAAATAGGAAAATTTATGAGCAGGTTAGGGATGAATTTCAGAAAGAATGGGATAAAATAAATGATCCTATTATGAATGCCCTAGAAGAAGTAAATGAAATTAAATGGGAAGACGAGGCTTTCACTGCAAGGGTTACATCTAATCCTATATGCCCAAGGTACTTAAGTGAAAATACTTTTGATGTTTATTTTGGGCTTCATAATGATTTAATGATAAGGATAGTAATCCATGAACTGTCACATTTCATCTTCTTTAAAAAATGGGATAGTATTTTCCCAAACTATAATCATGAAGAATTTGAATCGCCACATTTGCTATGGAAATTAAGTGAAATGATTCCTTATGTTATTCTAGGAGACAAACGGATTCAAGAAATTTATAAACATGAACCAGCTGTCTATGATGTTTGGCATAAAATTGAAATTAATGGAAAACCCATTCTAAAATTATTACAGGAGATTTATGATAATAGAAGAGACTTTAAGGATTTTGTACGAAAATCCTGGGAACTTGTCAAAAATAACCGAAATATTTTATCTAGTTAAACCAGCCACTTTTTTCCTTTTTATTAATAAAGTCAAGATTTGCTATAACTGCTGCAACATCATTAATTGTATACAAGAAATTTGCTTATAAATTCTCCTCTTAATATTTTGAGATAATTAGGATAACTTTAAAAACCAAATTTTGATATGATATAAAGAGTAGATTTTAAGGTTTAGGGTGCAAAACCCAATCTATCACAAAAAAACCTCTAGATTCTACAAATATTAATAGGAAAACATAATGACAAACGGAAAAGTTATACAATTCAGAAGAGGAGTAAATACTATTCGGGAAAGGCATTTTATCATAGAAGTTGAAGGATCTAAAAACAGAAAAGAAGCAGGACAATTTATTGGAAAAATTGTTGAATGGAAATCTCCTGCAGGCAAAATAATCAAGGGGAAAATAATGGCCGCACACGGAAATAAGGGACTTGTAAGAGCTGCTTTTGAGCGCGGATTGCCAGGCCAGGCATTGATAACAAAGGTGGAGATAAAATGAGAGAAATTGGCGGAACAGATTATTGCGTTAGATTAGATAATGTAAAAAGAATAAGAGATATGAAAGATGATGGCTATAAATCTTTAACAGCACGTGAACCTCAACTAAGCAGTTATAGAACATCCTTTTTAATAGCTAAAGAAAAATTATTCAGGGGCATAGAAGCAATTATGACGCTTTTTAATAAATCAGGAACTAATTCATGGTAAAATGGGACTAAGAAAAGCATCTGCATACACGCACAAGCACGTTGTTCCTTTCACAAGGACAAGCAGCAAGAAGGGGAAAGCTTACATAAAGACAGTTCCCCCTCAGGCAATTGTAAAATTCTCAATGGGCTCCCAGGGAGATTTCGAATCTGGAAAACTTCCATATGTTCTTACAATGGTAACCCAGGAGCATGCTCAGATAAGAAATAATGCCCTGGAAGCTGCAAGACAGTATATCAACAAGCAGCTTGATACAGATCTTCCAGGACAATATTATTTCAAGGTTGTTCCTTACCCTCATCATATTCAGAGGGAAAATAAAATGCTTACAGGGGCTGGGGCAGACAGAATGCAGACAGGAATGCAGCTTTCCTTCGGGAAATCCGTCGGAAAAGCAGCAATTGTAAGGCCAAACGACCCTATTTTTATGATTGCAATTCCAAATGAAAAAGCAACAGTAACTGTTAGGGAGATATTCAGAATTGTCAAGCCAAAGCTTCCCTGCAGGACTAAGATTCTTTTCGAGATGAAAATGGTTCCTGCCAAAGTTTAGTTAATTCTTAACTAAATAGTAGTTACATCCATAACATTTATAAACCTCAAAATCAGAGAAAAACTATGACAAACTCAAAAGAGAAAGCAGAACAAGAAGCAAGGGAAAAGATGAGAGCTATTGCACTGAAAAATCTCAATGAAAAAGATCTTCTTAACTTTGCTATAGCTTATCTTACTCAGAGTAATCCAGGTTTTGGAGAAGAGGATAATTCTGCAGTTGATGAATTTCTTTATCAGCCTTCATTGAAAAAAGGGCCTAATGCTTATGACCTTAAGACAGGAGATAAGGCAAATCTTCTTCTTGATGGATTGCTAGGTTCAAGAAAAGGCGGAAAAAGATATACAGGACAAGTCAGCGAATATGACATGATAGAATCAGCTGCAAAAATAGTGCAGGATTCTCTTGGAACATTAAAAGTAAGTGATGTTATCTCACTTCTTGGTTCAGATGTAAAAATCAAGGACGCTTACAAAAATGTATATCTTGGTGATTTAGCAAAATCAGACAATAAAGAATACAAGCAGATTGTACAAACTCTTATAGGAGGATACATGGGTTACATGACTACACAAGGAGTTTCAAAAGCTCTTGGAACAAGAGCAAGTACAATAAAGAGCGGTCTTGAAAATATTGTAAAAGAAGAAGACAAGAAATAATTCTATATTTTAAAATGTCTATAAACCTTGAAGAGGAAATTGAATGTGATGAATTTGAGGAAGATAGACGTTATAACTTAGATTTTGCTCCCCGTAGATTCGAGCCAAGATATGTCAGAGAAAATATCCTTGGAAGGTATATAAGTAGCTTAGCAAAAGAATTCTCGCCTGAAGGATACAATTATAGCAGCATGATATCTGCAATTTCTAAATTTGAAAGGGACCTTATAAAAAATCCCCTAAAAAATAAGTATATAATAAAATATTTAGAATTTTTAAAAGAACAAGGATTTGTTTACTCCCCATAATATTAAACAATTTTATTCAATCAAACTTTTTACAATCTGTGCCATCACATCCAAGAATTCTTCTGCCCTGTCCTGCCAGGCGTCAATTTCTATTCCCCTTAATTCTTTTATTTCCCCATGATCTATCTTTTTGTGCAAAACCAAGAGGTCCCTGTACCAAACAACATATTTCATGTTGAGCTTTTTTTCATCTACAAAAGTTGTTTTCAAATCTATTGCAATATGCTCTGGGGAAGCAGGGGGGACATTTGCGGCTATAAGCGCTGCATGGGCTGAATCAACCATTGCCCAGTATAACCCTTCTATTGAATTTAACACTGAAATTTTGCTTCTAACTATGTGTACTGGAGCTCTTTGGAGCGCGCTGTAAATTGCTTCAGGCGTTGACCTTATTTTTCCTTTCAAAAGAAGACTTTTCAGGGGATTAAAAAACCCTGCCATGTCAATCATTGCTTCTCCATAACGGAGAACATTAAGGACAACAGGGTCTCCACGCATTAAGTCTTCCCACCATGTGCTTAGCTTAACAGTATTTACATGCAAAGCCATTTGGTAAGGATTTGCCTTTATTATTTTTTCAAGCTCTTCCCTGTACCATGCAATAAGCTCTTCATCCCAATTTATTGCAACATCATCGAGCAGAATGATTATGTCTATGTCAGAACCTGTGACAGTTGTCTGCTTAGCAGTTGAGCCGAAGAGAACAACTGATTTTATCAGCTTGTCAAATCTCTGGTATGCTTTTGTTGCAAAATCCATTGCAATATCACTTTCTTTTTTAAGCTGAAGAGTGGGGACATTTTTTGGAATTTTTGGAATTTTTAGCTTTAGAACTTTCTGCTTTTGTTTTTTATTCTGCATTTTACCTCTTTTATATAGTCTAATATATATTATTCAACACTCTTTTTAAATATTGCCCGTTCATTTCATTCGCCTTCATTTTTCCAATAAATTTTAATTTAAATTGATTAAGTTTTACAGTATATTTTTTGGTTTGTTTACCAAAACAAATTTTTACTCCATCGGTCTGCCTGACATTCTGCTCCCCTGGCCACCCTGAACCTGGCCCCCAAGCTCTGCAGGCAGCCTAGAGAAACCTGTCCCGAATGTTTCATAATTCACCTGAGGAAGCCAGTTTCCTGAAAGACCCTCCTGATATCCTTGGTACAATGCTGGTGCCTGTGGCCAGTATGGAGCCATTTTCATTCCATAAATAGGAGAGCCTGTCGCTTCCAGAGTTTCCTGGAAAGGGGATGTTTTGAAGTGCTCCCACCATTGTCCTGCTTCTATAATTTTTTTTGCATCATATCCTTTTTCTCCAAGCTTTTCCATAATCTGCTTCAAAGGAACATTTCCCATTCCCATTGGTAGTTCTGTATGCTCAAAGCCGAAATTATCAGAAAGATGAACATGCTTCAAGACAGGCGCTATTTTTTCAGATTCCTTTACAATATCCTCTTCCTTGTAGCCGAATTTTCTTAGCATGTTTATGTGGCCAACATCCCATGTTGCGCCTATTAATTTTTTAGCCTGTTCTTCTGCCTCCCCTTTAGACATTCCAAGACCGCCTTTACCATGCTCCTCTGGAGGTTTTACAGCATTTTCAACAAATTTCTTTCTTGATTCCTCAACTAATTTTTTTAAATCTTCAGCAGTGCTTATTGCAGCTCCTGCTGGAGGATTTTCTATAGAAATAATAGGTGCAGTTTTTTTGTATTTTTTGTATGCTTCAAATGCTGCATTGCCAAAGCTTTCAGATGATTTTTCAATTGCAAAATCCTCTACTGGAACCCACATTTTAGGAATGTATTCCCTGCTTTTTAGGGTATTAAGAAGATTTTCCATTGCATGCGCCTGAGCAAAAGGACTTTTACTTCCTTTTTCCAATTCTGATCTGAACTCTTCATTCAGTTTTTTCAGTGCATCTTTTTGCTCTTGGTCCCCAAATTCATATGCTTTGCTGAACAATGATGTTACGTGCTGATTAATATCTTCAATGTAACTATTGACTCTCATGAACTTGTCAGCTATTTCTGCCTGCGTTTCTGAAGGGAGATTATTGAAATCCTCTTTTTTTATTTCTCCTGTTACTGGATCTGCAAGTTGCTGAAGAAATGGCCTTGTTTTTTCAAGAAGTTCATTTGCCCTTTCTTGGTTAAAAAAAAGCTGATCTATATTACTCTGCCAATTTGTTACATTATAAGATTCCATTCTTTGTTCAGGAGTTCTTTGTTCGCCTTTTTCAAGGTTTTCCATTCCAGGAGTGTACTGCACTTCTGGTTCCATTGGCGCAACTTTTCCATCTTCACGATTTACCATTATCAATCTTTTGTATTTTTCTCCTGTTTTTTCCCTCTCTCCTGGAGGTAGAAATTGGGAGCCTGGAAGGCCGTGTGTGGAATGGAAAGTAACATTAATATTTCCATCTGGATTTAATTCATGGCTTCGCAAGAGGGCGTTTGCAATGCTTCTTTCTGCTGCTTCTCTTTCTATTTCGCTGAATCCTCCCCCTCTTGGATCAAGCCCTGATGCTTCAACCAATGGCGCATGCATTGTTATGTCAACCCCAGTAAGCTTTGAAAGCCTGTTGACTTCCTTCAATTGCTGTTTGGGTATAGAGTCAAATACATCTGGTTTTACAGTAGATATTTCAACTGTTTTTACTCCTGGGGAAAGCTTTGCAGAAAATTCCTGCAACACATTTGCTGTTCTTGGGTCTGTTGCCATTCCGAACCTTCCCATATTTATGTATGCATTATCAGGAGGAGTCATTGATGAATAGCCTCCCTGATATATATCAGATATTGTGTAACCTCTTTTTTCTTCTGCCATTTTACTTTTATATAGGGAAAATTTTGTTTAAATAATTATCACTCTGGAACTTTTGGTTTGTATTCCTTGTATCTTTCTTCCTCTCTTTCAAACATGTTCATTCTTCCTTCTTTTTCTGTATCAACTCTTTTTGCCCTTTCAACTCTTTCAAGAGATGAGTCAGAAGAAAGTCTTGAATCAGCAACTCTCTGAAACATGAACTCTGGATTTTTCTGCAAAAAATCACTCTGCCTTGTTCCTGAATAAATTCTTTCTGCTCTTTCCGTTCTTGAGTCAGCAGAAGCTGAATATTTTGGCTCATCACTACCCGGTGTGTTAGAATATTTGAATTCATCGGCTTCTTCTCCTGTTTCCAATTGCAATCCCCCGACAAAAACAGGGCGCGGAGCAGACAAAGCCATGCGCTCAAGAGCAACAGAACCTTTTTCCGACGAATCTGGAAGATTTGTGAAATTGTTGAATTCAAGATTTTTTAGGTCAATGTTTGTCATGTCAGGTTCTTCATTTTCCTGCCCGACATCTTCTTCCAATTTCATGTTTTCAAGGTCAAGGTCAAAATCAAGCTCTTGCTTCGGCTTAATTTTTTTATTAATACCCTTGCTTCTTTTGCTCTTAACATTAGCATTTTTTTTATTTTTTATCATTAAAATTAAAGACAAGGCAAATATATAAAAATTACTTATTTAGACATTTTTTACGGGAAAAGAAATAGAAAGGAAGTTTTTAGTTAGTAGCCTTCCCTTTGGGCTTGAAAGATATGTTTCTCACGAAATAAACCAGGGATATCTTCCTTCAGATAATCCGGATATTGAAAAGAGAGTTAGAAAAAAAGGCAATAAATTTTTTTACACAGAAAAAACAAAAGGAAACTTGTCAAGAGAAGAAAAAGAAGAAGAGATATCTGAAGACAAATTCCTCACTTTTTGGAGAGATACAAAGAAAATGAGAGTTGAGAAAATAAGGTATAAAATCCCATTTTCAGGAAAAATAATTGAGCTTGACATTTACGCCGGAAATTTAGAAGGCTTGCTTTTGGCAGAAATTGAATTCATTTCAGAAAAGGAAGCACATGATTTTGTCGGTCCTGGCTGGCTTGGCAAAGAGGTAACTTACGACGAAAGGTACAAGAACAGAAATCTTGCAGTTAACGGAATTCCCGCACTTACTTAGTTATGCTATGTGTAGCTTGGCATGCCATGGGCTTTCTTGTAAACATCAAAAATTTTGAAAGCCATTTCCTTTGATTTTTCTTCTGCAAATGGTCTTAAGTTCTGAGATTCTGCATATGACTCTTTTTCAGGCCACCAACTTTCCTTTTTTTCTGACTTTTCTTTTTTTGCTTTTTTGTCATAACCACCAAAAAGAGCCACAAAAGGATTTGATTTATCCCTGCTTTCTTCTTGATTTCCCCCATATTCATCCTTGTCCCCGAGAAAGAACTTTATTTCATCCTGTATTGTATCAAGACTCTGGCCTGTCGAGCCTTCTATTAGCTTCATGGCATCATCAACATCTGAACTGTCTATCTCTTCCTTGAATTTGGCAAGCTCATCGCTGTTAAGAACATAGGATTTGAAAGTTACTTCTGCTTTTCCGCCAAATGCATAATGAGATTGCTGGGCAATTCTCTGAGGAATTCCCCTGAACTTAAATTCAACAAGAGTGCAAACATAGTAGTCTCTTTTCATTTTCATTTTTTCAAATTCTTTTGGAAGATTTCCCGCGACAGCTTCTTCATCTGCTTTAATTTTCTGCTTTCCAAAAAGGGTAAGCTGAAGTATTATTGTATTGAATGTTTTAACCAAAGCAGGCTCTTTGTCCATTTCCTTCATTTCAAGCTGCTGCGCTGCTTTCAGGTATGGTTTTGCCCAGCGCGCATAAAGTTTAAGGGAATTAACCTGGCTTTGGAGATATGATTTCTCAAGCTCATACCTTTTTCTCAACTCTTTTTCACTGTTTCCAAGCCAATCATTGAATTCAAGAATTCTTGGCCTAAGAATTCTTTTTACCCTGTCGTTCAAATCAATCTTGTCAACATCTTTTAAATTCTTCGCAAAAAGAAATGCGTCGATAAGAGTTTGATACTGATATGGCTGACCAATAGTCATTGCCTTTATGCTTGAATTTCCTTTTGATATGTCAACCTTGTCCATCCATATTTGCTTTAATGCAAGAATTGCAGCATCGCGCTTTGGTGTTTTCAGGTCATTGTACTGAGACAGACGAATCCTAAATTCTTTAAGGTCATAAATGAGATTAAGTATGCTTCTCAGGACAGTATTAACATCGCCAAGGATTTTCGCACCCTGCTGCTGCATTATTGTTGCCCTTTGGCCCATTTCTGAAAAATGGCCTGATCCCGGAGAAGAAGCAAAATTATCCTCAAGCTTTTCAGGCTCAAGTTTAAAATCATTCATCAAGTCAAGTATGAAAAAATATACGGGCTCAAGGGTTTCTGAAGAAGAATCATAAACAAGACCATGCTGCGAAAGTGGCTTTTCTTTTACTTTTTCTGCATCTATATTGGAGGGAGAACCATATTCCTTCAGAAGCTCGCGCGCATTTTCAGCATATTTTTTAGGGTTTATCTTTCCTATAATCTGGCCCATTGTTGCTACCATTTACAGAGAAAGCAACCGTCATTTAAAAAATGTTCTCTGTTACTATTCAGCATCCTCAAAAAACTCGTCTAAGAAACCTTCGTCATTGTCATCATTTTCATTATCAAAATCATCCAAGCCATCTTCCTTTGGCTTGTTTTTCATTGAAAATTTAAGGCTGTGAAATATATAAATTCTCCGGTCTTTATTAATAGTAGCGAAGAAGTTTTATAAAGTATTTTAGATTTTTTAGAAAATGAACAGTTCAACAAGATTTGTTGTTGATGTGCTAAAACGAAACAGGAAACGGATATATACTATTGTTTTAGTAGCAACAATAGGCGCAATCTTGACAACAGCAACACCTTATATTTATGGTACGCTTTTCAGCCTTTCACAGGCTCCTGATACCGCCGCAAACCTACTTCTTGCCTTGATAGGGATCTGGCTTATACTCAGCCTTCTTTCAAATTACATATCAAACATGACTGGTTACATGGGGGAAGTTCTTGGTGTCAAAATTTCGCAAGAGTCAGAAGCAGAAGCGTATTCCCATTTTCTCACTTTGCCAATACTTTTCCATAAAAAAGAACAGAGGGGCGAGATTCTGCAGAAAATATCAAGGGCTTCATGGTCATTGCAGGATATTGTCGCAACGATTTCAGATGTTCTTCCCCAGCTTCTAATGCTTCTTTTCTCTGTTGTCGCAATGTTCGTAATAAAATGGCAGCTTGCAATGGTTCTTCTTATCACTTTTGTAGTCTATGGAATATTCACTATAAAACTTGTAAACCCTGAAATGATTGCGAGAAGAATAGAGCACAGGACATATGAGAAGCAGTATGGAAGAGTTTACGACAAGCTGTATAATGTCTTTCTTGTAAAAAATTTTGTTATGGAAGATGAAGAAAGGAAAAGATTCTTCAAATCTCTTGTCGAGAAAATTCTGCCTGTCGTAAAAAATGCAGCGGGCAAATCAAGGCGCGTTTCAAGTATTCAGGGAATTATAACCGGAGTGAGCTTTGTCATTGTGCTGGGAGGGGCAATTTTCTTCCTGAAAGCAGGGCAAATAACTCCGGGTGAATTTATTATGTTCTTCGGTTATATTAATCTTGCATTCAGCCCATTAAGATTCTTCGGGAGCCTTTACAGAAGGTACAAAAGGGCTGTTGTTGCAGTAAGGAGATTCCTAAAGCTAAGAAGAATAACTCCTGAAAGGATGACACATGGAAAAAAGACCTTAGGCAATTTCAAGGGCGAAATTGTTTTGAAAAATCTTGATTTTGGCTACCTAAAAGAGAAAAGAGTTCTCAAAAACATAAACCTGAAAATCAGTCCCGGAGAAAGCGTTGCTCTCGTAGGAAAAAGCGGGGTCGGAAAAACAACGCTTGCTGAATTAGTAATGGGTTATTATCTTCCGAACAAAGGAAAAATAGAATTTGACGGCACAGATATTTCTGAATTGCAGCTAAAATGGATAAGAGACCAGATAGCTGTTGTTCCCCAGGACCTTAATCTGTTCAATGACACTTTGATCAACAATCTAAAATATGCAAATCCTGACGCAACAGAAAAACAGGTTATTGAATCATGCAAGGCAGCTTCTGCAGATGAATTCATAACATCTCTTCCGAAATCATATCACACAAAAGTCGGCGAAGAGGGCGTAAAACTTTCAATGGGACAAAGGCAAAGGATTGCAATAGCAATGGCATTCCTAAAAAACCCAAAAGTGCTTATTCTTGACGAGCCAACTGCCGCGCTTGATGCAGAATCTGAAAGAAAAGTTCAGGAAGGAATAAACAGGCTGATTAAGGGAAAGACAACAATAATAATTGCACACAGATTCTCAACTGTAAGGAATGCTGACAAGATAGTTGTTCTTGAAAAAGGAAAGATTACAGAGCTTGGAAACCACACAGAGCTTGTAAAGAAAAAAGGAACCTACTATCATCTCTACAAGCTTCAAAGAGGGCTTGATTAAATTTAAAAATCGCTTACTCTTATATAAGATATGTCATTTCTTGGATTCGGAAAAAAGAAGAAAGTGGTTGATTGGGCTTCAGATTACCATGAGCAGGAAGCAGAAAAAGCTGCTGCAATGAAGCAGATAAAGGAACAACAGAACACTTCTGAAACAACCCCCTTTTCTGTATTTGACTCTCCTGCTGCAACAAGCAATGTTTCAAGCTCAGATGATTTTGAATCAGCAGCAACGCCTGAAGAAAGGAAAAAAAGGCTTGCAAAGAGAATATTGAACCTGTCAGAAAGGATCGAAGACCTTTCCAACCAAATTTATCATTTGCAGCAAAGAATTGAATTGCTAGAGAAAAAGCTTGATGTAAAAAGCAGCGGGTACTAAATTAATATTTGTTGGTTAAAATTTAATAAATGTTAAAATGAATAATGGACTAAGTGTTGTTGCGGCATGCTGGATTGTTTTTCTTGTTTACTGGTTTATCTCTTCTTTTTTTGCAAAAAAATCCGTCACAAAAAGAAATTTTAGATGGAAATGGATAGTTGCCATAATATTGTTTGCAATAATAATAAACTCTGGTGTAAGACTTTTCAGTATCTCATTTTCACCTATTTTCTCACAGCTTTTCTTTCCTTCATATACAGTTGAGTTTATTGGATCGTTCTTTGCAGTTGTTGGCGTTATAGGAGCTGTTTGGGCAAGGACAACACTTGGAAGAAATTGGAGCGGATATGTCACATACAAAAAAGACCATGAGTTAGTTACAAACGGGCCCTATAGATGGGTGAGGCATCCTATTTACAGCAGCTTATTGTTAATGTTAATAGGAACTTTCATTTATGATCCGACGCTAGTGGTCATAATAATCTTTCCTGTTTATTTTGGCATTTTCTTCTGGAGAATAAGAAAGGAAGAGGAAATCATGATAAATCTTTTTGGCAACAAGTACAGAAATTACATGAAAAGGACAAAGAGGCTCATCCCATTTGTCTGGTGATTTGATTAAATTTATTAATTAAGATTCTTTATTTAGATTATGATGTTAAAAACCCAAAGGTTGATTTTAAGGAAACCAAAGATTTCCGATTGGAAAGATCTTGTCGAAGGTGTAAGTCCTTTAGAAGTATCTCAATACTTGGAAAGTGTGCCTCATCCTTATAAAAAAAAGGATGCCCTTTGGTTCATTAAAAATAGTTTAAAAAAGTGGAGCAAGAAAAATAAGACCTCTTACCTTTTTTTTATTGAACTAAAATCAGAAAAAAAGTTATTGGAGTTATTAGTATATTCAATTATAATAAGCAGCATAAAACCTGCGAAACAGGCTCTTGGATTAATAAAAACTATTGGAGAAAGGGTTATATTACAGAGGCTAAAATTGCACTTAATGAATTTGTGTTTAATAAACTAGGAGTAAGAAAGATGGAGACAGGAGCTTATGAAAAAAATAAAGCTTCAAATGCAACTCAAAGAGCAATGGGTTATAAATATGAAGGAACAAGAATAAAACACCATATTTCAAAATCAACTGGAAAAATCCATGATGAACATTTGTATGGCCTTTTCAAAGAAGACTGGAAAAAGAACCTTCCAAAATTAAGGAAAAAATTAAATAAAAAGATTGAGATGTTAAATAAGAAAAAATGAAAGATTTAAAGGAAAAAGCTAGGGCATATGCGCTGAAAAATGCCATTGCATATGAAGGAAAGGCGCAGACAGGCAGCGTTATTTCTGCTTTGTTTAATGAAGGTCTTAAACCAGAAGATGTAAAAAAATATTCAAAGGAAATAAATGAAATTGTTTTTGAAGTCAACGGGCTTTCGCCTGAGGAACAAAATGAAGAATTCAAAAAGCTGGAGAAAGAAACCCATCACAGAGAAGGGAGAGAAGGATTGCCTGAATTGCCTGGAGCAAAAAAAGGAAAAGTGATAATGCGTTTTGCGCCTTCGCCATCCGGCCCTTTCCATGTGGGTCATGCGCTTACAGGAAGCATTTCCTATCTTTTTGTAAAAAAATATGGTGGTATATTTTATGTAAGAATTGAAGACACAAATCCTGAGAACATTTACCCTAAAGCTTATGACATGATAAAAAAAGAGAGCGAATGGCTTTTTCCCGGAAAATTCCTGAAGATAATAATCCAGTCAGACAGAATGAAAATTTATTATGACCTTGCTGAAAAACTGATAAAGAAAAATGCTGCATATGTCTGCACCTGCAGCCAGGAAGATTTTAAAAAATTTGTAGAGAATAAAAAAGATTGTCCCTGCAGGAGTTTAAATGTTAAGGATAATTTAATTAGATGGAAAAAGATGCTCGATAAACGCGGATTTCAGGAAGGTGAGGCTGTTTTGCGATTTAAGCAGAAAGGGGGGATGCAGGACAAAAATCCTGCAATGAGAGATTTTCCACTTGCAAGAATAAATCTTGAAAAGCATGCAAGGCAGGGAAACAAGTACAGGGTCTGGCCATTGATGAATCTGGCTGTGACTGCAGATGATATTGATTTGAGAATGACCCATATCATAAGGGCAAAAGATCACAGGGACAACGCAGAAAGGCAAAAAAGGATTTACACTGCCATGGGGCTGAAAAAGCAAGTGCCATGGACGGGATTTCTTGGAAGAATAAAATTCACAGACATGGAACTTTCAGCAACAAAAATGAGAAAGGCAATTGATGCTGGAGAATACACTGGTTGGGATGATCAAGAACTTCCAACAATTGCATCAATCATAAAAAAAGGGTACAGGCCATCTGCTTTCTGGAAGTTTGCCGAGAGAATCGGGCTTTCTGAAAATGATAAAATAATGGACAAGCATGAATTTTTCAGGCTTTTGGACGATTTTAACCGAGGACAATAACATTTTTAAACTAATCTTTGTTTAATAAAATAAGTTATTGATATAACTTTAACTTAATCAAAAAGGAGGGTAAATGCAAAACAAAAAGGGTTTGTCGGAAATTGTGGCTACTTTGATAATAATCCTATTGACACTTGTTGCTGTAGGAATTATTTGGGTTGTCATAAAGGGAGTTGTTACGAGCGGAACAAATCAAATAAGCGTAACTTCTGAGTGCACTGCTATTAATCTGAATGCAGTATCTGTTAATGAAAGTTCTCCAGGAATTTATGATGTTACATTGCATAGATCATCTGGCGGAGATAACACACTTGCAGGCATAAAGGTTAATATATTTAATGATACAACAAGCAGCGGACCAATGGACTTTGGAACACTTAACTTGCTAGATCAGCATACTGTATCTTTAAATACATCAACTGCAACACTTGTAACAGGCGGAAACAGGATTGAGTACACTCCGTTCTTCAAGGATTCATCAGGTAATGAACAGCTCTGCTCAGGAACACAGTCATTTTCATTTTAATTTTTTATTTCTGTGTTGTGTTTTTTATGTTAGTGCAAAAAATAAAGATGATTCCCCCTAATGGGATGATTTATTCAAACATTATTTATTCTCAATCAGCTATAAAACAAAACTTTAAAAACTGGTTTTTTCTGTTAAAATCATGACAGCTCAATGTGGAGTTATCGGCATATTTAAGAAAGATTTCTTTAGCTGTGCCTATTTTTTTAACGAGTTTTCTGAGAAATTTTCTGGTAAGGTTTTTATAGCATTTTCACGTGAATTAAATTATGGCGGTTGTAGTTCAGTGGCAGAACATCCGACTGTGGCTCGGGAAACGAGAGTTCGATTCTCTCCTTCCGCCCTGTTCAACATAGTTCAGAGTAGAAAATGAAAATAGGATTCAAAAAAATGAGACTGAAAGAGGATAGTAGAACGGTTCAAATAGAAGGAGAAATAGTTAATCCATTTAAAATTTACAAAGAGAAAATTAATATTGAAATGTCTATATTGCAACTAGCTAAAGTTTGGGGGACTGATAGAAAAGCTGTTAGTAAAGTAGAAAATGAATTTGGGTCAGAGGAATTAGAAGATTTATGTGAAGAGACAAAAGAAGAGATAAAAAACTTTCCAATAGAATTCTGGAACAAGGAAATTAAATGTGGATATGTTAATACAACAGATAAAACAAATGATAGAGATAGCCCAGATATGAAAACACAAATTGTTAGAATTTATGGAGAAGATTTATGTGGGTGGGATAATGAAGGGATTTTAGTAGAAATACCAAAGGAAATTTATGATAAAGAACTGAAAGGGAAGAAAATTGAAATGATTTTAGAACCTGTCTTAATTAAACTAAGGGAAAACAAAAAATGACAGCTAACCAGAACATTATTGGCTTGGTTACCCCTTCCGTCCTTGATATAAAAAAGAGAATAAAATGAATACAGAACCAGTAAAGGGATTCAGGGATTTTTCAGGCAAGGAAGCTGAAAACAGAGCAGAGATGAGAAAGATAATAGTCAGGACTTTTGAAAGATATGGATTTGAACCTGTAGAGACGCCGATAATTGAACAGGAAGAATTTGTTCGTGGAGAGAACAAAGAAGATGAAGCTATTTCAGACATATTTAAATTGCAGGACAAGGGAAAAAGAAATCTTGCTTTGCGTTATGAATTTACATTCCAGTTGAAAAGAATTATGAAAAACAAAAAGCTTCCTTACAAAAGATACCAGATTGGCGAGGTTTTCAGGGATGAACCTGTTTCTTCAAACAGATTCAGGCAGTTTACGCAGTGCGATGTTGATATTGTTGGTTCAAATGTTAAAAATGAAGCAGAAATTTTGGCAATGACCAGTGAGCTGATGAGAGAGTTTGGCATAGAGCCAATAATTCTTGTAAACAACAGGAGACTTCTTAATGAAATACTCAATGATTTGAAAATAAAGGAAAAAGACAGGGAACAAGTGCTGAGGGAGATTGACAAGTTTGGCAAAATAGGAGAAAAGGAAGTTATTTCTAATCTTAAAAAATTAAATGCTGATAAAGTTATTAAAGTGCTTAAAAGTGGCGAAGCTTACTTTAAAAAATTCCAAGCATACAAGGAAATCATTTCTCTGATAGAATATTGCAGACTTTACGGCGTCAAAATATTATTTTCACCTACTGTTATTCGGGGGCTTAGCTATTACAATGAGAATGTTTTTGAGGTAAAAGCAAAAAATATAAGTGAAACACTTGTTGCAGGGGGAAGCTATATGTTTGACGGCATTCAATGCACAGGAATTTCTTTCGGCCTGGATAGATTAGCTTTGATATCTAAGCTGAGATTTGAAAGAGAAAAATATCTTATTATCTCATTGGGGGAAGATGAAGCGGCAATTGGCTTGGCACGAAAGCTTAGGGAGAAAAACAGAGGCAAAGATGTAACTGTATACTACGGAAAACCATCAAAAGCGCTTGATTATGCAAATTCTTACGGCATAAATGAGGTTATTTTTGTCGGAGAGAAGGAAATCAAGGAAAAAAAGTTCAAAGTCAAAGACATGAAAACAGGAAAGGAAAGTGCACTTAAGTTATAAAAAAAGATTATTGGTCCTTATTCTGGTGCATAAACGGTTGGTAAATTAAGTTAGGCATTATTAAAGGTGCAACAGAAGAAGAACTAAAGTCAAAAAAGTTCAATATTTATCTGGGTATAAGCTTAGGAAACAAGTGGTTTACAAAAGATAATACAAGAGAACATTTAAACTTCGCTTTGAAGTATACTAAAGATAGAATTGGATTACTTGTTGCAGATACTCTTCACGCAATTAATTATGAGATTAGGAATAAAATTTCTTATGAAAAAAGCTATAAAAAATCTCTTCAAAAAGGCACAAAGTTTATAGAAATTTTAAAGGAATTAATTGAAGAGTTGCCAGAAAAAGAACAAAAGAGAATTGATATAATAAGATGGGATGATATTAAAAAAGAGAAATTATATAGAGAATTATTCCCCATTGCTAAAAAAGAGTTTAGAGAGGATAATACTTTCAAAGAAGCTATTTTAGATATAATCAGAGAACAGGTCAAACAAGAGGACAGAATATTTAGTAAAAAAGATATAGAAAGATTTGGAGAATATATAATTGAAGAACTTCCCGAACTAGCTAATGGCTTTATTTTCAAAAATACTTATTATAATTGTTATTTATATCCTTATTATAGCAAACTTGCTCAATTTGTTGAAGATTTACAACAAGGAAAAATCTTCACGCAAATCAGTGAAAAACTTGTAAAGAGGTATAATGTTTTTGTAGAATTAAGGTAAGTAGTCTTATTAATTTGAAAGTCCTAACAAATGACTTGAACTGATTAAGATGAGTAAATTTTAAGTCACTTATTGAATATCATCTTTTAAATAATCTTTAACTTTCTTAGCTAATTTTTCCACTTCTTTTATATTCCGGGTTGTCTTCATATTTTTTTGTGCATATTTCAATATTTCTTTCAAAGAATTATTTTTAATTTTATTCATCCAATAATATCTTGGAAGAATCCAAATATGAAAGTTAAACTTTGTTCTTTCTTCTTGAAAAATAGAAACTTCTTTAATTTTAAGAACAATTTTCATTGTATCACGGATTTTGCGAAGAATATCAATCATTTCATAAGATTCTTCTTTTGTAAAATCAGTTATTGACTTTACTTTACGCTTTGGAGCTAAAATGAAAAAACCAGATATTGGAATTTCCCAATCCTGACTAACTTTAAAATTATCTGTTTCATAAATAGTAATATCAAATAGCTTTTTTAAAGTCATATTATTAAAAGATTATTGGTCCTTAAAATTTAAAAACCTTTCTCAACTAGTTAATCTCTATGCCTAAAAAATCTGGTGAAAAAAATAATAATATAATTGAAGTAAAAAATCTGGTGAAAAAATTTGGGGATTTCATTGCAGTCGCAAACATATCCTTTGAGGTAAAAAAAGGGGAAATATTCGCTTTTCTCGGCCCAAACGGGGCAGGAAAGACAACAACAATAAAAATGCTTACAACTCTTCTGGAACCTAATTCTGGGACAGTAAGTATTAACGGATTTAATCCACAAAAGGAAAAAGACGAGACAAGAAAATCTTTTGGAATAGTTTTCCAGGATCCTAGCCTAGATGATGACCTTACTGCTTTGGAAAATATGGAATTTCACGGAATATTCTATGGAGTCCCTGACAAAATAAGAAAAGAAAGAATTGAATATCTTTTGAAATTTGTCGGATTGTGGGAGAGAAAGGATGACCTTGTCAAAAGATTTTCAGGAGGAATGAAGAGAAGGCTGGAAATCGCCCGTGGCTTGATACATCATCCCAAAATATTGTTTCTTGACGAGCCAACTTTGGGCCTTGATCCCCAGACAAGAAATCATTTATGGGAGTACATTAAAAAAATGAACAAAGAGGAAGGAATGACTGTTTTTCTAACCACTCATTACATGGATGAAGCAGACAGGGTTGCTGACAGAATAGCTGTGATAGACCATGGAAAAATAATCAATCATGGAACAGCCTCGCAATTAAAAAAAGAAACCAAAACAAATAATCTTGAGGATGCATTCTTGAAACTTACAGGACACGGAATCAGGGATGAGGATGCTTCTGCCAAGGATAATTTGAGAAGCCATGCCAGATTGTGGAGGGGAAGAAAATGAATTCTCCTGTTTACATAATGTGGCTGAGGCAGGTAAAGAAATATCTGCGCTCAAAATCAAGGATAATCGGCTCCCTTGGACAGCCTCTTCTGTTTCTGTTTGCACTTGGATTCGGATTGGGAAGTTTGTACAAGCAGGCAGAAGGCGGAAGTTTCATAGATTTTCTTGTTCCTGGAATTATTGCAATGAGCATTTTATTCACGGCCATGTTTGCAGGAATAGAAGTTATCTGGGACAGGCAGTTTGGTTTTTTGAAAGAAACTTTGATTGCGCCTGTTTCAAGATTCAAAATAATGCTCGGAAGAACTTTTGGAGGGACAACAACTGCAATTTTTCAGGGAATAATTGTCCTGATTATTTCAGTTATAATAGGATTCAGACCTGATTTATTGCTGCTTCCTGTTGCACTTCTTTTTATGATTTTAATAGGATTATTCTTCACTTCATTAGGAACAGCCCTTGCTTCCAAGCTTGAAGATATGCAGGGATTCCAATTAATAATGAACTTTCTGATAATGCCTACATTCTTCCTTTCAGGGGCGCTTTTCCCATTAGGCACTGCACCGGAAGCATTGAAGATAGTTTCTTACTTCAATCCATTGACATACGGTGTTGATGGACTAAGGGGGGCTTTAACAGGTGTTTTACAATTTGGAATTCCAGTTGACTTTATTGTCTGCTTTGCCTTAACAGGCATTGTCCTATGGATTGGAAGCGAAATGTTCTCAAAAATACAGATATAAATCTTAATTTCTAAATTCTTTTTCTCCAGTCAACATAGCGGTATCTGCCTGCAACTCTTCCATGCCACATTTCTATTATCTTTACAAGAACCAAAGTAAGGAAAATCATGACAGAAGCAGGAAACATCCACATAAAGAGGCTATCAATCATAACACTGGGGCCTTTTATCAAAAACAGGTAAAGTCCTGATACAACTGCAAAGATAAAAGCTGCAATAATCTCCGCGTTTATTTCCCGATTTAATAATTTGTCAAGCATTAATATAAAAATAAGAAGAAATTTAAAAATCTTTACTCAACTTCAATTTCCATTCTCCAGCTGTTGTTTTCTCCGGTGAAGTCAGCGCCAAGAACCTTGAGCGGTCTTTTGAACAGGGGACATTCAAGGACAAAACTTTCAAATTCACCGCCTTCTCCCGCAGCATGAATCTTGTATTTTTCATTCAGCTTTGTCACATCCTCAACAAATTTTTCATCAACAACTCTTCCCAGCCAGGACGCATTCAGCGGATATGCAGAAACGCCGATTATTATGACTTTGAATTTGCTGTTTATTATCTCCTTAAGATACTTAAATTCATCTTTATGCCACAATGGATTTATGCATGAAATTCCAAGGTTGTCGCATATTTTCTGGATTCTTGAAGCCTGATACTGGGAATGCAAAGCTCCTGTGACTACCCCGTTTATTTTGTATTTTTTTACAGCATCTTTTATTGCATTTTCCAAATCATTAAGCTCTTCTTCCTTGATTCCTTTTGTTGTTGCAACCATCAAAGGTATGCCCATAACTTCTGCCTGCTTTTCTGTTTTTCTTATTGATGCAGTATGAAACATGTAGCTATCAGGATTTTCAGAGTGGATTGTTATAAGGCAGGCTATATCATGGCCTTCTTTCTTTGCCAAATAAGCCGCCATTGTTGAATCTTTTCCGCCGGAAAACAAAACTCCTAGTTTCATGATAATCAAAGGATAATTTGGTTTTTAAGATATTTTGTGTTAGTATATAAATGTTATAAAGGTTATATCTGAAAGGTGTTGAGGCTAAATAGATATTAAAAAGTCACTCTTTTTTTCCATGTGCAACACTCTCTTCAAAGCCCGCCTTTGTTATTTCAATGAAATCTGCTTTTCCTACAAGATTATTCATCTCTTTGGCTCCTATGTATGTCATTCCTGATGCAAAACCGCCAAGAATTTTTTTGATTATTGGTTCGATATTTCCCTTATAAGGAACAATTGTTTTCTCTCCTTCTACACTTATGACTTCAGGCATTTCTCCATCAATCTCCTTCTTTTTTACAGTAACATCATAACTTGCAGAACCTCTGTAAACCTTAAATTTTTTCCCGTCTTTTTCAATTATGTCTCCTGGAGATTCTTCTGTTCCTGCAAAAATGTTTCCGCACATTACAGTGTCTGCGCCTGCCCCTATTGCTTTTACGATATCACCTGATGTCCTTATTCCTCCGTCTGCACAGATAGGAATTTCTCCTTTAACAGCCTCATAAACATCCATTATTGCAGTTATTTGCGGAATTCCCGCACCTGTCTGAATTCTTGTTGTGCACAAAGAACCAGGGCCAACACCAACTTTTATTGCATCAGCTCCTTTGCTGAGAAAATATTCTGCAGCGTCCTTTGTCGCGATATTTCCCGCCATAATGTCTACATTTGGATATTTCTCCTTTAGGTGATCAAGGGTTTTTCCAGCATATTTTGAATGTCCGTGCGCAATATCTATCACAAGAATATTTACTCCTGCAGAAACCAAAGCTTCTGCCCTTTCTTCAACATCCTTTACACCTATTGCAGCTGCGCAGATTAAATTCTCTTTTTTAACTTTCCTAACCTCATCTGCCTGCTGCTCTATTGCCATGAATCTATGCAAAACTCCAAGACCCCCTAACTTTCCCAGAGCAATTGCCATTTTTGATTCGCAGACAGTATCCATGTTTGCTGCAACAAGAGGAATATCTATCCAGTAATTTCTTGTTACTTTTGTCTTAAATAAAACATCTTTTCTGGATAAAACCTTATTATATTTCGGAACAATCAGAACGTCGTCAAAAGAATACCCCTTTCCTATTATTCTTGCCATACCATAGAAATGTTTGTTTCGCTGGTTTTTATAGGTTGTTGTGACTTAATTTATATTTTATATACAGGATGTGTTGATGAAGAAAATGATGAACCCGTAGCTCATCGCGGAAATCTGTTGGTTGAGGGAGAAATGGATGATTTTTTCAGAAAAGCATGCGAATTTATAAGGCAAGTAGAAGAATAAGTAAAATAACTCTTATTCTACAATTTCACCTAAAGGATTGTCATATTTTTCATTTATCTCATAAAGCCTTTTCTCCTGTTCCTCATCAAGGTTTTCAATTTGCTCCTCAAGCTCTTTCTTCAGCTCTGCATAAGGATCAGGATTGTTTGCAAAATAAGCATCATTCATCCAGATGTCAAAATCATTGAAATGGCTGTCCTGGGTGAGCCAGACTTTGTTCTGATGGTCAAGATGAAGCAGTGGAGGAAATGAAACAACCATGTCATCTTTTTTTGTTCCAACAAAATCAGTAAATGAAATTTTTGTCTTGTTTTTGTCCTTGCTGAAATAATCCACGAGCTTGTCATAAAGTTCCCTTATTCTGTCAGTAATGTTGAATTTTCTTTTTGGAAGAGAAATACCCACCTCCCTCAGAGCGTTCTTGTTTACAATTTCCTTTTTTATTCTCCTGTTTTCAGTTATGATTGCCTTGTTCAGAGATTCCATAAGTTCCTGCAATGTAACACGCTTGAATCTCGGCATAGGACTTTTTGGAACAAGCTCTGGAATAAATTCATCTAGCTCGATCCTTTCCATTTCATATTTCTTATCCTCTTTTCTGCCGAAAAGAATGTCATCAATTGATTTTATGTACTTGTTGAGGAGTATTTCTGACTTAATCCTTAGAAGAAGGGCTGCAGCAAGGAGAACTTTGCTTGAAACAAAGAAATCTGCCTCTTCCAGACCTTTCACCCTCTCAAGGTATTTGTTTGTCAATGTAATTATGTTAATGTTCCAGGGGTCGAGCTGCTCTGTATTGATAAGGTCATAAATGATTTCCTGCCATCCAATCTCCCTGCTGAACAAAAGATCATGAATCTGCTCCTGCTTTACAGAAGGCTGTATTTTTTCTCCGGTTTTTTCATCTTTTTGCCCTCTTTTTTCCATATACTTAGCATAGTAAATAGGAACTTATAAATTCTATTAAGCTGAAATATAATAGTGTAGTACCTAAATTGTATGCTATGTAGTACCTATAAAGATCGATATAATATTAATGTAGTGCTTAAATTGTTCTTCTGTAGTACCTAAAGAAGTCAAATCATGTTTCAGCAAATTACTACTTTAGATTAATTATTGAATGTCATTTTTCAAGAGTAACAGTAACGAAACATTTAAATATGGCTATATGCTGTAAAGATATCACCTCTTTTTCCCCAGGAGACGCTTCAGACCATACTAATTTAAGAGGCCTGAAGCACTCCCGAGGGTTCAAACAAAACCCCCATTTCAACGATTTTTATCGAGATAGAGATTGACTCTAATTATTTGAAATCACTAGTGGGGTTTTGACAATATATAAAAAGAACCATTTATTAAAAGGAAAATGAAAGAAAGAGGAGAAGAACTAAAAAGATTAGGAGTAGTCATAAGAAAGGTTTAATTTTTAAACAAAATAGTTTTAATAAAATCAGGATTTTTGCTTAACTCTCCCGGGTTGTTCTTTTTAATGTTATTCTAAAGTAGTTACAATATCATAATGTTTAAATAGTTGATTTTTCTGGAGAAAATATGGAAAGGATGAGAGATAAACAACTGGAACGAGAAATCGGAGAAAGATTGGAGATAGAAAGATTACCGGATGGTAGAGTTAGAATCTCTGGACTAATCTTTAAAGTTAATGATTTAGTTGAAAAAGGTCCAATAGAACAGGTGACAGATGTTCAGGGTAGACAAGTAATTGATGAACAAAAATTAGTGGAATACCCTATTGATGATGGTAATTTTGGAGGAGATCCTTTATTTGGGCGTAATAGAGAAGATAACGAAAGAATTCAAGAACAATATGAAAATCTTAGATATAAAGCGATTCTTAAGCAAGCTCCAGAAGGGGCAATTGCTTTTGAAGTTCTTAAGAGACACCCCACTTCTGAATTTCTTACTTTTCGTGGAATCTCTTTACAAACGAGAGAGTTGCTTCCTCCAAGAAAGTATAGTTGGGATTTAATAAGATATCTTCAGAAAAAATAATTCTTAAAATTAAAAATTCTCTATCTCTAACTTTAACATGACAAACACGGCTATTAATTATCGGAACAGATAAAGATTTTAATAGCTTGACTTCTATGATTAAATTAATAAAGAAAGAAGATCCTAAACCGAAGACTGTTGATTTGTTTACACCTTCCGTCTGTTTTGAAAAATAAGAAATGAAAAATTTCCAGATAATAAAAAAATTGAAAGAAAGAATGAAAAAAGATAGCGGGTATCTTATCACAGGATATCCTTCCCTTTACAAAGAAGTTATCTATAAAATGATAAGGCCTTTCAAAAATGAAAGGATTACTAAAATTATGGCACCAGAAATGCAAGGAATAGTATATGGGACACTAATTGCTTATATACTAAACGTTCCATTTATTCCTATCTTAAAAAGCGGAAGAGTTCCCAAAAAATACGTACTCTCTAGAAAATATGAGGATTATTCTAAGAAATTAAAATCTCTTGATGTTGCTAAAATTTCTGTTAAAAAAGGGGATAGAATCCTCTTTGTGGATGATATTCTTGAAACGGGAGAATCTGCAAAAGTGTCTATTCAAATGATTGAAAAATTAGGGGGTAAGCTTATTGGAATTTCTACTATTTATAACAGACTAAGTGAGAAAAATGAATCTTTTTTTAAAAAATATAACTATCACTATTTGGTTAAGTTAACAGATTAAGTAGAATTTGTACTCTAATAATTAAGATAAAAAATAAAATAAAAAGATAAATGCTTTTTTCTTTTGTTCTCAAGATAGATGGGTTTTTATATTCTCAGAAAAAGAGAAAAAAAATTTGCGGGCTTATTAAGATTCAGTATTCTTATTGATTGCTTGCCCGCGTGATTTTATAATTATAAACATACTAAAATTTAATTCTCGCTACCTGTCACAATTAAACTTTTAAAGATAAAATTTTTGATTGACCCATGATTAAACGTTCCCCTCTTATTGCCTACTGGGTAATGGATATTGAAAAAGAGGCAGCTGAGAAACTAAAAATAAGCATATCAACAACTGAGAATAATTTTAGGCCAAGGTGGAAAGGAGATTTAACTTTTGAGGACATAACCCTGAGGTTAATAGAAACATCATTAGAATGTGAAGAAATGAAGAGAATTTATATTGGGTTAAGGGGCTTTGGAAAATATCCAAGAAGGCTTATGGGACTTTTGGAATATGATGTATACAACAGATACAATGAGATAAGCTTTCTGAAGCATAAGAAATACAGGACAGGGTAATTTCTAATAAATCTTTACTCGTTAGCTTTCTTGCTTGTGAACTCACTGTAATGGCATTTTCCGCAGTAAGCTCTTCCCTGCGAAATCATAAGAAAAACACCTGGCCCGCATCTGGGGCAGAAACGCTCACGCTTTACTGTATCGCCTTCAATCTTATATTTTGCATATTTCTTGCTTGTGGGCTTATTCTTATGTGGTTTTTTTCCTTTCTTTTTTTCCTTTGCCATTTTTTATTTTATTGTCAATTGTTTATTTTGCAGGAGCTGCTTTTTCCTTTACAGCACCTTCTTTTTTCTTTTTAATCTCGACTATGTTCTTTTCCTTTTCAGAGGAGTATATGTTTGCCTCTATGCTAAATATTTTCTTGCCAAAATTTCCCTTTATCTTCTTTATTTTGATGTTTTCTGCAGGAGAAGAAAACTTCTTTGAGATTAACTCAAGAATCTGCAGCCTGCTTGGATTTATTTCTGATTCTACAGTTGCCTTCATTTCCTTTCTTCCAAAAAGCGGGTTGTTTTTTTCTTCAAGAATTTTTATTTCCATTTTTGTTTATTCCTATCTTGTCTTAATTGCAAAATTCCCCTTGTCTTTTATGTTGAGCTTTTTTGCTATTTCTGATTTCTCCGGGTTCAGCACCTGAATTCTTCCCTTGAACCCCTCTATTGATTCCTTGGATCCGCATTTTGGGCATTTTTCACCTTCGTAAATTGAATTGCAGACCTTGCATGCTTTTTGCTTTGCCATCTTATTTATTTCTTTCCTCCTTTCTTCGCAGCTTTTGCATCTTCCCTTTCTGCTTTCTTTGCTTCCTTGTCTTTCTTCATTGCATCTTCCTTTATCCATTCAAGTTTTCCCAATCCCGGCTGCCTCATTGTCAGTCCTATTTTTGGTTCGTCACCCTTATGGCTTATAGCAACAATTCTTGCCATGCATAAATCACCTGATTTGAGGACTTTTTTGCTTGATTTTCCAGTAAGGGTGTTTGTCTTTGAAAAGCTAACATAATCTTCCATTGTCTGGCTTATGTGTATCATTCCCCTCATGCTTCCCATATCTATGAAAGCGCCGAAGTTTGTTATTTCAGATACTGTTCCGAAAACAAGCTCATGAAGCTCTGGCTTCCATGTAAGCAAAGTAAATGTTGAATTGTAATAAGCTGCTCCATCTCCCGGAATTAGAATTCCGTCTCCAACACGGAGAACATCTATGACAGAAATTACCTTTCCTAGCTCCTTGTCATAATAATTTGCATAAGTTTCCCTAAGCTGTTTTTCAACAGCTTCTATAGTAGGAATTCCAAATAGCTTTGGTTCAACACGTATATGGTCCTCAACTTCTGTAAGATAGAACATTTTGACTTTTTTACCTGTTTGAAATAGTAAAAATTGGTTTAAAAAGCTTATTATATAATTTCAAGCTTTTTTCTTCCTCGAATAACCATTTTTGAGTTCCTTATTTTCTTCTGCAGCCCCTTATCAAGGGTTGCTACAATTGCCCCGGGATTTTTGTTTGCAAAATTGATTATTGCAATATCTGCATCTTTTCCAGATATTTCCAGCTTCTCGAATTCATTTTTATCAAGGATTCTGAGTGCAAGCTCAGCTCCAAGACCCTTAAGTTCCTTTATTACCTGTTCTGGAACAAGAATATGCAATCCTTTTCCTTCTATTTCCTCGAAAAAATCTATTTTTTTAGCCACTGCCGTAAGTATAAAACTTGTATCAATTATTATTTGTTTCATTTATATTTCAGCAAATTCTTGTATAAAAAACTTGACATATTAACATTTATTAACATATTTTTGCAGTATATATAATGCAAGAGGTGCCTAATTAGGAAAATCATGCAAGAGAGGGGTAATATTCTCAGGATTTTTCAGGAAACAAGGGCTGCTATTGCGAGGGATGATTCTGCTTCAATACACTCACTAAGCAACCAGACAAACAACACGGCTGCACTGACAAATGATCCTGATAACATCGCCGCTGCAGTTGTTGTTTATGCCCTGAGCAACATAATTGAAAAAAAAGAATATTATTTCAGGATTCAGGGATGGAAAAAATTCTATGATTCCTATCTTCTTACAATTGACAGAATAATCGACGCCCTTGAAGAAAGGGACGACCAAAAATACAGAGACAACATAAAAATAATCAGAAGCGCAATAGAAAACCTCTCGGGAAAGCTTAGGGGCTACATACAGGATGTTTTCAGAAGGACAAACATAAACCGTGCATCAAAGCTCTATGAACACGGGCTTTCAATGGAAAAAACATCAAAGCTTTTGGGAATTTCCATTTTTGAACTCGCAGAATATACAGGAGCAAAGCAGATTGGGGATGTCCCGCAGGCAAGGACGATGAATGTAAATGATAGAATTAAACTTGCAGTTGATTTTTTTAAATGAATGAACAAATTTTTGTAATTTTAGGATGGATTGGGATGTTTCTTATGATATTAGCCTATTTTCTTTTAGCAAGGAGAACTTTAGGACCAAATAATATTTCTTATCACCTACTAAATGGGATTGCAGGAGTGGGTGTTTTAGCAAGTTCAGTTTATGTTAAATTATGGCCTGTTGCTGTCCTGAATATTTTCTGGATTTTAGTTTCTATTTATTCCATATTAAAAATAAGTTTAAAGAAAAAATGAAACGCGACGAAGTTCACATAGAAAAGCCAAAGTATCTTCCGATAACAAAAAAGGCAATCATATTTGACTCGGGGCCAATAATAAGCTTTGCAATGAACGGAATGACAGGTACTTTTCGCGAGCTGAAGAAAATTTTCAGGGGAAAATTCATAATGACAAGGGAGGTGAAGAATGAGGTGATTGACACGCCCCTGCAGATAAAAAGATTTGAGCTTGAAGCTTTGAAAATAAAACAACTTCTTGATGATAAAGTATTTGAGCTGCCGGATTCCGTTGACGTGAAAGATTCTGAGATTGAAAAAATTGACCAGGAATTTCTTAATACTGCAAATTCTACATTCGGCAGCAACGGAAAAGACATACACATTCTTGACCATGGGGAATCATCTTGCCTTGCGTTGAGCAGAATCCTGAATGAAAAAGGAATAAAGAACCTAATTGCAATTGATGAAAGAACAACAAGACTTCTCGTTGAAAAGCCCGACAATCTGAGGGAAATGTTTGAAGAGAGATTTCACACGAAAATTGCAATAAATACGGAAAAAGTGAAGATGTTCGGCAATTTCAAGATAATCAGAAGTCCTGAACTTGCATATGTTGCATACAAAAATAATCTTCTTGACATAAAAGACGGAAAAACAGTCCTTGATGCTGTTCTTTATTCAATGAAATTCAAGGGTGCATCTATTTCCGGAGAAGAAATAGAGCAGATAAAGAGCCTGGGATAAAAGCTTTTAAAAATCAGTAACTTCTCCTAAAAATTAAGGGTCTGTAGTTCACCGTTTAGAATACTTGGCTCCAGCCCAAGAGAAAAGGGTTAAACTCCCTTCAGGCCCATTTTCTAAATTAATCAAGAATTTCAAGCCCAAAATTTATAAATCAATTTTTACTGAATGAAACATGGCATCATATCCACCAGGACCACAAAAAGTCAAGATAGATTACAACATAGACAGAAAAGCCTATGATGATTTTGTAAGGGCATGCAGCAGGAAGGGAATGGCTCCGCAGGTAATCCTCGAGCAAGCAATGAGAAAATTTGCACAGACAGGACAGATATAATCATAATCTCTACAGGTATAAACTTAAAATCCACAAGCTTCTTAAATGGATTTTCCGATAGATAAAGATAAAAGGAGTTAATAAAACAAATGAGTTATGATGGCTTGCATCTAGTCTGCGAAAAACATGAAATACCAACCATATACTGCACAATAACAAAGGAATGGGTTTGCACCGAATGCGAAATGGAAAAAGGAAGCAAGTCCTGGTAAGCTCTAAAAAACAACAAAAATAAAATGTGGAACCAAATTAAAACAGTGCTGCTGCTTGGAGTACTTACAGCTATTTTATTATTAATAGGCGGGTTTTTCGGAAAAACAGGGCTTACTATTGCAATAATAATCGTTGTCCTTATGAACTCTGTAACATATTTTTTCTCTGACAAGATTGCCCTCATGATGTACAGGGCGAAACCAATTAAAAAAACACAGTATCCATGGCTTCATGAAATGGTGAAAGATATTGCAAAAAGAGCTGGAATACCTGGACCAAATGGAATTTACATAATACCAACAGAGCAGGCAAATGCTTTCTGTGCCGGAAGAGGACCAAAGCATTATGTTGTAGCATGCACAGAGGGAATACTAAAAATACTTGACAAAGACGAGCTCAAAGGAGTTCTTTCCCATGAATTAAGCCATGCAAAGAACAGGGATGTTCTTGTTGCAACAGTTGCGGCAACAATTGCAGGAGTTATTTCATATCTTGCGCAAATGGCCCAGTTCGCAGCAATATTTGGAGGAATGGGAAACAATAATAACAATAACTCAGGAGGAATGATTGAAATTCTTGTTCTGGCAATTCTTACACCGATAATTGCAGTTATAATACAACTTTCAATATCAAGAAGCAGGGAATACATGGCAGATGAATCAGGAGCGAAACTGCTGAAAGACGGAAAGCCATTGGCAACAGCCCTTGAAAAAATAGACAGCTCTGTAAAGAACACTCCGATGAAATTCGGAAACAAGGCAGCAAACAGCCTGTTCATTGAGAACCCATTTAAAGGAAGCTCTTTAACAAACCTTTTTTCAACGCACCCCCCTTCAGCAGAGAGAATAAAAAAGCTAAGGGAAATGAAATTTTAGACTCTCGTTTATCCAGTTTATGGTATGGCTTAAGGGATCTTAAAAGAGAAATAAGAAAATCAACCTAACTATATTATTTTTAATTAGGTTTCGGCGTGGATAGAATTTTTAAAGAAACATTTTTCAATATATAACCTATTCAATTGACATGGAAATAAAAGAAGTTAAAGAATTCCTTGAGAGCCTTACACAGTATAATATCAGTTTCGACCCACATTTTTACAAAAGGGCCGGAGAGAGGCCAGTAAATGAAAGCATGGTCAGAAATTTTTTATCCAGAATAGATAAGTTGGAGAAAATTGAAATAGGGAATAATGACAGATTTAAATTGTGGTTTAGAATGAGTAGAAAATATTCATTAGTTTTAATAATTGAAATCAGCATCCAAAAACATTTAAAAGTAATAAGTGCTTGGAATACCAATAAGAAATGGCAAAACCAATTAAGACGATAGATTACGATCCTGAAAATGACATATTCTTCATTTCTAATGGAGATAAGGTAAAAGCTTCTCTAGATATTGGAGATTTCGTCTTGGATGTTAATCATAATGATTTAGTTTGCGGAATAGAGATAATAGATGCAAGTGAGAATCTTGGAATTGCTAAGAGAGTACTAGAGGATATTAAAAATATAAAGATGTCTGTTAATTATAAGCCTAACCATGTTTATGTCCTTCTTATGATAGCTTTTAAGAAAGAGGATAAAGCAGTTAACGTTCCTATTCCATTAACTCTTGATTTGGGGCATAAGACCGATAAAACACAAGTTTTAGTGTACAATTAACTTTCAACTCCCAGCATGTGGATTGTTATTCATAAGATTTCAAGAATTTTAATAATCTCAAATAACTCCTATTTGGTTTCTATCTTCGTAAATTATCTTCCCAATTTTTCTTTTTGTATTAAAATTGTAAAGGATTTTATTTTTTTCATCATCTTTCCTGAAACATACTTTTTTAATAAGTTTTATTTTTTTAAAATCCAAAAATCTCTTACTCACTTTAAATATAGTTTTTGCAGGATTTAACATTTCTCTATGAAATTTTAATAAAGTTTTCTCGTATTTTTCTTTCCCAAGTCTCTTAAAATAAAATTTTATTCCTTTCTTACTTTCTGGAGAGAAAAGCCAAGAACTGATTTTATTTTCTTTTTTAACCCATCTAGAATATTCTTTTGCCCATTCTTTTCCGAATCTTTTACCGGTTTCTTTATTAAGGAGTTCGTCCATCTTGACAAATATGCCTTTATTCCTATATAGATATCTGTAATAAATTTCTTTTTTCATATTATTATTAATTGATTCAAACTTATAAATTAACCATTTAAAACTAAGTCTTTGTAAACCATACAATAACGCTCAAACTAGGCGTGGGCGATTTCGTTTAAAAGTATTAAATGAAAATCACAATAATCTTTAAAAAGAGTTAAAAATAAGTATTTTTATGACAGCGTTTTTGGATTTAGAACGAGAGATATCAAGGGTGATTCCTGCTGAATCTTTTGCAAATAGAGTTGCATGGGCTCTTGCAAAAGCAGTTAAAGAAAGACATGGAAATTTGGGAGATAGGCTGCTTGTAAATTATAAAGATTCTTCTTTTGATTTGTTAGAAAGATTAGGAATGACTGCTGGCGGGAGATATATAACTGACAATAAAGTTAGTGATTATTATACGCTAAATCAAAAAGCAATTGATACTCATATAGCTCTTTGCCAAGAAGGATTTTACGGATTTGACCATTAAAGAATTGTTTGATGCAGCTCTTCCAATTATAACTACTTTTTAGGCAATTTCGCAAGTTTTTTAATATCTGGTTTTTTATGCTTTAAAGAAAAGAGAGGATGATAAACACCCAAAATTATAAAGGCCTGACAAATTCTGAGGCAGAAGAAAAGACAAAGCAATTTGGACTGAACGAGATACCTGAAAAGAAAGCAGGGTTTTTCAATAAAGCCGGAAAATGGCTTATTTCCCCGATAAGTCTTATGCTCATAGCTGCTTCTGTATTGTCATTCATAGGAAACAAAACATTCGACGGGTATTTCATAATTTTCCTTCTTTTCCTTAATTTTGGTGTTAGTTTCTGGCAAGAAAGCAAGGCTGACAGGGCTGTGGAAGATCTGAAAGAAAAGTTAAGAATAAGCATAAACGTGCTTAGAAATGGAAAATGGATTTACCTTGATTCAAAATATCTTGTTCCAGGAGATATTGTAAGACTGAATATAGGGGATATAATACCTGCAGATGCGCAGATTATCAGCACAAATAATCTTTCTGTCAATGAGTCTGTGATAACAGGGGAATCACTGCCAAAAGACAAGAAAGAAAAAGATTATGTTTATTCCGGATCATATATCTCTTCCGGAATGTGTACTGCAAAGATAACATCAACAGGAAAAAACACATCATTTGGAAAGACCCTAATATCAATTGAGACAAACAAAAAAACAAGCATTCTTGAGGCAGACATACTAAGAATTGCAAAATACCTTTCACTTATATCAATAGGGGTTGCATTAATCCTTACTGCTGTTTTCCTTATAGGGCATCAATCCCTTAATGAGCTTCTTGTCCTTGATTTAAGCCTTCTTATTGCTGGCGTGCCTATAAGTTTGCCTACTGTCATGACGCTTATAATAAGTATAGGAGTTGTTTCCCTATCCAAAAAAGATGTAATTGTAAGAAGGCTTTCAAGCCTTGAGGACTTTTCAAATGTAGATCTTCTTCTTACAGACAAAACAGGAACCCTGACAAAAAACCAGATTAATGTAGAGAAGGTAATATCCTACAACAAATTTAAGGAACAGGATGTAAGAAAATACAGCTTTTATGCAATACAGGGAAATGAAAAAAATCCGCTTGATCTTGCAATAATTAACAATTCAAAAGCAAGGGGAATTGGGGGAAAGCCCGCTTTCATTGGTTTTATCCCATTCGATTCATCAAGAAAAAGGAGCACTGCAACAATAAATGACAATGGAAGAATTGTTACATTAAGTCTCGGAGCCCCTCAAGTTATAGAAGAATACTGCTCTTTTAAGAAGGGAGAAAAAAAAGAATTTGAAAAGGATTTCACAGATGCAGGAAAGAAGGGATACAGATCTCTTGCAATTGCAATGGCAAATGGAAGCAGCGAAAAAAACCTGAAACTTGTCGGAATGATTCTTCTTTCAGATACTCCCTATTCTGATATAAAGGATTCAATAAAATTCATGGAAGAAAATGGAATTAGCGTAAAGATGCTGACAGGAGACAGTGATGCAATCGCAAAAAGGGTTGCAAAAGACATGGGATTTAAGGGGAAAATCGTGAGCAAGGATTATTTTGAAAATGGAACAAGAAGCATGAAAGCAGGATGGATTAATTCTGTTGCAGGATTTTCAGAGATACTTCCAAACGACAAAATGGAAATAGTGCAAACCAGCCAGAAGGAAGGAAATGTTGTTGCTGTGACAGGTGATGGGGTGAATGACCTTCCTGCAATACACTATGCAGATGTTGGAATAGCTGTGAATGGAAGCGTTGATGCATTAAAAAGTTCTGCAGACATTGTTCTCCTGAAAAATGGGCTTTCTGTAATAAAAGATGCAATAATAGAAGCAAGGAAAATATTCAGCAAGCTTTACACATATTCAATATACAGGGTATCTGAAAGCTTCAGGCTAATAATGTCTATAGGCGTTTTAGGTATAGCCTATGGTTTGTTCCCTTTGACTGCAATACAGATAATACTTCTTGCATTGCTGAATGACCTTCCCACCATAAGCCTTGCATATGACAGGGTAAAGCTAGCCAACAAGCCCGCAAGCATAAATGTAAGGAAGAGATTTTTTATATCGACTATTTTTGGACTGGTAGGATTGTTCAATTCAATTTTGTTCTTCATACTTGCAGACAAGGTTTTTCATGTGCCATTTGCAATGATAGAAACCCTGTTTTTCCTTAAACTTGCAGTAGGCGGACATATGCTTATCTATGTGGCCCATACAAAAGATAGATGGTACAAATTCCTTCCATCAAAGCAGGTTATTACAGCAACACTAACAATACAGGCAATAGGGACAATACTTGCACTAACAGGCACTTTCATGAACAAAATACCATTAAGCTATGCTTTGATAGTCTGGGCATGGGCATTTTTCTGGATGCAGGTTACAGAAGTAACAAAGCATTTTTCGCAAGTACAGGGTCAGGCAGGCCAGAAAAAAGATGAAGACAGGGATTTGTAAAAAATAAAAGTTTTTAAAGTTATAAAACGCTGGAAAATTGTGAAAATGAACAACTCCAAGTCTTTTTTGGCTGGAGAGGTGATTGCATCTGCATTAATTATCTTAGCATTTGTTCCTTTGATTAATGCGTCTGCAATAGGAACTTTTCCCGGATTTTTTTGGGACAATGTAACAAATTTAACAATTACAGTAAGTCAGAACAGCTCGCAAGCAAGTTTTAACTTAAACACAATAGGTACTCCTTTTGATAACCAGATAGTTGTGTTTAGCGGAACAATAGGCTCTGGCGGTTACACTGTCGGAGATATTACTCAAAGCTTTAGCTTGTCTGGAATCCTAAACTCAGTTGATGGTAATGTCAGCATTGCAAAGGGAAACAGCATACCAAAATTCATCAGCCTTAACCTTCATCCACAATCTCCTTGGGATTTTTACCTGCCATTGGCATTGTCTTCTTACAATATGAATGTCAGCCAAATAAATAATGATTGCCTGACTAATGGTTGCTCAATATTCAACAATTATCTTGTTAACCATAATATAACCATACCTTCTGATGCAAACATAAATTTCACAAAGTCAGGAACAAGCTATGCAATTTCATCAGACAGCGGCTACGGGAATGCCAGCACATACAGGAACAATATAACACACATAATAACTGATTCAGTTATGCAGATGAATATTTCCACTATTATCTCAGACATCCTGCCCATGATAACTAATAACTTGACATATCTTAACTATAGTGTTTCACAGCCACTTCTCAACTCCCTTAATATTGAGTATTATTTAAATTCAGTTGATTTGTCTAATGTGCAACTTAAAAATGGAAGTTATGTAGTCCCTATAACAATCAGCAATGGCACATTAAGCTATCAAAAAAATGTTTATCTGAAAATTGAAGGAGTTCAAAATGCTCTGAATGTAACTCTGGACACAACTCCTCCTGTAATTAACATAACATCTCCGCAGAATTCTGAAAATTATACAAACCAAATAACAGAGATAAATTACACTGCAACAGATGACAATCTTGAATCCTGCTGGTATAGCCTAAACCAAGGAGTTACTAATACAACAACCGCATGCAATACAATTATTACAGGCATTTCTTCTTTTAATGGAGAAAATACATGGACAGTATATGCGAATGACACTGCAGGAAATCAGGCAAGTGAAAGCGTAACTTTTTTCTTTGCTGAAAACTCAACAAACAGCACAAAAGATAATTCTACTGGCGGAAATAATGGCGGAGGAGGAACAGGAACAGGTGGTGGCGGAGGAACAGGCGGAGGTTCTGGCAGCAGGCATAGCAGCAGAACAGCATACATTGCTTCGCCGATAAATAATCCATCACAAGCATACAACTCAGGCTCTAGCACAGGAAAAAGTACAATAACTGCGCTTACGGCAGCACCCCTAAATTCAAATGGCAACTATTCCGACTTCGCAGGTATATTTGTCATTATAAGTTTGTTCACAGGATTAGGAATTTTTTTAGCAATAGTAACATTTTCATCAAGGCGTAAAAAAGTAAGATTATAATCTGCAAATGAAAAATACAAATCATGCAAATAAATATCTGGAAAATTTATCCGAGAAGTTAGGAAGAAAAGTTTTAAGAGCTACAGGCCTATGTGCTATTCTTGTCTCAGCTTTTACATCTTGCAAGGATGTTCCGTTCATGCCAAGATGGGATATAGACACTTACATGCCTTTAGGGACAAGCGCAGTATATTTGAATGATTTCTTTACTTTTGGATTAATTCCATCCGGAATTTCAGCAAAAATCAGCTCTGTGCCAAAAAAATATGAGATGTACGGGGCGCTCAGAGATGCACTAAGAAGCATAGAAACAGATTCTGCAAGAGCAAGAACTGTGCTTACGCTCAGTTTTGCAAAAAGAACACCTATATACACAACTGACACATTATTCATTTCTTCTGATTCCAGCGGGCTTAATAATTATGGAAAAGGGAATATAATTTTTCCAATCAGCCTTGAGACAACAGATACTCTAAAGACAGATTCAATCATTTTGCCGCAAGAATCAATTAATATGCTGCAGAATGCAGCAGGCATGGGAAATCCGTTATGGATTCAGACAAGAGGTTATGTCAGCAACCAATCAAGCAGTTCTATAAAAATTACATCTGCAGATTCTATGAATGTAAATCTTGATGTTACAGCAAGAATTTTTGTTTCACAGAGCAGGGAAGGACAACAATGAAAAAAATAATTCTGGGACTGGCAAGCCTTTTAATGCCTGCGATGCTCAAAGCGCAGCTTCCAAATCCTTCTACCAGAGCGCTTGGTATGGGTGAAGCATATACTTCAATGGCTAGAGGTTATGAATCAGTTTTCTGGAACCCCGCTATGCTGGCAACTGAAGGAAATCCTGATTTCAGCATAAGCCTTCCGCATGCAGATCTGGAATTTGACAGCAATATTTACAGTTTTTCTGATTTCAGAAGATATGCCAATCATTATCTGAGCTCTGCAGACAAGCAGACATTGATGAATAAATTAGCGCCAGATTCATCCCTTACAGTTAGCACAAAATTTAATGCGTCACTATTTGGCTTTTCAGCGGGTAATTTTGCTTTTGAAATAGGCACATCAGGGCAAGGAGATTTATCAGTAAACAGCGACGCAATGCAGCTTTTATTGTATGGAAATGCTGGACAGACAGGTCCTGGCCAATTTTTTACTGCAAATGGATCAAAAGGGCATGCATGGGCTGCGACAACTGCTGCTGCAAGTTTTGCATTACCATTTTATCTACAGAAAAATGTATTGTCTGTAGGAATTACAGGGAAATACACTATAGGGCATTTCATTGGTTCTGCAGAAGATTTAGGTTCAAGAATAAATGCAAATCCTTCATTTTCCGCGACAGAAGAAGCGCAGACGGTTTATACAAGTTATGGGGGCAACTGCACGAGCATTAATTTTTTAAAAGGCGGAAACTGCGGCGGGAAAGCAGGGGCAGGAATTGGCGCAGATTTGGGGGCAGTGCTTCAGATGCCAGATAAAGAAGTGACTATATCTGCTGTTATTGTCAATGCTATTAACAGCATGAGATGGGACAAAAACCGGCTCATTTATGAAAGAACAGACTGCGAAACAGCCAGGAATTCATCAGGAGATTTTGTTAAAACATGCACTGATTCAACAAAACTCACAACACAATCAGCAATTAATGCAGACAGTCAAGCACGCGATTTCCAAAGCTATCTGATGGAAAATTCCGGCTTCTCCAGGCTTATACGGCTTGGATTTGCAGTCAAAAAAGGGAATCTATCAATAGGCAATGCTATGCAGTTAAGGTTATCCAATGGTCTTGATGAGCAGCCTGCAGCACTAATTTCAGCAGGATTGGAATACAATATCCTTGGGTTTTTGCCAATAAGGGTCGGCTCTTCCTGGGATTTCAACAATAGAAAAACGATTTCAGTGGGTGCAGGCCTGCAGGTGAAAGGCGTTAGTATAGACGCTGCAATAGAAAGCATTTCAGAGTCAGATTATTCAGGAATTAAATTAGGCGTTGGAGCAGGACTTATCTGGTAATATAATGAAAACAAAAAAGCCATTTTATCACCGAATAGTTTATAAAGTAAGAGGGAGTTTTAAAAAGACAGAAAATGAGCAACTCCAAATTACTTTTGATTGGAGGGGTGTTAATTATATTTGCCATCGTGGCAATTGTCCCTTTGATGAAAGCTTCTTCTATTAGTGATTTCATTAATGCCACAAACATAAGCATTGAAATAACTCAAGATAATGTAACAGCAAATCTTTATCTAAATACGGCAGGCACATCTTTTGACCCGCAAAAATTAACCTCAAATGATATAAACATGGCTGATCTTGTCAACCAAATTGGATGTTCTAATTTCAATAACTTGAGTTTTGGTTGTAATAATATATCCAGTATTACTTTTAATATTTCTGATTTTTTAAATGCGATAAATGGGACAGCTGAAATAGCAAACAACACAAATTTTATCAATTTAACTTATTTATCAGTTTCTTCTAATCTTATTAATTTAGAAGTAACTACTAATGTACCTGGACAGGAGGGAAATGTTAGCATTAATTTATCAGAAATATTACCAAATATAACGACTATTAATAGTGAGTTAGCAGCAAACAATCTTAGTGTAACTTCTGATAGAAATATTATTTTTACAAAATCTGGAAACAATTACACCATTTTCAGTGATGAAGGTTATGGAAGCATAGGTCAAAACAAAACCCATATAAGCGATTTAATAAGCCAGGATATCGGAAACATAACTTTACATAATTTAATCAAAAATATAATTCCTACAACAACGAGCAAAACTTTGGATGACTTTTTTAATGGAGCAAATTTAAATTATTCAGTTACTTCAGTTAACCTTTCAAATGTCAATTTAGAAGATGGGAATTATAATGTTAATGTAAGCATAAGCGATGGAACAAATACATATTACAAAATTATCTATTTAACTTTGTATGGAATACAGAACTCAGACAGCGGGACAGCAGATTCAAGCGGGGTTTATATCCCAGTAAATCCAAATGTTTATTATTATCTTGAGAATGTAACAGGTCTTAATAATGGAACAAATGTATCTGTATCCTTATTTGATGTTTTCCCAAGTCCTGCTCCTCCGTCCAACATGCTGAATGTCATAAAGTACATTAATTTCAGTGTTTATCCGGACAATAGCAGCAATTATACAATATATTTCAAAGTTCCAGTTGATAAAATCACAAATCATTTAGATGTTTTCTTGTACCACCTCGTAAATGAACAATGGGTGCAATTATCAACAGAATATCTTAGCACAGATAATACTTTCGATTATTACCTAGCAACAACACCCAGCTTTTCAATGTTTATGATAATGGAGACAACTGCACCTGTTGCAACGGCATCAACAGGTGGCTCTGTATATGGCGGACGTTTAATTTTGCCTTCAACACAGGCCCCTGCAAATCCAGCCCCAACACCAATCAATGCAGCACCTGCACCTTCAACACCACCAAAGGGATTTTTTGCAACAATAACCGGTGCAATTATTGGAGCATTAGGCACACCGGAGGGAATTATAGCGACAATATTCATAGTATTGGTCATTGGAGCATTAATAGCTGTATTTATTATCCTTAGGGGTAAGGGCAAGCCAGAAAAGGGCAAGAAGAAAGAATAAATCATCACAATAATTCTTAAAAAGAAGATTATTTTTCTGTTTTAATGGTTAGCAGTAACTTTATTTCTGTGAGCGCAGTTTCTAATCGTGAGCAATTAAGGGAGATTAATAAAATTTATAGGGAAAATGGTGAATTCCCTTTCCATTTAGCCATTGGGTATCAAGTATCAAGCAAAAGCATTAATCAAGGAACCCAAAACCCAAGGCAGCCAAAGTTTGCAGACCTAGGAGAATTAAGCCAAGAAACATGGAATTACAGGATGATTCCTGCAGTTCATTATTATACAAAAGATGGTGAAACAATTATTAGCGACCTTGAAAAAGTAGCTGCCATAATTCCAATGGGAACTATTCTTCAGCTTAATATTCTTCCTCCTTCATTAAATGTTTTAGAAAAAATCAGAATGATGGGGTTTAATCCAATCTTTAAAGTAGCTGTTTCTGACAAGCAATCTTCAGAAGGAGGCTATGCAGTGTGGAAAGGAGAAGGAGTTCAGGACGTAAAAACTGGGGAAATTGGGCCATTAATTGAACAAGTCAGGGAAAGAAGAGGTTTTATTGATTATGTCATGTTTGACCCGAGCCATGGAACAAACCTTGACCTTACATTAGATGAGAATAGTTTAGCAATAAGGTTTGGTAGAGAAATAGCAGAGAGCCATGATTTAGATAGTCTTGGTCTTGTGTACGCTGGCGGAATAAAACCAAGTAATGTTAAAACTGTCTTAAACTCTCTTTTTACATATTTCCCTAGAAGAAGAATTAGCATTGATACAGAAAGCGGGGTAAGAACGAGCGATAATCAGCTTGATATGGGCTTAGTCAGGCAGTATCTTGAAAATTGCAGGTATGTTTTAGAAAGGTAAAGTTCTAATTCAGCTCCCCCACTTTTCCAAATTCATACACTTTGTCTTCTCCTATTACATATACCTTGAAATTTAAAATGTCCTTTCTGGGAATTATTGAAAAATCCTCCCAAAAGTCGTCTTTGTATTCATTTACTGGAATTCCTTCATAGAAATTGACAAAACTTGGAACGACAATGAAAGTCTTGCCTTTTGATTTTCCCTGTAGAAAGCATTTGTAGCTTTCTTTTTTCACGCCAGGATTCTCTGCAAGCGTGACAGAAGGATGAAGATGGCCTGAAACCACAAAATTTATTTTTTTGTCAAATGCTCCAGGATAAGAAACATGGCCATGAAGAAAGGCAATGTCATTTTCAATGTAATAATTTTTGAGGGGCAAGCCAAGCTCTGATGTATCGTGATTTCCTTTTATTATTACAATGTCTTTTTCTTTAACATACTCATTGAGAAATTCAAGTATTTTGTTGAAGTTCTTTTTTTCAATGTATTCCCAGCTGAACATGTGCTTGACATCTCCGAGAAAGACAATTTTCTTTATTGAATGTTTCTCATCCTGAATTTTTTTTATGATTTTCCTTAAATCTTCAATTACGTCCTTAACCTGCATTTCTGGAACAAGAATTCCAGATTCAATCAGGGCTTCCTCATAGCCAATATGCAAATCCCCTATTACAAGAATTCCTTCTACTGGGAAGAACAGGCATTTGCCAATGAATTCGTATTTTTGCTCTGCCATGTTAATATTATAATTTTAAGGTAAAGAGAATATAAACTTTATTATTTGGCAATTTTACCCGGCATTTTTCAACACAAATTTTTATATTTAAATCAGGGCAGGGAAAGATTTAAATTATGATTCTGCGTTAGTAATAAATAAAAGATGGCGAACAAAGCCCTTATAGGCATTGTAATTGTTCTGGCATTTGTTATCGTTGGTCTTGTTGTCTTTTACGTTCTTCCTTCATCAGGCTCAAATTCAGGAGCTCCTTCTGGCTCTTCAGGAAATCAGACAACAAAGGGATTTACTGGAGACATCACCTCTGCAGAATTCCAGGTCTTTCCTGCGGGAACACAGCTAAAACCAGGAATGACAGGGACTGTGACAAGCAGTTTCAAAGCCAGCGATCTGGTCTCTATTTCAGGAGTGTCAGATGTCAGCAAGCCGGTTGTGGTAACTCTTAAGATTCTTGATGCAAACGGAAATGATACGGGAACTGTATGGCATGGGAATGAGATTACAATCCAGTCAGGAACTTTTGGATTTGGAAGTATATCAATTCCGCAAACTCCAGGAAACTACACACTCAAGATATATCTGGACAATTATGAATCAAAGGAAATGCCCTTCCAGATTGTGCAATGATTTACTAAACATTTTACTATCTGTTTTTGGCTTTAGGCATTTTTAATCTGGTTATATAAATCCTTAAAAATTCACCGGAATTATTAATACAGATGGATTCAGTTGGATACGATTTTATTGATGGAGTTATGTACTTTGCTGATTCTGAAGAAGATGAAAATTTCATAGAATACCATTTCAATGAATTAATTAACTTTAGGAAAAATGCCATTAAATCAACAAGAAAAATCTCTTTATCATTGCTGGAAGATGCAAATTTTGGGATAGATTTATTCTTTGATTAGCCATCAATTTTCCCTCTCTTTATCACATTCTGCATATGAAGCTGATGCATTCTTCGGAGAAATGCCTGCTTGTCCTCAATCCTTATCAAATCTGAATGGCCCTGAAGAATAAGGTTTAATGCAAATGGAGAAGGAATCGGAGTTTCAACCATCTTTATCTTTACCTTGCCTTGCTCAATCCAGTGAAGAACAAGCTTTGCATTCTCAACATCCATCAAATCCTCAAAAATCTCCCTTCTTGCTTCCTTAAGAATGGGAAATTCATTTGATATTTTTTTTACAGCTGCCAGAAGAAAATGCGATTTCATCTGCTGTTTTCCAACTGTTCTTCTTACTCCCTTGTAATTCCTTAAAATCATAAGGGCACGAGTTGCGCAATGGCGAAAACGCCTTGCCAAAACATCTGTCCGGTCTATTGCTTCCTTAAGGTATTTCTCAAGATTTTTCTCCTTAAGCTCTGAAAGAGCTCTCGTTATAATCATATTTTCCCCAGAAAGAAAGAATCCGTTGTCTGAAATTCCCACCTGAATATCCCTCCCCCCCAAAGCACCTATCATGTAACCTATTGCCCTTGATAACGCGTCATTCACCCTCCTGCCATAAAGGGTGTGAAACAAAAGATATTTTTTGTCATTGTCTGTGAATTTCTCAACTATTACTGTGTTTTCATCTGGAATTTCAAGAAAGCTATGCTGCTCAAGAAAATAATTGTAAATTGCCTCTGCTGTTTCAGAAGGAACGTAAAGATAAGAGCTGATGAATTCAAGGGTTTGCTTTTTAGGCTGGTTTGATTTAAGCTTTTTTTTCATAAGCGTCCTGAAATGATCTATTTCAACAGCTGAATCAAAGCTTAATGGAAGCATTTCTGAAAACCATGAAGGTATTGTGGGATTTTTTCTTACTTCTGAGGCAACATAAAGGTTCATCCCTCTTGTGTATCTGTTAAGGTATTTTTTTCCTCCAAGGACAAATACATCTCCTGCCCTCATCCTTGAAAGGAAAGATTCATCAATCATCCCGACAACTTCCTCTGTTCCTGCAACCTTGACCTTGATGAATGACTCTTCAGGAATTGTTCCTATGTTTGTCAGATAAAGAACACGGGCCATCTTTCCTTTTTTTCCGATCTCCTTTGTTTCCTTGTCATACCATATTTTTGCATATATATGGTTTTTCTCAAGGGCGTATTCGCCTGAAAGATAACTTATAACATCAAGGAAATCGCTTCTTGTCAAGTCTGAATAGCAATAGCTTTTTCTTATGACATTAAATAACTCCTGCTCTTTCCAGATTTTGTAAATTGCCATTCCGAATATCTGCTGGGAAAGTACATCAAGGCAGTTTCTGGGAAATCTGATTTTGTTTATCTTTCTTTCAACCATTTCTTTCTGTATGACAGAGCATTCAACTAAATCATCCCTGTCAAGAATTATGAATCTTCCTTTGGCCATGCTGTGAAGCTGGTGGCCTGCCCTTCCAAGCCTTTGCAAAGCCCTTGATGATGATTTCGGAGAGCCAAGCATAATCACCAGGTCAATAAATCCAATGTCAATACCTAATTCAAGGGATGTTGAACATACGACAACTTTCAGTTTTCCCTGCCTTAAACGCTCTTCAATATCATATCTATGCTGCTTGCTGAGAGATGAATGATGCGCAGCTATGTTTTCATCGCCATAAACTGTCGGATATCTCTCTTTAAGAAAATTTACAACTCTTTCTGTTGCAGAGCGAGTGTTTGTGAAAATCAGTGTTGTCTTGTGCTCCTGGACAAGCTTTGATATAAGGTCGTACATCTTGATGTGCAGACCTTCGTCTTCCACAACATTCTTCACAGGACTCAGGACCTGAATGTCTATTTTCTTCTCAAGATTTATTTTTGCAATTGAAACTTCCCTGTCGTCTGAAATGCCAACAAGAAACCTTGCAACTTCTGCCATCGGCTCTATAGTTGCACTTAGCCCAATTTTTACCGGCCAGGAAGTGCTGATTTCGTTCAATCTTTCAAGCGTAATGCTGAGATAAGCTCCGCGCTTGTTGTCAAGAGAATGAATTTCATCAACAACACAAAACTCAACTTCTTTCAGATTTTCTATGAAATTCTTGCTTGTTAGAATTATCGCAAGTGATTCAGGAGTTGTTATAAGAATATGGGGAGGATTTTTCAGCATCTTTGTCTTTTCATATGCTGTCGTGTCCCCTGTCCTTAGGGCAATTCTTATTTTCTGCAGCTTTATTCCTTTTTTTTCAGCAAGCCCTTCTATGTCATGCAAAGGCTCTACGAGATTTTTTCTTATGTCACTTGAAAGAGCTTTCAATGGAGAAGAATAGACAGCATAAACCTTGTTTTTCAGCTCGTTCTTTTCTGCAAGGATAACAAGATAGTTTAAAATGGAGAGAAAAGCTGTAAGCGTCTTTGTCCCCCCGGTCTCTGCAGAAATCAGGATGTTCCTTCTTTTCCAGATATTCATGACCCCGTATTTTTGTGTCAGAGAAAGCTCATTGAATTTTGAAAAAAACCATTCGCTGACAAGAGGATGGAGTACTTTTTTTATCTCCTGTGCATTGCTCTCTTCTGCCTGTATTATTTTTGTCATTTTTTATTCAGCTGGATAAAACAGGAATTATACTATAAATATGCTGTTAAATAACTTATGATTCACAGGCAAGTACTATCTTCTTTTCTTAATCTTAAAATAATTCTTCTCTGTCACAATAAGGTAAATTATCTCTGGAATCCCTAAAAGGTTTACCAGCAAGAAAACAATGAACCATACAACATGGCCCATTCTAGCAGATCTCCACAATGCAAGGCCTTTCCAGATAGCTGTCCATATCACAAACAGCAAGAAAAGAATCACAAGCAATGGAAGAGATATCCCAAGATTAGATGCCAATATGCCCAATGCTGTTGTCATAAATGTTTTAGGTTGCTCTAGTTTATAAACTTTGCAAAAAATATGTTGGAAAAGGGTGTTTATACAGTATATGATAAAAATCTATTTATAGAACTATTATGAAAAATCGTTTGATATTTTATTTCCCTTTTTTATATTTTCAGAAGCTCTTAGCCATTGATGATTTTTTGGAGAAAAAGCCTTCTTTGTTTCATAAGGGTCTTCTAAATTAAAAGAAGATAATGGTTTTATATGATCTATATGCCATCCCCTAAGATTTTTCGGAAACGGTTCTAGACTTTTCATTATATTATTAAAGTTTATACCATATTTTTCGGAAGTAAATGATTTTCCGCTTTTGGTATACTTCTGCAGGGCTTGATAAAGCAAATTTCTTAATCTATTTGATACTGCAAAATTATTATCTTCTTCGCTTCTCTTTTTATGATAAATTTTATATTTTTCGTTTCTCTCATATTTAAAAGAAGGATTATCTTTATTTTTATAATAGAATAGCTTAGAATTTTTTCTGGCTATTTTTTTATGATGTTCGTAGCTTTCCTTTAATCTGATTTTTACACAATCATCACAAAATTTAGATCTTGACCACATTAACTTTACTTTCTTACAATTTTTACATAGTTTGTTTATTCTATTACTCGCTTTCCGACTCTCCATTAATCTTTTAATACTCTCACATTTTATATAGTTTTATAATTCATAAATAGTGAATAAAGTATTTAAAGAGATTTATTACTAAATATAAAGATTATACAAGCTCTTGGGATAAAAGAGTGTTGCATATACAATAGGTTGTATACAATGAATTGCCCATATTGCGGAGGAGATTCCAAGGTAACTGATAAAAGGGGTTCTCCTGAGGGAACGAGAAGGCGCCGTGAGTGTCTGAAATGCAAAAAGAGGTTCACCACTTACGAGAGATTGAGCCATGGTGACTTTTTTGTGATAAAGAAAGACGGACGCAGGGAAAAATACTCAAGGGAAAAACTTGAGACAGGGATTGAAAGGGCTTTTGAGAAAAGGCCTGTTGCAAAGGAAAAAATAACAAAAATGATAAATGAAACTGAGGAGCAGCTTGGAAAAACAGGCAAAAAAGAGATAAAAAGCGATTTTATAGGGAAAATAGTCATGAAAAAAATAAAGAAGCTTGACAATGTTGCATACATCCGCTTTGCTTCTGTTTACCGTGATTTTCAGGACATAAAAGATTTCAAAAAGGAGCTGAAAGAATTGTAAAATGGGGACTTCTGTGGAACAAGCGACAGGGAATAGCCAAAGAGAAAGTTATTTCAACCAATTAAGGTCTTTACTTGATAATTTTTCTGTAGATGGCGTCAATATATACAATACTGACAGAATTCTTGCTAAATTAGCTCTTATGCCAGATTATGTTGCTCAGGAAACTCTAAATGGACTTCAGAATAAGAATGCATCACCAGAGTATCACAAAGTGCTTCTTGACAAGTGGGGGAAAAAGGATTCTAAAACAAAGAAGTTTGCTGAAACCCCTGAAATGGTTTTTTACAGGACATCTAGATTAGCAGCAGATGGGCTTTCAAGAAATAATCAAAGCCAAACCGCAGATATAACAACAGATATATTTTACAAATTTATTAACAGAGAAATTTTCCCAAATACTCCTTATATGGCCAATGGAGGTCACAGGATTGTTGCAGAAGAATTAGAATCTAAACTTAGGAATTCTGGAAATCCTCCCGATTCTGCACTTTTGAATGAGCTAAATCAGGAAAGCAAAATAAAAGAACAGCTATTTGCATGCTTTGTTCTTGACCTTTATGATTCCCGTGAAAGCATTTTCAAGACAATAGGCGATGCAGCAGCAATACAAGCTTCAATAGGCGGAACAGGGTTTAATTTTTCCAATTTAAGACCTGCAAATGAAACTCTGCACGGAACAGGCGGGATTACAGATGGACCTGTCTCATTCATGGCTATGTACTCAAATGCATTAGGAAAAACCATGAATCAGGGGGGAAAAAGAGAGGGTGCAAACATGTTCATGCTTGATTGGAATCATCCAGATGTTATTAGGTTTATTTATTCAAAAAGCAGCGATGGAACAGTATCTGCAGCAAATATTTCTGTTGCAATTGATCATGAATTCATGAAAGCTGCAAAAGCGGAAGGAGAAGAAAGATTTTACCCGCTAATAAATCCACATTATAATCCTGAGTTAAGACCACATATTCCTAGATTTTACAGCGAAGAGCAATTGAAAGATGCGGCAGGAGTTGTTGGGATGAATAAAAAATCAAAATTATCTTTAATACTTGATAAAAACGGAGTTGATGTATTAAGCCCCTGGCTTCCTGAAGGATTAGGTGAAGAATATAGGATAATCGGAAAAATTAAAGATGGATTTGTTTATCTTGATGCAAAGAAGGTTTTGAGGCACCTTGCTTTTGGCGCATGGTTTAATGGAGAGCCAGGAGCAATTATAACGGGCCATATTAACGACCATAATCCTACACATCCAAGAAATTTCAAGAGATTTTTATTGGAACAGAAAGATCCTGAATCAATACAGACTATTGAGAGAATCAAAAAAGAATATCCTGGGAAATCTCTGGAACAGTTAATTGATGATTATATTGGTGAAAAAGATGAGCAAGGAAAGGATGTAAACCTTCCTATTGGCGTTGGAGAAATGAGGGCAACTAATCCCTGCGGGGAAAAGCCTTTGCTTGGGAATGAAGCATGTGTCTTAGGCCATACAAATTTAGAGAAGATTTTAAATAAATCTAATACAGATCCATCTGACTATACTGTAAACTGGAGAAACTTTGAAGAAAGTACAAGATTGCTTACTAGAATCCTTGATAATGCAATAGACCAAAATCATTTTACTAATCCAGACATAGAAAAAACACAGAAGAGTAACAGGAAAATTGGCGTTGGATTCATGGGACTGGCAAACATGCTTTATAGACTTGAATTGCCTTATAATTCACATGAAGCCAGAAGTTTTGTAGATGAACTTTTAAAATTCTGGGAAGAAGTTAGTGATGATGAATCTTTCAGAAGAGGAGAAGAACTAGGGGCTTTCCCTAATTTCAAATACAGCCATCATAGAAATGGGAGACCAAAAAGAAATGCTATTGTCAGGACCCTTGCACCGACAGGGACAACTGCGTTTGTTGCACAAACAACAGGCGGAATGGAGCCAGAATATGCCCTTGTTTACGAAAGAACAACTGTTCAAGGCACAAAAGTAGATATGTTTAACCCTGTTCTCCAGGAAAAATTGGAAAAATATAATTTCTTGGCAAATGATGATGAAGCTAGCAGATTCCATGAGCTTGTCAAAACTAAGGGCTCTTTGCAGGAATTTGAGATAAAAAGAGGGCAAAGTGAGAGTGAAGAGGAATTCAAGAAAAGAGAAGAAAATCTCTCAAGGATAAAAAACATTTTTGTCACAACTTATGATATAAGCCCTGAAGACCATTTGAGAATGCAATCTATTGTTCAAAGCCATGTTGATGATTCTATCAGCAAAACTACAAACTTCAGAAATAGTGCAACTGTGGAAGATATTGAAAATGCTTTTATTCTAGCTTATGATCTAGGCATAAAAGGAATTACTTTCTACAGGGATGGAACAAGAAAAGGGCAGCCATTACAAATAAAAGGTTCTGCTCCAGGAAATGGAGAAAGAGGATTGGAAGGAATAGTTGATGTAAGAGATGTAATTATCGAAAGGCTTAATAGGCCAAGACCTGAATTTGTTTTCGGTCCAACTGTAAAAGCAATAACACCATTCGGCAACTCTTTTGTTAATTTAAGTTTTGAATATGATAAAAATGGAAAACCTGTAGCTCCTTATGAAACCTTTATAAGCATAGGTAAAGGAGGAAAAGATGTAACTGCAATGGCAGAGGCTTTGGCAAGATCAATTTCTTTAGGTCTAAAAGGAGGAATCCCTGTTGAGTGTTATTCAGAACAATTTAGAAGCATTGGAGGAGAAACACAGGTTGGTATTGGAGAAAATAGAGTAACTTCCTTGCCAGATGCTGTTGCAAAAGCATTAGATTCTTTACTTCAGCAGGAAGCTATGCTAACTGGAAATGGTGTTAAAAATAATAATCATAAAAAAAGAGAAGGAACAAGCGGGAATTTCTGTCCATCATGTGGAAGAACATTAATTTTTGTTGAAGGCTGTGAAAAATGCGCATGTGGCTTCAGCAAATGTTCGTAGACTACTCATAGCCATTTCATCACAACGATTTTTATAAAGTGATGTTAACCTAAAATAAAATGGATTGGGATGAATATTTCATAAGGATTGCAGATGTTGTTAGGCTTAAGTCAAAAGATCCTTCCAGCAAAATCGGCGCTGTTATCGTCGGGCCTGAGAAACAAATAATTTCAACAGGATACAATGGATTTCCAAGAGGGGTTAATGAGGGGGATAACAAATGGGAAAGGCCGACAAAATATGATTATGTATACCATGCAGAGACAAATGCAATCTACAATGCAGCAAGGCACGGGATTTCATTAAGGGGGAGCAAATTATATCTTGTTGGAATGGGGCCTCCAACAGTTCCTTGCGCTAATTGCTCAAAGGGAGTCATACAATCAGGAATCATTAAAGTTATCGGATCATCAATGAAGCCGTTGCCTGAACATTGGGTGAATGATATTGAGAAATCATTGATAATGCTAAAAGAAGGAGGGATTGAATTCCAGGAATACAAAAGCTTGGATGAAATCTTAAAATGTCAGTCACAGTAAAGATAAAAAAAATACATCCTGATGCAAAACTTCCCAAATATGCAAAAGAGGGGGATGCTTGCATGGACGTTGCTTCAACAAGAATGGAGATAACAGACAAGTTCATAGAATATGGGACAGGTTTGACTCTTGAAATTCCAGAAGGATATGTATGCTTGTTATTTCCGAGAAGCAGCGTGACAAACAAGGACATGATGCTGAAAAATTCAATCGGCGTCCTTGATTCAGGATACAGGGGGGAAATGATATTCAGGTTCCATAGATTCTCAAATGAGATTTATGAAGTTGGGGAAAGGATTGGGCAGATAATGGTCATACCAAGGCCATATATGGTAATAGAAGAAGTTGATAATCTTTCAGAATCAGAAAGAGGAACAGGCGGATTCGGGCACACGGGGAAATAGGATCATTTTCCTAAATAAGAGAATCTTGGAATTTCTCTGCCTTCAAGAACTATTTTTTCAAGAAACATTATCTTCGGCCTTGCCCATATTCTTCCGCTTTTAATTGATTTGTAAATAACTAATTCTTCTGAAGTTTCTGTATGCTGGGCAAATTCAATAACTTCATAAAAATCTCCCTTATAATGCCTGTAAACTCCTGTTTTTATTTCATCCATAAAAATTATTTGTATAGACCCTATTTAAAATTATATAAGATACAATAAAAGATAAGAAAACTTTTATAAACCCAGATAATTCTTAGAATTCATGAAAACAGCAAAAATAAAAAAGAAGGGTGTCACAGAGCTAACAGAAAATGAATTCCCAGATTTTACCAAGAAAGGCACTGTCCTTGTTGACTTTTTTGCAGATTGGTGCATGCCTTGCCTGATGATGGCTCCTGTAATGGAAGAGCTTTCTGAAAAGTTTAGCGGAAAAATAAATTTTGCAAAGATAAATGTTGATGAGAACCAGGCAGTAGCACAGAAGTTTAGGGTAATGTCAATACCTAACTTCATACTTTTCAGGGACGGGAAGCCAATTGATCAATTCATAGGCTCTATGCCTATGGAAGATTTTGAGGAAAAATTAAGAAAGCATCTGTAAAAAATGGAACAAAATAATTTAGAAAATGTCATAGGGTTTGTCCCTTTTATTATTGGTGGTTCTGCTTTGGGATTTAGTATAGGTACTTTAATCAGCTATTATGTTAGTTCAGAGGTTGTAGAACAGTTTGCAAAAATTAAAGGATTTGATTACACAAAAAAGTTTGTAGAAGAAAGAATGGAATCTCTAAAGAATAAAGGTAGATGGCATAACCTTAAATTGGTTGGAACTAAGATGGCTTATGAGAAATTTCTAAGCAGAAACTAAATTAATTCTTAGTAGAAAGCTTTTTTAAATACAAATTTGCTCAATCAGCTAAGGCTCCGTAGCTCAGCCTGGATAGAGCACCGGACTTTTAATCCGGGTGTCGTGGGTTCAAATCCCATCGGGGCCATTTTTTATTTTTCATCTTCCCAATTTAGCATACAAATACTTTTAAACAAAAAAGAGCAGATAAAATAATGCCGTACGAACTAAGAAAGTTTGAAGACGGGAATTCTTTTGGATACAGAGTTGTTAACAGATTCAACGGCGCATGGACTTCTTCCGAGGCAATGGCACAATTTGTTGATGACCACTATATTCTGATATGGAAAACAATATCATCTCCTCCTACTGCTTTTGGCGTTGAAGAAGTCCGTAAAAGAAGCATAGCTGACGAGAAAATTAGCAGAAAAGCACATGAATTGCTTGAAGAAAAGATGAAGGAAGAAGAAGTTATTGCGGACTTAAACACAAACAGCAAAACTTAAAAGTAAGTCATTCGATATCAGTTTATGCATAAGAAAAAAAAGACGTGGATTTATTCCTTTATTATTATCGTAATCGCAGTTATTGTTTTATTGTACATAATATTAAGCAGCCCTGCAAAAACAGGAACAAATCCCCAGACAAGCAATAACAATGCAAATACCTCTGCACCAACTGAAACTGTTCAACCTTCCGCAAACATTACAAAAACAAACTTGGCATTATATTACAACCTTGACTGGCAAAAAGATTATGTTGATAAGCCAAATAACCTTGTTTCAATTTATATTTCAGGAAATTACGATGCAATAAATGTAAGCAGCCAGACACACGTTTTACAGGTTACATTAATGGGTGCAAACAATAAAGTAACATTCTGCAACAGCACATACGCTGCACCCGTAATAAACAAAGTGGGAATAAATAATGTAATAAATTATGTAGTATGCTGATTCATACTAGATGTAACTTAGCAACATAAATGCTTTTAAACGAAAATTCTTTATATAATCCATCGGATTTTTTGGTAAATCCATTATAAAAAATGAGGTTGGAGTCAGTTGTTGTTAACGGAATGAATATGCTTGTTCCTGTTGAGGATTTTCCTTCTTATGCAAATACCTTTTCTTTATCTGGAAAAACAAGAAGTTATAAGGCATTATTCTGCGGCAAGTGGTATCCTATCCAAAAAAATCGCAGAGGATATACTATAAAGGGAGATAAGATTAATTCTGCCCTAACTGGAGATAACCCTTTCTTTCCTGGAAGAGATGAAAGTGGCAAAAAAGAGAGAATAGAATATGATGCTGTTCCTGGGTTAATATCCCTATAAAGGTGAATATCTCTTCCCATAAGGCACTCTTTCCAAAACCCTATAAGCTATACGTGCTCTATCTAATGTTTTTAGTGTTTTATCCTCTTCTTTTTAAGTTTTTGTTTCCTTTGAAATATTCTTGATTTTTCAGTTTTTTTCAATGGTTAAGTCCCTCTTACTTAACAATGTAGACGAATAGTATATTGTTAACTTGTCGGGACTTTTATAATTAAAAAAATTAAAATAATTCGTTTGGGTTAAAATCAGATTTAAGCATTTCTGCAACTTCCAATAACTTAATCTGTAAACCTTCTCTATTCTTTGCTTCTGCAACTTCTTCATAAGTTCCCTTAACAAAATCAAAGGCAACAATAACGCCTTTTTTCTTACCAGCTCTCCTTATTGCAGTTTCAAAATTATCTACAACATTACGACCAACTAAACCACTTTGTTTAACTTGTATTGGTGTTCCATCAAGAGTATAGCCATCTATTCCCATATCTCCACTTTTCCTATCAGATGAACGCCCGTTTAATTGCTTACAGACCCAATTCTGAAATTCAAATGGTGGTAATGCGTGTAATTCGTGTATTGATGTAGGCAATCCCAAAATAACTATATCTTTTACTCCCAAATCCTTTAATCTTTTTTCAGCAAGTTTACAAGCTGTTGGACTTACATCTATTCCTATCCATTTTCTTTTATTTTTTTCTGCTACTGCAATAGTTGTTCCACCACCAACAAATGGGTCTAAAACAATATCTCCC